>NZ_JADOTX010000001.1:2776801-3085334 GCF_015751765.1 Micromonospora ureilytica
CTGGCGACATGGTCGGTGGCCGTGATCGCCCCGAACGCGACCAACCGCACGAGGTCGGCGTCGGCCGGATGGGAGAGCCGCCAGAGAGCGACGTCGCCCGGGCTGATCGCGCCGGGCGCGAACGCCGCCAGCAACGCGATCCGCGTTGCGATGCGGTCCCGGCCCGGCACATCCCGGACCAGGTCGACGGCCCAGTCCGCGGGCCGGGCCGGGAACCGGCCGTCCTCCCAGCGCACAGTGGCCGTCACGGTCTGGCGTGCCACGTCGCCCAGCAGGTCCCCACCCCGGGTGGCGGCGTTCCGCAACGCCGCGTAGGCGACGCCCACCGGGCTGTCCCCCGCCCACGCCGGAGGTGACGCCGTCGCGTCGGCGTCGAGGAGCGGGAGGCTTCGGCCGGGCTCCTTCGGCTCCCGGGCCGCCTTGGCGTAGAGCCGGCCCCCGACCGAGCGCACCAGTGGGGACCGTTGCAGGCCGCCGGGGAGCAGATCGCTGTCGAGCAACGCCGAGACGACCCGGTTGATGAAGTGGAAGGCGAGCAGGGTGCCGGTGATCTCCGGGCGGTACGGGCTGGTCCAGTCGGCGGCTCCGGGGCTACGGCTCGCCTGCGCCCATCCGACGAGCTGGGCGTGCCTCGTCTCGGGCGGTGTCTCGCCCCGGGCGACGGCCTCGGCCAGCCTCGGCGCGCCCAGCGCGTGCAGCAGCAGCACGTGGGCGTCGACGCAGAACTGACAGCGGTTGGTCCGGGACACCGCGGCCGCGACGAGTTCGCGGTCGACCCGGGGCGCGTCCCCGGCCAGCAGCGCCTCCCGCATCAGCGCCCAGGTGGCGGCCAGCACATCCGGCACGACGGAGAGCGCCTGGAAGGTCGGCAACGGCCCGAGAAAGTCGTCACGCAACTGTTGGTAGACCGCCGCGGTGCGGCCGGTGGCCGCCCTCGTCGGTGTGGGGGTGAAGAAGCGGTATGTCATGGCTCGATGCTTGTTCCGGCAAGCCGGGAAAACGTCGCGCCGCCGCAGACACTTGCCCGCCGCTCATACCGCGTCCGTGGTACGCCGCAGGTACCACGCGCGCAGGATGCTCCACCGACGACGGCCGTTCTACAGTGCGACCATGCGCCGTGACCTCCCGTACGCCCTCGGCGGTCTCGCCCTCGGCGTCCTCCTACTCGGCAACGCCGTGCTCACCCCGGACGCCGCCACGGTCGAGGTGCTCGACGTCGCCCTGGTCCTGGCCACGGTGGTGGCCCTGGCGGTGTGCCGGCGCCACCCGGTGGTGGCGCTCGGCGTGGTCACCGTCGCCATGCTGGCCGTTCACGTCCGGGTGCACCCCGGGGTGTCCGCCGCGTTCCCCGTCCTCTGCGCGGTCTACGTCAGCGCCTGGCAGGGACACCGGTCGGTCGCCGCCGTGGCCAGCCTCGCCTTCCTCGGTGGCTTCCTGGCCCACGACATCTCGATGGCGCCGGCCGGCCGACCAGGCCAGCTGGTCGCCGAGCGGACGGCCCTGCTGCTCGGCTGGTTCGTGGCGGCCAACGTCGCCGGGCTCGTCACGCGGCAACGCCAGGCGTACCTGGAGCAGGTCGAACAGCGGGCGACCGAGGCCGAACGCACCCGCGAGGAGATGGCGTTGCGGCGCGCCGGGGAGGAACGCCTGCGCATCGCCCGCGACCTGCACGACTCCCTGACCCACAGCATCTCGGTGATCAAGGTGCAGGCGGGGATCGCCGTGCACCTGGCCCGCAAACACGGCGAGGAGCCGTCGACCACGATGCTGGCGATCCAGGAGGCCAGCGGCGCCGCGATGCGGGAACTCCGCACGACCCTCGACGTCCTCCGCGCACCCACCGACGACGATCGCGTCGGGCTGGCCCGAGTGGACGAGCTGGCCGAGCGGACCCGCGCGGTCGGCGTACCGGTGCAGGTTACCGTCACCGGTCAGCGCGGGGAACTGCCCGACGAGGTCGACCAGGCCGGGTACCGGGTCATCCAGGAGGCCCTCACCAACGTGGCCCGCCACGCCGGCCCCGCGACCGCGCACATCCAGGTGGAGTACGCCCCGGCGGGGCTGACCGTCGCGGTCACCGACGACGGTCAGGCGTCGCCGGCCGAGCCCCTGACCCCGGGCGTGGGCCTACGCGGCATGCGGGAGCGGGTCAGCGCACTGGGCGGCACCCTGCGGACCGCCGCGCACGACGACCACGGGTTCACCGTACGGGCCACCTTCCCGCTGAACGGCCCGCGATGATCCGGGTGCTGATCGCCGACGACCAGGCGCTGATGCGAGCCGGTTTCCGGGCACTGCTCGACGCCGAGGACCACCTGGAGGTCGTCGGCGAGGCGAACGACGGCACCTCGGCCGTCCACCTGGCACGATGTCTGCGCCCGGACGTCGTCCTGATGGACGTGCAGATGCCGGGCCTCGACGGCATCGAGGCCACCCGGCGCATCGCCGCCGACCCCGACCTCGCCGCGATCCGCGTTCTCATCCTCACCAACTACGGGCTCGACTCCTATGTGTTCGCCGCCCTCCGCGCGGGGGCCAGCGGCTTTCTCCTCAAGGACGCCGACCCCGCCGACCTGCTGCACGCCGTCACCGTCGTCGCGCGCGGCGACGCGCTGCTCGCGCCGACGGTCACCCGCACACTGATCAGCGAGTTCGTGGCCGGCCCGCCGCCGCCCGTGCCGACGGCCGGGCGCGACGTGCTGACCGCCCGGGAGCAGGAGATCGTCGAGCTGGTCGCCCGCGGGCTGACCAACGACGAGATCGCCACGCGCATGGTGATCAGTCCGCTGACCGCCAAGACACACGTCAACCGGGCGATGACGAAGCTGTACTGCCGCGACCGGGCCCAACTGGTCGTGTGGGCGTACGAGTCGGGGCTGATCACGCCACGTCGCCGGTGATCGCGGTCTCCGAGAGCGAAGTCGATCGACCCCCCTTCGGAACATGAGGGAGGGTCGACGCACTAGCATTGCCGCCGTCCGCGACGGCTCTGCTGAATCGAGGCGACATGCGTTGGCTCCGTCGATTGCTGGGCGGTAGGCGAGTCCAGCTCGACCCGGGACGCCAGCAGGCGCTGCTGCACGACGTCCAGTCCCGGTACGGCCCCCACGCGCGGGTCCGGTTCAACGAGCAGGTCGACGCCCTCACCGGTTCGCTGGACAGCGACGACGGCCTGGTGGTGGCGACCCGGATCGTGAGTCAGGTCGCCGACGAGGCCCACGTGGACCTTCAGGCCCAGGCCCAGGAGATCCACCGACGGACGGGCCGACGGCTGCTGGTGCACCGCCGTAACTACCGGCCGCTGTGGAAGGAGGCGGGCCCAGCCCTGCGCTGGCCGCTGTTCGCGTTGCCGTGCGGCTTCCACCCGTACGCGCAGGTGGCCGCCGCCGTCACTGTGCTCGGTAATCGGGCGCCTCGGCTCGACCGGGTGACCGACCCGAACCCGCTGGTGACCCGGGTGTTCGAGGTGCTCGACCTGACCACCGCCGGCTGGGAGTACGGCCGGGTGCGGGTGGACACCGACGCCGCCACCCTGGCCGACCGACTGATCGTCAGTGCCGGGCAGGTCCTCGCGGCCATGGACGACCCGCCGCGACTGCCGCCCGCGGTCCGGGAGCTGATGCGTCGCAACAACACAGTCGCCGTGCACGACCCGGCCAGCGCACGGGCGGTCGGCGGGATCAACCTGGGCGCGCGGATGCGCGAGGAGTTCCTCGTCTGAGCGCCCGCGCCGGCGGCTACTGCTCGGGGCGCCGACGGGCGAGATGCACTATGACGTCGGCGGAAAGCTCGACCGTCGCGGGTAGGACCTGCTCGATCTGGCTGAAGACCTGCTCCTGCTTCGGGGTCGGCAGCGCGAGATACGCCGAGATCGTCGACAGGTGTCCGACGTAGTCGCGCGCGCTCATCGTCAGCCGCCGCTCGATCACGGTCTGCCGCACATCGGTGAACCATTCGGAGCGCTGGAGTTCCGTTCCCGGCCACTGCATGGCCTGCCCCGGGGGCGTGCCGTCGGGAGAGGGGATCTCGTCGCTCTCCAGGAAAGGCACCCGGGCGGCGCAGACAGCGTCCGCCACCGCCGGGTCAACCAGCTGGGTTGGTCCGCCGAACGAGGCGAACACCCCGCCGGGTTCCAGCAGCGCGGCCACCCGTGACCATCGGCCATCCGGTGTCGTCCAGTGCAGTGCCGCCGCCGCGTAGACCAGGTCGTATTTCGCGCCGGGCCGCAGGTCCTCGAAGGAGGCCCGCACGGTCTCGACGCCTGCCGGTACGTGCTTGCGCAGCTCCGCAAGCATGGCCTCGTCCGGCTCGGTCGCCGTGACAGTGACGCCCGCTCCCGCGAACAGCCGGGTCGCCTTGCCGGTTCCGGCGCCGATCTCCAGTGCCGTCCGAATCGGCCGATCCGCATAGCTCAGGACCAGGTCGACAAGCTCGGCGGGGTAGCCCGGTCGGTACCGTTCGTATTGCTCCGCCACCATCCCGAAGCTCAGTGCGCGAGCAGGCATGGCGACAATCCTGTCACCACTCGCGTCGCGATGCTCGATCTCGCCGATACGGCTTAGGCCCGCATACGCGAACTGGACCGCCTCGGTTGCACACCCGCTGGGGCGGTCCGCCGTTGGATGCGTAACCCTGCCTTCATGACGAAGATCGACCGTCGCGCCACTGCGTCACCTCGGTCGTCGAGCTGGTACCCGTCGAGCCAGATCCACTCGTCGTAGGTGATCCAGTCGAGTACGCGGATCACGCGGAACCGGATGGGGCGGATGAACTGCACGCTGGCTTCTCGCCCCACGATCAACAAGTCGCCGGCCTTCATGCGAGCCAGCCGAGAAACCTGCGGTGCACAGCGTCGGCGGGAGCCCAGGACATGTCCTGCGTAGCTGCCACCAGGTGCAATCCCAGGTAAATCCGGAGAGCCACCGGCGAGGTGGCGTACTCCCCCAGCAGCTCCGCGCGGCGTGTGGGACATGGCCAAGGGCGCTCGCAGGCCTCGCACAGCCACAGCGGGAGGACCGGTCCGTGTGCGCTCATCAGCTCTCACCTGGCCAGTGGCCCCGGTTGATCGGGATCTTGTGTCTGGCGCGACACGGCAGCTCGTTTCCGCATTTGCAGACGTTCCGCCACTTGATCCACGACCACACCGGCTTATGCCTGCGAGCCAGGGTCAGGGCTACGGCCGTCAGATACTCCGCGAAAGTGACGCGTCGGGTCATTCACCCATGGCATCACGGGGAGTTGCACGAAGGCAACCCCCGTAGGGGTTGTCCCTCCCAGTTTGTCCTGAGGCAATCCCCAGGGCTCATACCGTCAGATCGTGGAGCTGCTTGGGCTGGATGAGATCCGCGACTTGCTTGGTGGGATCAGCAAGCAGCGCGCCACGATCATCGTGGGCCGCAAGGGATTCCCCGACCCCCTCGCCACCTTGAGCATGGGCCGCGTCTGGGATGGCAAGGCTGTTCGAGCTTGGATCGCCAAGAACCGCCCCAGCCCGACGGACGAGGACTGACGCCAACTCGGGCCAGAACGCAGAGCGCCCCCGGCACGAGGAAGTCTCAGTCTGACTTCAGACCGTCCGGTGCCGGGTGGGTGAGGCGCTTCGGCTCTAGCGTGCCGGTTCTCGTGGCACACGACAGGACAACTGCGCGCAACCGCTTGCCCACCCGCTGAACGCCGCTCGACCATGTGCTCATGGGGCCGGAGCGTCGTTTCATCCTCGGGGTCGACGTGGGCACCACCGCAGTGCGGGCGGGCGCGTTCGCGCTGGACGGCTCCGCCCGACACGTCCGGACGCGGGCGTACCCGCTGCTCCAACCGCTGCCCGGCTGGCAGGTACAGGACCCCGACGTGCTGGTAGCGGCCACCCTGGCAGCGGTGTCCGACTGTGTCGCCGACACCGCCGGGGCGGAGGTCGTCGCCCTCGCGCTTAGCTCCCCGAGGTACGGCGTGATCGGGCTGGACGAGACACTCAGCCCGGTGACGCCGCTGCTGACCGGGCGTGACACGCGGTCCGCGGAGGTGGCCCGTGACCTGCGGGTCTCCGGGCAGAGCCGGGAGCTGCACCGGCTTACCGGCACGCCAGTGCACCCGGGAAGCCCGCTCTGCAAACTCCTGTGGTTCGCCCGCCACGAGCCGTACCTCTGCACCGCGACGCGGTGGTGGATCGGCCTGAAGGACTACCTGGTCCATCGGCTGACCGGAACGTTGGTGACCGAGCTGTCGTCGGCGTCCGGCACCGGCCTGTTCGACGTCCACCGTCGGGTGTGGAGCGCGGGCATACTCGACCTCGTCGGGGTGTCCGGCAGGCAACTACCTCCGGTCCTGCCCACGACAGGCGTTTTGCGGCTCTCCTCGGCGGCCGGGCAGGCCGTCGGCCTGCCGTCCGGCACACCTGTCGTCGTGGGCGCGGGTGACGGTCCGTCGAGCAGCCTGGGCATGGCGGCGATCGACAGCACCGTCGCCGGTCTGACGCTCGCGGCCACCGGGGCCCTGCGGACGGTCGTCGCGGCTCCGCTCGTCGACCCGGCGGAGACCTTCTCCTGCGCTGCACTGACCGAGGACGCGTGGGTTGTCGGCGAGACGGTCAACAACGGCGGCAACGTCGTACGGTGGGCCGGTAGCGCCCTCGAACCCGACAGTCGCCCGGCGTCCGATGACCAGCTCGCCGCGCCCGAACTCCTGGCTCTCGCCGAACGGATCGCCCCGGGAAGCGACGGACTGGTGATGCTGCCCTATCTGCTGGCCGACCGGGCCTCGGAGGGGGAATCGGGCCCGCCGGGCGCGTACCTGGGGTTGCGTAGCGAGCACTCTCGGGGTCACCTGGTACGGGCCGCCGTGGAGGGTGTCTGCCTCCAGCTCGGCGGCGTCCGTGACCGCCTGGCCGAGCTGACACCGGTCAGCAGCGTTCGCCTGGCCGGTGGCGCGTTCCGATCTCCGCTGTGGCGTGCGGTGATGGCCGCGGTCCTGGATTGCCCGGTGCGGGCGTCGAGTGTGGCCGACGATGTCGCCCTCGGCGCGGCCGCGCTCGGGCTCTTCGCCATCGGCCTGGCGCCCGATCTACCCGGGGCCGTCGCCCAGCTCGATCCCGAGGGCGCCCGCGCCGAGCCGATCGCGGTCGACAGTGCCCTCGCCGCGGCGTACCGCGGCCTGCGGACGAAACTGCCCGCGCTTCTCACGGTCGCGGGCCGGCTGGGTGAGATCCTCGACGCCGGCGCCGGCCTCAGTGCTCCGGCTCGTCCTTGACCTGCGCCACCAGCTGGGTCGGGTTGACGTAGCGCAGCGCGACGACGAGCAGGACCAGCATCATCGAGGTGTAGATGACCGCCATGGCGTCGACCGACTGCTGGGCCCTGATCCCGGACGCGGACATCGAGTAGTAGAGCGCCACCACCAGGGTCTGCGAGTCCGGCCCCGCGGTCAGGAAGGTGAGCTCGAACATGCCCACGGTCCGGACCAGCACGAGGATCGCGGAGGCGAGGATGCCCGGCACGAGCAGCGGCGTGAGGACCCGGAGGAACACCGTCCGCAGGCCCGCGCCGCACATGCGCGCCGCGCTCTCGATCCGCGGGTCGATCTGCTCGATGAACGGGGTCATGGTCAGGATGACGAAGGGCACCGACGGTACGAGGTTGGCGAGCACCACCCCGGACATGTGCCCGGCCAGGCCGAACTTGTAGAGGACTGTCGCCAGCGGGATGCCGTACGTGATCGGGGGCATCAGGATGGGCAGCAGGAACACGAGGAAGATCAGCCGTTTGCCCGGGAAGGAGCGCCGCGCGAGGGCGTAGGCGGCCGGCACGCCGATCACCAGCGAGAGGCCCACGACGAGTACGGAGACCTCCAGCGTCACGACGATGACCTGGAGGAGCGCGAACTCGTCCCAGGCGCGGGTGTACCAGCTGGTGGTGTAGCCGTCCGGGAGCCAGGTGTCGAACCAGCGCTGGCCGAACGAGCTGACCAGCACGGACGCCACGACGCCCAGCAGGTTGAGGAAGAAGAAGATGACGACGCCCCACACGATCCAGGCGGCCGGCCGCGCGACGATGCGCCGCCGCCGGTCGGTGCTGGTGGCGGGGGGCCGCGCCGGTGGCGCCTGGGTGGTCGTTGCCATCAGCCCTTGCCTCCGGTGGAGCCGGTGTAGAAGCGGCTACGAGCGGCCAGCACCACAGCTATGATGACCAGCTCGACGAAGCCCATGATCATGGCGATCGCCGACGCGTACGGGTAGTCGTACTGCTCGTAGGCCGCCTGGTAGGCGGCGAGGGAGATGACCCGGGTCTCCCCGGCCGGGTTGCCGACCAGGACCGCCGACGGGAACACGCTGAACGCCAGGACGAACGTCAGGCAGAAGGTCGTGGCGAGGCCGGGCATCAGCAACGGCAGGGTGATCCGGGTGAATCGGCGACGCCAGTCCGCGCCCAGCGTCGCGGCCGCCCGTTCCAGGGTCGGGTCGATGCCGGACAGGTACGAGAGCACCAGCAGGAACGCGAACGGGAAGCCGGTGATCACCAGCGAGAAGAACACACCCCAGTAGTTGTGGGTCAGCCGCACCGGCTCGTCGACGAGGTTGCTGGCCAGCAGGATCCGGTTGAACCAGCCGGTCGGGCCGAGGAAGTTCAGCAACCCCTGTGCGGTGAGGACAGTGCCGAGCGTGATCGGCACGACCAGCAGCGTGGTGACCAGCCGCTTGCCCCGGAACCGGCCGCGCATCCGGTAGGCGATCGGCACCGCGGCGAGGACGTTCAGGAGCGCGGCGGGCAACGCGATCCGCAGGGTGATCCAGATCGTGCCCCGCTCGTAGGAGTCGGAGAAGAACCGGGCGTAGTCGCTGAACGGCCCGCCCTTCGTCGGCTGGAACGAGAGCGTCAGCCCGTAGAAGAACGGGTAGAGGAACAGGGCGATGACGAAGACCAGGGCCGGGACCAGCAACCAGAGCTGACGATCGACGCCCCGTTCGGCGAGACGGTGGCGCCAGTGCGTCAGCGGCCTCCCGGCGCCGCTCACCGCGTCGCCGCCGAGGCGTCCGGGAGGCGGTCGGGCTGCGTCGACGCGTCGGCGGGATAGACGAGCAGCCGCTGCGGGTCGACGGCGAGCTTGACCTGGTCGCCGGGTGCGATCCGCTGCTCGGTCCGCAGGTGCAGCAGCAGCCCGGTGTCGGTGCGGGCCTCGGCCGCCAACTCGCGGCCCTGGTACTCCACCACCTCGACGGTCGCCGACATGGCGTTGCGGGTCTCGCCGGGCCCGTCGACGCGGATGTCCTCGGGGCGTACGGCGACCACGGCGTCCGCCCGGATCTGGAGGTCCCCCACCACCTCGCCGAGTAGGCGATGGCCGGACGCCTCGACGGTGGCCCGGTCGCCGTCGAGCTGCTCCACCCGCCCCCGCCACAGGTTGCGGTAGCCCATGAAGTCGGCGACGTGCCAGTTCGCGGGCCGGGTGTGCAACTCGCGCGGCGAGCCGATCTGCTGCACCCGCCCCTCCCGCAGCACCACCAGCCGGTCGGCCAGGGAGAGCGCCTCCTCCTGGTCGTGGGTCACGTAGACGGTGGTGAGGCCCAGCGACTGGTGCAGCCGGCGAATCTCGGTCCGCATCTCCAGGCGTAGCTTGGCGTCGAGGTTGCTCAACGGCTCGTCCATCAACACCAGGGACGGCTCGAACACGACGGCGCGGGCGATGGCGACGCGTTGCTGCTGGCCACCCGAGAGCTGACCGGGCAGCTTGTCGACGTGGTCCTCCAGTCGCACCAGCCGCACCGCCTCCTCCGTCCGCCGGCGCGTCTCCTCCTTGGGCAGCCGCCGCATGCGCAGCCCGAAGGCGATGTTCGCCCGGACCGTCAGGTGCGGGAAGAGGGCGTAGCTTTGGAACACCATGCCGAAGCCGCGCCGCTCCGGTGGCAGCGTGTCGATGCGGCGTTCGTCCTGCCAGATGCTCCCCGCCGTCAACGGCAGGAGCCCGGCCAGGCAGTTCAACGCCGTCGACTTGCCGCAGCCGGACGGGCCGAGCAGGGCGATGAACTCCCCCGCCTCGATCGTCAGGTCCAGCTCGGTGAGCGCGGCCTGGCCGCCGAACCGGCGGGACACCCCGTCCAGCCGCAGCTGGGAGAAGGCGCTCATCCCTGCTTGACCTTCCCGCCGCCGACCTCGCGGTCCCAGCGGCTGAACGCCGCCACGAGGCTCTTAGCGTCGAGCGGGACCTCGGTCGGGTTCCCGGCGATCAGCGCGTCGTACTCGGGGCGGCCGAACTCCCGGATCGCGTCCTGGCTCTTCTGCGGCGCCGACGAGAGCTGGACCTCCTTGATCGCCGGGCCCGGGTAGAAGTAGCCCTCGTCGTACGCCTTCGCCTGCTGTTCAGGGGTGAGCATGAACGCCAGCAGGGCCAGCACCGCGGCCTGGGTGTCGGTCGACACGCCCTTGGGCAGGACGGCGTAGTGCGCGTCGGTGACCCAGTGGAAGCCGTCGATCGGGGTGATCCTGGCCTCCTTGGGCACCGTGCCGAGCACCCGCGGGTTGATGTCCCATCCGGTCGTGCTGACGATGAGGTGCGCGGTGCCGTTGGCGAGGTTCTTCATCGTCTCGGTGGTGCCCGACGGGTAGTAGTCGACGTACTGGCCCAACTCCTTGAGGAAGGCCCACGTCTTGTCCCATCCCGCGGTGGGGTCCTTGGGGTTCGAGTCGCCGAGGATGTAGGGCAGACCCATCAGGAACGTCCGCCCCGGGCCGGAGTTCGCCGGCCGGGCGTACTGGAACTTCCGGGGGTTGGCCCCGGCCCAGGCGAGCAGCGCGTCCGCGCTGGTCGGGGGCGAGGCGAGGCGGGACGGCAGGTATTCGAGCAGCGGACCCGACGGGTAGTAGGTCACGGTGACGCCCGCGTTGCCGGCGAGCTTCTGCATCGCGGCGGCCGGCTCCAGGTAGTTGCTCATGCCGCCGAGGCGGTCCTGGAAGGTCGGCAACACGTCGATCCAGAGCCCCTGCTCGATCCCGGCGGCCAGGCCGTCGACGCCGGTCAGCACGAGACCGATGTCCACCCGGTCCGCACCCTGCTGGGCCTTGATCTTTCCGGCCAGCTCGGGCGCCGGCGCCTTCGAGTAGGTCACCCGGGAGATCACGTCGGGGTTCTTCGAGACGAACTCGTCGATCATCGCCTGGGTCAGCTGGAGGTTGCCCGCCACGTCGAGGACGTTGAGCGTGACGGCCTTACCGGGCCGCTGTGGCACCTCGCCGGTGCTGTCGCCGGTGGTGTCGCCGGGGGCCTCGGGCGCACCACACCCGACCGCGCCCACCAGGAGCGACGATGCCGTACCCAGGAGAGCGCCGCGCCGCGAGATACCCATGAGCCGTTCCCTCCGCCAGGTGTCATCCCCGCTGATTGAGGCAGCCGGCGCGCCGCGGCGGCAACGGGTTGCCATGTATTGCCTCGCGCGAATGCGATCGGGCCGCTGGATTGTTGCGGGGGCATTGCCGAGTATTCACCGCCGCCATACCATGATCACGGCGCGTTGCCGGGAGGAGCATGAAGATGCCCGACCACATCAGGCCGCCGGGACAGCGAGTCACGATCTACGACGTCGCCCTCGAGGCGGCCGTCTCACCGTCCACGGTGTCCCGCGCCTTCTCCCGACCGAGTCGCGTCAACTCCGAGACCGCCGAGCGGATCCGGCAGGTCGCCGAGCGGCTGGGCTACCGGACCAACCCCCTCGCGCGTGCCCTCACCACGTCCCGCACGCAGATGATCGCGCTGGTCATCGCCGACATCACCAACCCGGTGTACGCGGAGATCGTGCGCGGCGCGCAGGAGGCGGCGACCGACGGCGAATACACCATGGTGCTGATCGACGCCCAGGAGTCCGACCGGCTGGAACGGGTGGCTGTGGAACGCACCATGTCGACGGTCGACGGCATCGTGCTGGCCAGCAGCCGGATGTCCGACTCGGCCATCCGGATGATCGCCAAGCAGCGGCCGGTGGTGGTCCTCAACCGGGCTCTCGCCGACGTGCCCTGCGTCGTCACGGACGACCCCCGTGGGGTGCGGCGGGCCGCCGAGCACCTCGGCGAGCTGGGGCACGACCACATCACCTACGTGGCGGGTCCGCAGGCGTCCTGGCCCAACGGCATCCGCTGGCGCTCGCTGCTCGAGGCGGGCATGGAGTTGGAGATCAAGGTTCGCCAGATCGGGCCGTTCAGCCCCACCATGGCGGGCGGTGAGCGGGCCGCGCAGGAGCTGTGTGCACGTCCCGCGACGGCGGTCCTCGCCTTCAACGACCAGATGGCCATCGGGATCATCCGCGGTCTCAGCCGGATGGGCGTCAACGTACCGGGCGACGTCAGCGTCGTGGGCTTCGACAACATCCTCGCCGCCGACATCGTCACTCCTGGGCTCACCACCGTCGCGGCACCGCTCTACGCGGAGGGCT
The DNA here is from genome assembly GCF_015751765.1 of Micromonospora ureilytica. Lineage (NCBI taxonomy): Bacteria > Bacillati > Actinomycetota > Actinomycetes > Micromonosporales > Micromonosporaceae > Micromonospora > Micromonospora ureilytica. The sequence goes on from NZ_JADOTX010000001.1 coordinate 2,789,211, forward strand.
CGGCCGCGGCCCGGCACCTGCTCACGATGATCGAGGGGGCGCCCGGGCACACCGGCCGGCCGATGGTCCTGCCGGTACGCCTCGTCGTCCGCGGCTCGACGGCCGCGCGCAACCCGAGCCCCGGTCGCGCCCGACCACAGTGGCCGCGGCAGCGGACCGCGCCCGACCCGGCGGCCCGCCTGCTCTGAGGCCGCACGGCCCCGCGACAAGAAACGACAACTCGTTGCCGCGGCGCTGCCGCGCCGGGAAGGATCGACGCGCATCCATCCAGCAACGTCGTTGCGCTCGCGGGACGGGCCGAACGGCGTGCCCAGCGGACGAACGAGGAGATGGCGATGAACCGAGCTTCGGTGCCCCGGCTACGGCGAACCCTCATCGTGCTGGGCACGGCCCTCGCCACCGTCGCGGCCACCCTCACGGTCGCCACCACCGCACCGGTGGCAGCGGCCCCGTCGTCGCCGGACGACTACAGCGGCTCCGACCTGTGGCTGCGATATGTGCCTGTCGACGACGCGAAGCTGCTGCAGGACTACCGCCGCGCGGCCACGGCGATCGTGGTCGAGAACGCCGACGCCACGAAGGTCCACCGGCACACGACGGACCTCGCCATGGCTCCCGGTTCCGGTGAGAAGCTCGTCGAGACCACGCTGGGCGCCGCCCGGGACGAGCTGGTACGCGGCCTGGGCGGGCTGCTCGGTCAGCCGACACCTGTGACGACGGCCGACGCCGGCACGGTCCCGGACGGCGCGGTCGTGGTGGGCACGCCGACGAGTTCGCCGCTGATAGGCCGCACCATTGCGGCCCGCGACCTGGCCAAGGTGGGCGACGAGGGTTTTCTCGTCCGCTCGGTGTCGAGGGGCAGGGCGCGGTTCACCGTCATCGCCGGCAACAGTGACCTCGGCGCGCTGTACGGGACCTTCGCCTTCCTCCGGCTCCTGCAGACCCAGAAACCGATCGACCACCTCCGCGTCGCCGAGTCACCGAAGATCAAGCATCGGTTGCTGAACAACTGGGAGACCGAGCGGCTCTACGCCGGCAACAACGCCTCCGGAATCGGCGGGCTGAACGGCGAGAGCGGGGCCATCTTCAACTTCGCCGCGACCGGTGCCAGCGCCGGCCGGAACCTGCCCGTCATTCTCGACCGCTACCTCGTCATGGCCCGCGCGTTGGCGTCGCTGGGCATCAACGGCATCACCATCAACAACGTCAACGCCGACAACGCGTACCTGACGAGCGCCCGCATCGCGCAGGAGGCTGCCCTCGCCGACGCGCTGCGTCCGTACGGCATCAGGTTGGGCCTGTCGATCCGCTACACCGCGCCCACCGACAGCCGGTTCGCGCCGGACACGCTGACCAACAGCCAGCTCGACCCGTACGGCGCGGATTTCCGGGGCTGGTGGCACCGCCGCGCCCAGCAGATCCAGGCCGCGATCCCGGACTTCATGGGACTCACCGTCAAGGCCAACTCCGAAGGTCAGCCGGGGCCACAGGACTTCGGGTACGACCACGGTGACGGCGCCAACGCCATCGCCGCCGCAGTGGCGCCGCTCGGGATGACTGTGCACTGGCGGACGTTCGTCTACAACGCTGAGGTCGACAACGACCGGCTCAAGCGGGCCTACCTGGAGTTCGGGCCGATCGACGACGAGGTCCAGCCGGACGGCAGCCGGGGACGCTTTGCCGACAACGTGTTCCTGCAGACCAAGAACGGGCCACTGGACTTCCAGGCCCGGGAGCCCATCCACCCGATGTTCGGCCGGATGGAGAACACCAACCAGGCCCTGGAACTCCAGATCACACAGGAGTACACCGGCCAGAACTGGATGCTGGCCTACCTCGGCCCGATGTACGAGGAGATCCTCAAGACCGACACGTACGCGACCGACGCGAACGGGAAGCTGCTGAAGAAGCGCCTGGTCGGCAACATCGTCGACGGGACCGCCCAGCACCACCCGGACACCGCCATCGTGGGTGTCGCGAACCTCGGCAACGCGGACAACCTGACCGGGCACCATTTCGGCCAAGCGAACCTCTTCGCGTTCGGCCGTCAGGCGTGGGACTGGACGCTCGACTCGACGGACATCGCGACCGACTGGACGCGGATGACCTGGAGCAACGACCGGCGCGTCGTCGACACCATCCGCGCGATGATGATGGGGTCGTGGGAGTCGCTGGTCAGCTACCAGACGCCGCTGGGCATCGGCCACCAGTTCGCCGAGGGCGTCCACTACCGTCCCGACCCGGCCGACTGGGCGGGCCGCGACGACTGGAGCCCGATCTACTACAACAAGGCCGACAGCGTCGGTCTGGGCTTCGACCGATCCCCCACCGGCAGCAACCTGGCCGCCCAGTACTTCCCCCGGTTGCAGCAGCGCTACGGGAACATCAAGTCGGTCCCGGAGAACCTGTTGATGTGGTTCCACCACGTGCCGTGGGGTCATCGGATGGACAGCGGCCGGACGTTCTGGGACGAGCTGGTCTACCGCTACCAGATGGGCGTCCAGTACGTGACCTGGATGCGGGAGACCTGGGAGACGCTCCAGCCCGACATCGACGCACGCCGGTTCACGGAGGTACGCGCCAAGCTGGCGGTCCACGAGGCCGACGCCGCCGACTGGCGGGACACCTCGGTGAACTACTGGAAGGAGTTCAGCGGGCGGGACATCCCGGTCGACGACGCGCCGCTGTCGGCGAAGATCGTCGTGAACGGGAAGACGTTCGGCGGCTTCAACCTGTCGGACGCCTCGTACACCATCCCGGTGCCGGCCGGGGCGTCGCCGACCATCACCAAGGTACGGACGGCCGACCGGAAGGCCCGCTACGAGATCGTCTCCCAGGCGTCCGCCGTACCCGGTCAGGCGGTCGTCAAGGTCACGACCGAGAGCTTCTTCGGCCCCCTGGTGAAGAACTACGTCTTCAACCTGGTGCCCGACACGACGCTGACGACCCTGCGTGTCGACGGCAAGCGCCTGGCGTCCTTCTCACCGACGGTGCTGCGCTACAACGCTCTCCGGCCGGCCGGCACCACGACCGTGCCGACGGTCACCGCCAGCGCCGCGGACCCCGCCGCCTCGGTCGCTGTCGAGCAGGCGACCAGCCCCACCGGGCAGGCTCGGGTCACCGTCACGAACGGCGGGGCCTCGTCGGTCTACACCGTGGACCTGAACACCACAAGCGCGGGCAGCGACGAGTTCGACTCGACCCAGCTCGGCCCGCAGTGGCAGTGGGTCCGGCCGGACGAGAGCACCCGGCGTCTGGCCGACGGGTCCCTGGTCATCACCGCCCAGCAGGGCGACCTCCAGGGCAACGCCAACACTGCGAGGAACCTCGCCCTCCAGGACGTCGACGGCGACTGGACGGTCGAGTCCAGGGTTGTCTTCTCCCGCCCACTCGCCACCAACAACGAGCAGGGCGGTGTTCTCGGGTACGCGGACGACAACAACTACGTGAAGCTCGCCTGGGAGATGGGCAACGCGACAGCGGCCGTCAACAAGACCCGGATCGTCTTCCTGCGCGAACAGAACGGCACGGCGTCGACCCTGGAGATCACCGGTGCCGACGCCCAGCGCATCGTCGGGGCCGACGGCGCCATCTGGCTCCGACTGACCAAGATCGGGGACAGCTACCGCGCCTACTACTCCATTGACGGAAGCGTCTACCGCTACATCGGCTCCACGACGCTGAACGTCGAGTCGACGAAGGCCGGCCTGCTGGCCTTCAACCGGGCCGGCACCTCCACCGACCTCGACGTCGCCTTCGACTACTTCCGGATCGAGAGCCGCGGCGAGCGCATCCGCTAGCCCGAACGTGGCCGGGTCCGGTGATACGCCGGACCCGGCCACCGTGCGGCTCGATGGATTGCACCGAAAGCCGCGACCGGGCCCGTCCCCAGCTGGGACGGGCCCGGTCGTGCTCCCCCGAGCGGGATTCGTTGCCGTCAGCCCCCGATCGCGATGGCGAAGACGTGCATGGTCGGCACGTTCGTGGCGGGCCGGGCGCTGATGTTGGGCAACACGACCGAGGCCACCGCCTTGCTCTGCAACGCGACACCCACGTAGTAGATGCAGGCGGCGGTGGCCTGGCGGCCGTTGTTGGGCCGGTTCTGGTACGCGGACACGATGGCCGCGGTGCCGCCGGAGTGCGGCCCGCCGTACCAGTCGGGCGTGCCCAACGTGAACGTCTGGCGGGTGCCGTCGGCGTAGACCACAGTGCCGGTCCCGGTCACCGCGCCGTAGGTGCCGGTGAGCAGGAAGCCGAGCGTGCTGCCGGTGCCGGTCACGCCGATGGTCTGGCCCGAGGCGATGGCGTTGTCGGCGGCCCCGGAGCTGACGTTGGGCCAGCGGAAGTTGACCCCGTTGCGGCTGATCGTGCCGCCCGGGCTCGCGCCGGCCGCCGCCAGGGCCTGCGCGGAGAGCGAGGCCCCGCCCCCGTCGAAGTTTCCGACGTTGGTGTTGCTGTCGCTGGTGATGCCGACGTTGCTGAAGCTCTGCTCCAGCGTCGGTGTGGCGACACCGGAACTGGTGACCCGGTAGGTGCGTCCGGCCTGCACGGTGACGTCGATCAGGTCGGAGTCGATCCGGGTGGTCCGGGCCGCCGTACCGTCGGAGGTGTCGACCACCGTGACGGTGCCGGTCAGGATCCGGGACCGCAGGCGGACGGTGCCGGCCCGGTCCGGTCGGACGAGGATCTCGGTGGCCACGCCGCTCGCCCACGTGATGCCGACCGTGTGCCCACCCCGACCGCGCAGGCCGGTCACCCGTCCGCTCGGCCAGGCCGGCGGCAGCGCGGGCAGGACGTGCAGTTCACCGGTGTGGCTCTGCAACAGCATCTCGGCGATGCCGGCGGTGGCACCGAAGTTGCCGTCGATCTGGAACGGCGGGTGCAGGTCGAACATGTTGGGCGCGAGCCGCGCGGTGGTGGCGAGGTAGCGGATCAGGTCGTGGGCCCGCTTGCCCTCCTCCATCCGAGCCCAGAAGTTGATTTTCCAGGCCAGCGACCAGCCCGTTCCGTCGTCGCCGCGCAGCGCCAGGGTCCGCCGGGCCGCCTCGAACAACTGCGGGGTGCCCCGCTTGGTGATCTGGTTGCTGGGCGCCAGCCCGTACAGGTGCGAGATGTGCCGGTGGTTGGGCTCGGTCTCCACCCAGTCGTAGAGCCACTCCATGATGTTGCCGCGCGAGCCGATCTTCATGGGCGCGAGCCGGTCGCGGGTGGCGCGAACCTGCGCCCGGAAGGTGCTGTCCACGTCGAGGATCTCGCTCGCGCGGGCGACGCCGTCGAACAGGTCCCGCAGGATCTGGTTGTCCATCGTGGGGCCGGCGCACACGCTGGCGTTCGAGTGGTGGCTCAGCTCCGGCGAGTTCGACGGGTTGGTCACCAGGTAGCCGAGGGTCGGCTCGGTCACCAGGGTGTTGAGGAAGAACTGCGCGGCACCCTTCATGGCCGGGTAGTTGGTCCGCAGGAACTCGATGTCGCCGTTGAACAGGTAGTGGTCCCAGATCAACGTGGACAGCCAGGCGCCGCCGGTCTGCCACATGCCCCAGAACGCGCCATCCACCACCGCTGTGGCCCGCCACGCGTCGGTGTTGTGGTGGGTGACCCAGCCGCTGGCGGCGCCGTACTGCACCTGGGCGGTCCGCGCTCCGGTGACGGCGAGGTCCCGGACCATGTCGAAGACCGGGTTGTGGCACTCGGCCAGGTTCGTGGTGTTGGCCGGCCAGTAGTTCATCGGCAGGTTGGCGTTGATCGTGTACTTCGAGTCCCAGGAGGGGGCCAACGAGTCGTTCCAGATGCCCTGGAGGTTGGCCGGCTGGGTGCCGGGCCGCGACGACGAGATCAGCAGGTACCGCCCGAACTGGAACAGCAGCGCCGAGAACTGCGGGTCGTTGACGCTGTTGTGCTGGGCGATCCGGACGTCCGTCGTCTGGTCGGCCGCGGACGTACGGCCCAGATCGAGGGTGACCCGGCCGAACAACGCCTGGTAGTCGGCCACGTGCCGACTGCGCAGCTGGTCGTAGCTGCTGGCCCGCGCGGCGGTGAGGCGCTGTCGGGCGATGCCCTGGTAGTCGCCGCCGACGTTGCGGTAGTTGACGTAGCTGGAGCCGATGGAGACCAGCAGGGTCACGCTGTTGGCGTTCGTCACCCGCAGGGTGCCACCGGAGCTGGACACGCTGCCGCCGCTGACGGTGGCGTTGGCCAGGGCCAGGAAGCGCACCGCGCCGGTGATGCCCTCCATGTTCCCGGAGATGCCCTCGAGGCCGATCGTGGTGCCGTCCGGGCTGGAGACCGTGGTGCGCTGCGGGCTGTCGAAGGTGGCGGTGAAGCTGATCGAGCCGGTCCGGTCGGCGGTCAGGCGAATCGCGATGACCTGGTCGGGCGCGCTGGCGAACACCTCCCGCTGGTGACGAACGCCGTTGAGCACGTACGTCGTCGTGACGGTGGCGGTGGTCAGGTCGAGCGTCCGGTTGTGCTGGGAGGCTCCGCTGGCGGATCCGAAGGCGAGCCGGAGGTTGCCGACGGTCTGGTAGGCCAACTGGCCGCCGGGATTGCCCATCATGGTCTGGTTGATCAGATCCTGGGCCTGGGTCCACTGGTTCGCGTTGACCAGCCGCCGGATCTCCGCGAGCGCTCCCGCCCCTCTGGTGTTGCTGGGGTCGTGGGGCCCACCGGCCCAGACGGTGTCCTCATTGAGCTGAAGTCGCTCGGTGTCGACGTTACCGAAGACCATGGCGCCGAGCCGGCCGTTACCGATCGGAAGCGCCCGCAGCCAGTCGGTGCCGGCCCCCTCGTCGTACCAGAGGGCAAGGTCCCCGGCGGCCAACACCTGCGGCGGCGCCACCGAGTCCGCCTTGGCCACGGCGGTCCAGGGCACCGGCAGGAGAGCGCCGCCCGCGCCGGCCGCGCCGATCTTGAGGGCCTGCCGTCGGGTCAGGTCTGACATCGATCCTCCAAACGGTGACCAGTCCGGCCACCCCGAAGCGTGACAACTATGGGACTCGACATGGGGATCCGCGAGCCAGACATCTGATGTGTTTCGGGAAGGTTACTCCGGGGCCACAGAATAGGCAACGGTCGATCGATGGGTGGACGGATCACCCATCTCGCCGGTCAGCAAGATGCATGGGCAGGTGAGCGGCGACGGAATGGCGCGACACCGCATGGCAAACCGCCGGATCGACGCCCACGGCGACCCACCCCGGTGGACATACATCAGATGTACGGGGGTGGGACGGCCGAACTGGTCGCGCACCGGCTCCGACGAGCACCCCGACCAGGTCGGTTGCCACGACCAGTGAGCAGGGCCGGTCCGACCCAGCGGCGGTCAGGTGAGGTGCGGAAAGTCAGCACCTCACGCTGACTGCCGCTCGGCGCCGCCGACCGGTGCTCGCCATGATCAGCAGACCAGGGATGGCACCGAGCAACCAGACCGCGAACAGCGGCCAGTGGATCAGCGCGCTCACCGCCCCGCGGATCCGCGGGATCTCCCCGACGGTGTACGACGCCTGCTGATCCCAGGTCCGGCAGGACAGCGAATAGGCGCCGGGCACGGACACGGCGAAGGCGGCGACCCAGGCGTAGGAGGCGAAGTCGCCCCCGTAGTCGCCGGGCGCGATGGTGACCACCGTCGCCGATACGACGACCTGGTCAACGCCGGTGACCTGACAGTCCGGATCGTGCGGCGCGGAACCCACGGCGAAGATCGCGTACCGGCCGGCCGCCGGCAGCCTCAGCTCGCCCGACTGGCTGGCCGGGGCCGCATACGGTCCGACCGCTCCGTACTCGACCGAGTCGTGCAGCACGGTGCTTCCCTCCGCACCGAACTGGACCGTCGCCTGCCCGAGCAGGGCGCCCACCATGGCGACGATCGCCCCGGTGACATAGCCACGTCGGGTCGCTACGTGGTCCGGCCGCGCACGGCCACGAGCGAGCAGGTGGCCGACCGCCGCGCCGCAGACAGCCAGGAGAACGCTCCCGAATACGCTCCGCCACGGCGCCAGCCCGGTGAGCGGGATGACCCACAGGTAGACCGCCGCCGTCGTACCCACGAACACCGCGCTGATCAGCGTGGCCGCGACCACCGCCGCGACCAGGGCCGAGCCGGTACGACGGGGACCGCTGCGCCAGGTCCACTCCGCTGCCACCACGGCGGCGAGGACGGGCGCCGCCCCCACGGTCCACCACAACGCCGCGCCAATTGTGGGGTCATCCTCCCACCGATGTGTCCACTCGAAGAACACCAGCGGGACCGGCACCGTCACCAGCAGCCACACCGCCAGCGCCACCGGTCCGGGAAGCGACCGCACCACCATCCGCCAGGTCGCCGCTCTCATGGACTGATCATCGAGCAACGCTCCGATCGAGCACAGTGGCTGGCGTACACAATCGGGTTGTTCTCTGCCGGCGCACGGGTGACCATGGGCGGCATGGCGGAAGGGCGGCGGTGAGATCGCCTCTTCAAGGTGGGCTACCACCGGGCGGCGCGGTGGTGGTCGGGGCCGTGGTGGAGATCGCCTGCGACGAGTCGGGCTTCTCCGGCACCAACCTGCTGCACTCGACCGCCCCGGTGATCACGCACGCCAGCGTCGACCTGGCCGTCGACGAGGCGGTCGCGCTCATCACCGCCCTGCGGTCCGGGTTCCGGTTCGCGCCGCACGAGCTCAAGTCCGGCCGGTTCCTGCGCGGCTCGGGTGCGGAAGAGGCACTGGAGTGGTTCCTCGCGGCGGTGACCGGCCGCGCGCACGTCCACCTCATCGACAAGGAGTTCTTCCTCGTCACCCGCATCGTCGACTTCCTGCTGACCGAGCCGTCGTACGCGGCGGGCACCCGCCTCGCTCGCGAGCACCGTCCGGCCGCTCTCGCCCTGTACGAGGCCGGACGCTCTACCGGAAACGACTGGGGCTCCTTCCTGTCGGCGTTCGTCGACCTGGTCCGGATGAAGCGGCGACTTCCGGTCGACCAGACGGTGCAGCGGTTCTTCCAGGCCCGGGACACGCTGCGGCGACACGGCCTCGGCACGGTGGCCGACGCCCTCCTCGACCAGCTCAGCCCCAGCCACGTGCGGGCAGTGGTGGCCAGGCTCGACAGCGACGACCGCACGGTCCCTCCCCCGCTGGAACCGCTGCTGCCGGCGCTGGCGGAGACGGTCCTGTCCTGGAGCGGCGGCCAACGGCAGGTGCTGGTGACCCACGACGAGCAGAGCGCCCTGACGGCCGATCGGCTGACCCGCCTCCAGCGGGTGTTGGCCGACAACAGCGAGGCGCCGACGGCCGGCAACCGGGCTGGGGCGTTGCCGAACGCTGCGTCACCCCTGGCGGGGCTGGTGATGGTCGACTCCCGCGACGATCCGCGCGTGCAGGTCGCGGATCTCCTCGCGGGAGTGGCCCGGCGGATGCCCGGCATCATCGACGACGCGCTCCGTCAGCCGCCGCCGGCTCCCGCAGGGTGACGGGCAGCCGAGTCACGATCGGCACGGGCTCGGAGGGCTTGCGTGGTCGCCGAGTCAGCGGGAAAGAACGCCTCGACGGCCAGCCCGGCGACTGTGACATCCCGCGGCGTGCCGAAGAGGGTCGTGGTGCTGACGAAGGACAGCTCCTGGTCACCGTGCCGGTATCGCAGCGGGACGAGAACACGTGAGAGGACATCGCCGGCCGGTGTCGTGTCGACGTCGCCACCGGGATAGCCGCGCAATTCCTCGCGCAGGTCGTACAGGATCGGGTCGTTGGTTGACGTCGCCTGCTGGTGCAGCCGTTTCAGCAGGTGGGCACGCCACTCGGGCAGATTGACGATGCGCGGTGCCAGGCCGTCGGGGTGCAGGCTGAGGCGCAGCACGTTGATCGGTGGGGTGAGCAGGTGCGGCTGCGCGTCCATCGTGAACAGGGCGACGGCAGGGTTGGCGTCGACGAGGTGCCAGTGCTGGTCCACGAGCAGCGCGGGATACGGGCGGTGACCGTCGAGGATCTGTCGTACGGCGGCCCGCACCGGCGCCAACTCGGGGTCGCTCAGTTCGTGGCGGGGGTACGCGGGCGCGTAGCCGCCGGCCAGCAGCATCATGTTGCGCTCGGCCAGCGGCATCTCCAGGTGTTCGGCCAGCCGCAGGATGAGGTCGGGGCTCGGCCGGGATCGCCCGGTCTCGACGAAACTCAGATGCCGGGTCGACACTCCCGCCTCGATCGACAGGTCGAGCTGGCTCATTCCACGAGTTCGGCGCCAGTCACGCAGCAGATCCCCCACTGGTCGCCCCGGCCGGGTCGAGATCATCACTCACCGACCCTAATTCCGCGCCGGCACCCAGGCCATTACCTGCGAGGTAATCGACAGCCCACCACGACAGCGGCAATAGTGCTTTCGACACGGCCGATCCGGCGCCGCGACGCGGCGGCCCACGCCGCCCGCCACCACCGCGACCCCGGGCAGAAGACCAGACGCAAAGGACAGGCAATCATGACCGCGTACGCGCTCGCACACCTCCGCAAGGCACCCATCCACGCCGACGTGCTGACGTACCTGGAGCGAATCGACGCCACCCTCGCGCCTTTCGCGGGCCGGTTCATCGTCCACGGCGGCGCCATCGACGTCCTGGAGGGCGACTGGCCCGGCGACGTGATCGTCATCGAGTTCCCCGACCTGACCCAGGCCCGCTCCTGGTACCGGTCCAGCGCCTATCAGGAGATCAAGCCCCTGCGGACGAGGCACCTCACCGGCGAGGTGACTCTCGTCGACGGAGTCGAGCCCGGCCACGACTCGTCGCAGCTGGCCGCGACCATCCGCCGCGCCACCGAGCGTTGACGTCCTCTCCGCCTTGAAGGGCGGAGATTCCGGTCTGCTACACCCCCGAAGGGGCAAGCTCCCGGCGGGTTACCGCTTCCCTGCGCGGTGCCGGCACGGGTGCCGGTCTTACCTGCGCTCCACGGTCGCTGAGGTCCGCCCGTCCGGCGGCCCTGATGTTCCTGGCGGCGTTCACGTCTCGGTCGTGCAGGCTGCCGCATGGGCAGCCCCACGTCCGAACGTTGAGCGCCATCTTGTCGTTGATCCGGCCGCAGTCCGAGCACATACGCGTCGACGGGAAGAACCGATCTACCCGGGCAAAGGTACGCCCGTACCGGGCGGCCTTGTACTCCAACATGGCCGCGAACTGCGACCACCCAGCGTCATGCACCGACTTCGCCAACCGTGTCCGGGCGAGACCGGTCACGCACAGGTCCTCGACGAACACCGCTTGGTTGTCGCGGATGATCTGCGTCGAAAGCTTGTGCTGCCAGTCCCGCCGGGTGTCGACCACCCTCGCGTGCGCGCGGGCGACCTTCCGGACGGCCTTGCCGCGGTTGTTGCTGCCCCGCTGCTTACGGGACAAGCCCCGCTGCAACCGGCGCAGCTTACGGGCTGCACGCCGCAGGAACTTCGGCGCGCTCACCTTCGCCCCGTCGGACATCACCGCGAAGTGCGTCAACCCCAGATCGATGCCGACCTCCGAAACCAGCTCGGGCAACGCCTGGTCGGCGGTCTGCACCACGAACGAGGCGAAGTGCCGACCGGCAGCGTCTCGGACCACCGTCACCGACGTCGGCGCAGCCGGCAGCTCCCGCGACCAACGGACCTCCACGTCGCCGATCTTCGGCAGCCGCAGCCGACCATTGTCGAGGACCTTGAACCGGGCATTGGCGGTGAACCGGACAGCCTGCCGACTGTCCTTACGGGACCGGAACCGGGGAGCGGCGACCTTGCCACCCTTGCGCTTGCCCGACAGCGAGGCGAAGAAGGCGCGGTAGGCGGTGTTCAGGTCCGCGAGGGCCTGCTGCAACACCACCGACGACACCTCGCCCAGCCACGCCCGCTCCGGGGTCAACTTCGCCACCGTAACCCGCTTGGACAACTCGGCGTCCGTCGGATACGACAGGCCAGCCTCGTGTGCTTCCTGCCGCACGCGCAGCCCGTCGTTGAACACCACCCGCGCGCACCCGAACGCCCTCGCCAACGCCTCACGCTGGACGCCATCCGGATAGAGCCGGTAGTTGTACCGAAGCAGCACGGGATCGAATCTAACACCGGTCTATGGTTGACCTCGGAGACATCCACACCGGTAGACACTGCGTTTCGCGTTACACGCCCACTTGGTCTTCATGACCAAATGCCGGCACCGAGTCTTCTCCAACCAACACCTCAAGCGGATGGAGGAGATCATGCGGACCGTGTGCGCCGACTTCGAAGGCGAGTTGGTCGAGTTCAACGGCGAAGACAACCACGTCCACCTGCTGGTGAACTTCCCACCCAAGGTCGCCTTGGCGAAACTGGTCAACTCCCTCAAAGGTGTGTCCAGCCGGCGGCTGCGCCAACAGTTCCCTGACGTCGCCCGCCACTACTACCGCGCCAACCGCCTGTGGTCAGCGTCGTACTTCGCCGGCTCCGTCGGCGGTGCACCCCTGAACGTCCTGCAGCAGTACATCGAGCAACAGAACCATCCGACCTAGGGCACGACCGGGCCTTGACGGCCTCCCACGCGGGCTGGTGCACCGCCCTGAAGAGCGGTGCACCAGCCCGCATTCCGGTAGCACATGACCCTCGCCCGCCAGGGTCGACGCACGAGCGCCGTCCCGAAGAACCGGATGGCTCGCCGCCCTCAGGGCACCCTGACACCGGTCAACCGGCCGTAGTCTCATCGGATGACGGACATCCAGACGCACACACTGGTCATTCCCGGCGTCGACCTGGTCTATGACGTCCGCGGCCCGCTACCCCCCGCTGGCGCCCACCGTGCGCTGCTCATGATCGGCCAACCGATGACGGCGGAGGGCTTCACCGCGCTCGCCCCGCACTTCACGGACCGCACGGTCCTCACCTACGACCCGCGCGGTCTGGGCCGCAGTGTCCGCAAGGACGGTCGGTCCGACCACACGCCGCAGCAGCAGGCCGCCGACCTGCACGCGCTCGTCGAGGCGCTCGACGTCGGTCCGGTCGACGTGATCGCCAGCAGCGGGGGCGCGGTGACCGCACTCGAACTGGTCGCCACCCACCCCGACGACGTGGCCACCCTGGTGGCGCACGAACCGCCGATCAACGCCGTGCTCCCCGACGCAACGGCCGCCGAACGCGCCCGAGCCGGCTTCTACGACGCGTACCAGGCGAAGGGCTCGGGTGCGGGGATGGCCGCGTTCATCGCGATGACGTCCTGGCAGGGCGAGTTCACCGATGCCTACTTCGCCCAGCCCACCCCCGACCCGGCGATGTTCGGCATGGCCGCCGACGACGACGGCAACCGCGACGATCCGCTGCTGTCGCAGAGCTCGTGGGCGATCACCGACTACCGCCCCGACGCGGGTGTGCTCACTGCCGCGCCCACCCGCATCGTGGTCGCGGTCGGCGAGGAGTCGGCCGGAACGTACACCGCTCGCACCGCCCTGGGCCTCGCAGCGCTGCTCGGCCAGGAGGCCGTGGTGTTCCCGAGCCACCACGGCGGGTTCCTCGGCGGCGAGTTCGGCTACGCGGGCAAGCCCGAGGAGTTCGCCGCGCGGCTGCGGGAGGTGCTGGACGCCGGCTGACCCCTGCTCAAACGAGCAGGAGACCGGAACTCGTGCAGGTGGCCCGACCAGCCGTATGGTGAGAGGCGGAGACGACGATCAGCCGTCTTCGATTGAACGCCACCCGCGGCGGTCGAGGAGAACGAGATGATTGATCTGGCTTCCGTCGGCGCAATCGTGGGTGTCCTGCTCGTCGGTCTCGTGGTCCTGGTCCGCAAGCCGGCCGACACCCGGTCGGTACTCAGATGGTCGGCCCTGGCGATCACCGTGCTGGTGGCCGCCGCGCTGACCCCCTTCACCGTGGACGACTCGGGCGCCGCCGCCACCTATCTGCTCGGCGTTCCCGTTGTCACGGCGCTGCTGCCCGTTCTCGCGCAGCGGATCGGTCGGCTGGCCCTGGTCGCCGATCTGGTGGCCGCGCTCGTCCTCACCGGATGGGGTCTGCTGCTCGGGCTGGGCATCGGTGGCGCGTTCCTGCCGGCGGTGATACTCCTGATCGCCAGCGCCGCGGGCACCTGGGCGCCGCGACCGTCCACAGCCGCGTGACCGGGTGACTCGCCGTCAGCCGTCCGGGGTGAACAACCCCTGGACGCCGACGATGATCGCGATGAGGCCGAAGATCGCGAGCAACAGCCGGACGCCGGTGGCACCGTCCGACCGCTCGTCGCGCGGTGTCGACCGCCCGGTCAGCCGGCCCCACAACAGGGCGAGCCCCACACCGATCCCCACCACCTCGAAGTGGAACACCCGGGGCCCGGACACCAGGTGGACGATGAGGTAATAGCCGCCGGTCACCAGCGCCACGAGCCCGACCACCCACGCGATCGGGGCGGCCCGACCGGCGAGGCGGCCCAGGTCGTCACCGACCCGTGGCAGCAGCCGCAGCACCGCGACGGCGAGCAGGAAGCCACCGACGATGTTGGCGAGGTCGAGCAGCAGAGCCATAATCACGAGGAGTCTCCGTCGATCGGGTGATCAGCCGGTGGGAGCGTACCCATGGACCCGGTCGGTTGAAACGACCCGGACGGCACGCTCCCGGCACGCACCGCGACGGACTTCGGGCTGGGCCCCTCAGCGTTTGCAGCGCCACACCAGCGGCCGCCACGCCTCGTTCTCGTGGACGGCACCGACCACCGTCAGACCGTCGTCGCTGATCGCTTCGGCCGTGTACGTGCCCGCCTCGGTCGCCCGCACCTCGGGCCGGCCCGGCAACCGGCGGGAGGTGCCATCCGGGGCCACGACCAGCGGCGCACCGTCGACGACCAGCACCTCACCATTGCCGGCGACGCCGCTCGCCCCCGGGAAGGGCAGCAGGCTCACCGCTCCGGTGGCGAGATTCCACAGCACCGGCAGCATCTGCACGAGGCTGTTGCGCCGGCCGCCGGGAACCATGCCGATCGCCCATTCGCCGTGCGCCGAGTCGACCGACGCCCGCGGGTAGCCGTCGGGCACCGCCAGCGCCGCCCCGACGCCCTGCGGCGTCCACCGGTAGGGTCGATCGCCCACCGTGCCGACGATCGTGCCGTCCTCGGTGATCCCGGTCGCAGACGATCCCCGTTGGCCGACCATCCGGTACTTCTGGGGCTGGTCCGTCGACCACAGCACGGCCTGGTGCGAGTCGTCGGACCTGCGGGCGGTCCCGACGATGTCGCCCCGGCCATTGACGGCGTGCACGAGCACCGCGTCGTAGCCGGTCGGGGTGGCCAGGAAGCGCAACTTCCCATCCCGGTACAGCCAGCCGGTGCCATCGCCGTTGGTGCCGACCACATCGCCACTGGCGTTGACCGCGGCCGCGTGCCGCGCGGCAGCCGGCAGGACAACCGGCCGGCCGTCGGTCCACCGCACGACCCGCCCGTCCTCCTGCCCGGTTCCGATGTCACCGACGATGTGCCGCCCGGTGGGGTCGACTCCGTTGGCCACCGCGACCGGACCGCCGACCGGCTGCGACAGCCACTCCGCCTGGCAGGTGACCGGCGGGCGCGGAGCGGCCGACCCGGTTTCGGCGGGTGACACCGCGAGCGCCGACGTGGCAGGAGCCGGCGGGCTGGCGGTCCCCCCAACCTGAACGGCACCCACGGCGCCCACGACACCGACCCCGGCGAGCACCGTCAGCGCGGCGATCCCGCCGACGCGCCGACGCTGGCGGCGACGCCGGCCGTCGCGGACCGCCCGGCCCAGGTCGACCCGCGACTCGGGTACCGGCACCGACCGCAGCAGCTCGGCGATCCGCTGATCGTCCACCGTGGTCATCTCGGACTCCTCACTGACATCTCGGTGACGTCGAGCACCTGGCGAACGGCCGCCAACGCCCGAGCCGTCTGCGATTTCACGTTGCCCTCGGAGCAGTCCATCGCGGCGGCCGTGTCGGCCAGCGACAGGTCGCACAGGAACCGCAGGACCAGCACGGTGCGCTGGCCGCGCGGGAGGCGAGCGAGCGCGGCGAGCAGGCTGTCCCGCTCGGCCAGGTCGTCATGCGGCGTCACCGGCGAGCGCTCCGGCTCCGGCACCCACCCCAGCAGCCGGACCTTCGCCCAACTCAACCGCTTCTCATCGACGAGCTTGTGCACAAGCATCCGATGCACGTACGCGTCGACGTTGTCGGCCCGGCTGACCCGGCGCCAGTTCACGTAGAGCGCCGTGACCGTCTGCTGCACCACGTCGTCGGCCAGATGGGCGTCGCCGCACATCAGGAACGCGGTCCGATGCAGGCTCGGCAGTCGCGCGGAGACGTACTCCACGAACTCACCCTCGGCATCCACCATCGAGGCTCCCTCCTCCGCAAGCTCGACGGGACCGGACGACCATCAGGTTGCGTCCCCGTCGAAGAAGGCGGGAAGCCCTAGCCGACGGCGGTGGTCAACCGGCGGACCGCCTCGGTGATGAGCTCCGGCGCGGTGGCCAGGTTCCAGCCCGCGTCCGGCTGAACGCCCCGGGCCACCGCTGATTCGTCCACTGTGGTTGTACCGGAAGGACTTTCCGACGCTATCGCGCATTGACCAGCGTCTTTGCGTGTGGACTCCGATCCGTTTCGGAATAAACGTCGAAAGAATGCTGCGGGCCGCTGGTTCGTAACCTAGGCTCCGGATTGCCCACACCGACGGCCCGCCCTCACGCCGTGCCAGCCACCGAACCTCGCACGCCGGCCATCGCAACCCTCGACGCCGATTGGAGTATTCGATGACCTGGCGTCCCACCATTGCCGCACTTGCCGGCCTGTGCCTTGCGGTCAGCGCCACCACACTGCCCGCCGGTGCTGCCGCCGCTGAGCATGTTAGCGCTCACGCCGCGCTCGCCGGCCCGCCCGGCGCACCGCCCGGAGTCTGCCCGACGGGGGCCAGCTACGGCTCACCGCTGCCGGCCGGCACCCTGACGGCTCCACGAATCCAGGGCGGGTTCACCTTCCTCGAAGGGCCGGTCTGGGTCGCCGACGGCGGCTACCTGCTGATGTCCGACATGGCCGGCGGCACCGGGCCGTACAACGTCCAGCCGTCGACGATCCGCCGGTTCACCCCGCCGGCGACCTTCGACACGTTCATCGCCAACTCCGGCAGCAACGGGCTGGCACTCAGCGCCGACGGCCAGCAGCTCGTCGCGGCCACCCACGACCAGCGGAACGTGTCCGCGTACCAGCTGAGCGACCAGGCCCGCAGCACCGTCGCACCGAACTACCAGGGCCGGGCCTTCAATTCGCCGAACGACGTGGCGGTCCGATCCGACGGCGTCGTCTACTTCACCGACCCCAACTTCCAGCGCGGCAACCGCCCGGACCAGATGAGCGGGCGTACCAGCGTCTTCCGCGTCTCCGGTGGTCAGGTGTCGCTGGTCGACGACCGGTTGCGCCAACCCAACGGCATCTCGCTCTCGCCGGACGGGTCCACGCTGTACGTGGGCGCCTACTCCGAGAACAAGATCTACAAGTACGCGGTCCAGCCGGACGGCAGTGTCGGTGCCCGCAGTGTCTTCGTGAACTACATCGGCGGCCCGGACGGCGGCACCATCGACTGCGCCGGCAACGTGTACTGGACCTCGGGCGGCGACTCCCTGGTCCACGTCTACTCCCCCACGGGCACCCAACTCGGCACCATCCGATCCGGCAGCTCCGGCACTACCAATGTGGCGTTCGGCGGCCCCGACCGGCAGACCCTCTTCGTCACGTCGGGTCGGTGGGGCGACTCCGGCCTGTACAGCGTGCGGCTCAACGTCCCCGGATACCCGTACTGAGCGACGGCTGGAGGGCGTGCCGCTCTCGTCGTAGCCCGACGTGGCGGCACGCTATCCGGCGGTCGCGGCAATGAACACCACCGCCCCGACCACCACCAGCGTGGCGGCCAGGAAGGTCTGCCGGCGGGCCCGACGCAACGTCTCCCGGACCTGCCAGGCGTGCGCGGTGGCGAGCAGCCAGCGCAGGTACGGGTCGGTCCGGGCGATGTTGCGCCGCGCGGTGGCGAGCCCGTCCCGGAGGGCGGCCTGCTCCTGCGGCGGGGCCGTCGGCAGGCGGCTGGTGATCTCCGCGGCGATCCGGCGGTGCCGCAGCAGGCCGTCGACGTCACCCGCGTACCCGCCGAAGTGGTACCAGGGCTCGGCCTCCAGTCGCTCGCGCAGCCCGCGCAGCTCCGGGCTGGTGAGCGATGCCGGCGTGGTCATCGGCGGGACGAGCACCTCGCTGGTCCGCCAGATCGCCCAGGCCACGCCGAGCAGCGTCACCAGCAGGCCACCGCCCGCCCACGCCGCGTGAGCCCAATCGGTGACCTTGCCGGCGGCGATCAACGGGCCACCGCCGAGCAGCAGCGCGCCCACCGCGCCGGCCGAGGAGATGATCCACCGTGCCGCCGCCCGGCTGTCCGCGACCGAGTCCAACGGGGACGGCAGTGTGTCCAGCCCGGCGCCGCTCGTCGGTGACTCCCCGGTCATCGGGCGTCGTCGCGGAAGACGACGCCCAGCGGGCCGTTCTCGTCGTCGGGCAGATCGGTGTACGGCACCCAGCGCTGGCCGTCGAAGAACTCCAGCTCACCGCTGTCGTTGATCCGCACGGCGTTGATCTGCGCGAGCTCCTCGGGATTGTCGGTCATGGATACAGTATCGGTCAGTCCGGCAATCCGCCCCGGGGTCGGGTCGGCCGCCGGCTGACCGCAGGGGGCCTCTGTGATCCGGTTGACCGTCAGCGCGACCGACGTGGTCCTGGCCGTCGGGGACGACCGGTGGCGACACCCGGTGGGGCCGGCCGATCAACGCGTGGCCGACCTGCTCTGGCGACTGCGCGGCGATCCTTCGGTGGAGCTGTCGTACGAGGTCGGCGTTGCGCTCGGCCGCCGCTTCCTCGACGCTCCCGGCCCGGCCCTGCGCGCGGAGCTGGCCCGGCCCGGTCGGCACCGGCTTGGCATCGAGGTCGTCGACAGTGCCCTGGCCGACCTGCCCTGGGAGACCCTGGTGCTGCCCGGCGACGACCTGCCGCTGGCGCTGCACCCGGACGTCGACGTCTGCCGGACCGGCCCCGACACACCGGTACCCGCGGTCCGGGTGGACGGCCCGCTGCGGATGCTCGCGGCGATCGCGAGCCCGGACGACTCCACCCAGCCGCTGCTGGACCACGAACGGGAACTCGGGCGGATCCTCGGCGCGGTGGAACCCGGGCACCGGCACGGGGCACGGGTGCGCGTCCTGGAGTGGGGTAGCGCCGCCGCGATCCGGGCCGCCCTCGCCGAGGAGCCGTTCCACGTTCTGCACGTCTCCAGTCATGCGCGCCCCGGCGCGCTGCTGCTGGAGACCCCCACCGGCACGGAGGATCGCGTGGACGCCGCGCGGTTCCTGGCCGAGGTGCTGCCGCCGGGTCGGACCGTGCCGTTGATCGTTCTCGCCGGCTGTTCGACCGCTCGCCAGGATCAACGGGAGTTGCCCGGGTTGGCCGGCGCGCTGCTGGCCCACGGCGCGCCGGCGGTGCTGGCGATGAACGGGACGGTCAGCGACGGGTACACCATCGAGTTCTGCGCTCGGCTCTACAAGCGGCTGGCCGCCCGGAGCGAGCCGGAGCTGCTGGCGGAGGTCTCCGCCGTACGCCGCGAGCTGGCACCGACCGCCGCCGAGTGGTGGATTCCGACGCTGTTCCTGGCTGACCACGGGCTGCGGCTGGCCGGCGGCCGGGACGGCGCGGCCGGCGCCCCGCCGCCCGGCCAGTCGGTCGTCGGGGACGGTGTGGTGCGCGCGCCCACGGACTTCGTGGGCCGCCGGGAGATCCTGCGCCGGCTGTCCCGGGGAAAGCTGCGGGTGCTCGTACACGGCATCGGTGGCATCGGCAAAACGAGCCTCGCCGCGGAGCTCGCGCAGCGGTTCCGCGACGCAGGCGGCGTCGTGGTGGCGACCCACGGCGACGCCACCGTCGACGGGATCCTCGACGAGCTGCGCCGCCAGGTGGAGAGCCGGTGCGCGGAGGTGGCCCCGGACGAACCGCTGCGGCGATGGCTCGTCGCCCTCGCCGAGCCGGGCCAGGACTGGCGCCGACGGCTGACGTCGATCGGCGTCGGCGGCCCGCCACTGCTGCTCGTCCTCGACAACGCCGAGGACGCCCTGGACGCCGAGCACCGGTTGGCCGACGCGGACCTGGCCGCGTTCCTCGCCGCCTGGGCGGCCCGGCACGAGTTGGTCGTGACCAGCCGGCACCCGTTTCCGGTCACCGGCCTCGAAACCTGCCATCTCGGTCCGCTCTCCTGGCAGGAGACCCGCAAGCTGCTCTGGCGGCTGCCAGGGGTCGGCCGGCTGGCGCCGGCGGAACAGCAGCGGATGTGGCACCGGCTGGGTGGCCACCCGCGCGCATTGGAATACCTCGACGGCCTGCTGCGCGACGGCAGCGCCCGATCCGACGAGGTGGCCGGCCGACTGGCGACGGCCGGCGGCGGCCGGGACGCCGGGCCGGCAGAGATCGGCGCGCCGCTGGCCGAGGCCGGCGCGCTGGCCGCCGAGGACGTGCTGCTGCCCCGGCTGCTCGCCCGCCTGGAGGCCGTCCCGGCGGCCCGCCGGTTGCTGCTCGGCGCGGCGGTGTACCGCACACCGGTAGACCGCACCGGCCTCGCCTGGCAGCTCGCCGACCCGGTGGACGGCGGCGACCCACCACCGGAGCCCGCAGGGCTGGACGAGTCGGTCGAGACCCTCGCGCACCTGGGGCTGCTCGCCCCGGTGACCGGAGGCCACCTGGTGCACCGGTGGACGGCGGCGAGCCTGCTGCGGATCGCCGGCCGCGACGCGGTGGCCGACTCGCATCGCCGGGCGGGCCGTTACTGGGGCTGGCGGGCCCGGTCCGGCAGCGACCAGCACGACTACATCCGTCGAACTGTCGAGGCGCGCTACCACCACCTGGCGGCGGGTGACACCGACGAGGTCGTCGCCTACTCCGAGCTGGCCTGCCAGGAGTTGCACGCGGCCGGGCACTGGGCCTGGGAGGAGAAGATCTGGCGGGAACTGCTGCCGATGGCGCCACCGGGCTCGGCGCGCGCGGCGAGTTTCCACAAGGGACTGGGCGACGTGCACCTCAACCGGGGCGAGTACCCGCAGGCGACCGAGCGCTACGAGGCGGCGCTGGCCGTCTACCGGGCTCTCGGCGACGACACCGGGGTCGGCAAGCTCCTGCACCACCTGGGCCTGGTCGCCGACAACCGGGGCGACCGGGCGACCGCGGACCGGCTGTACCAGGAGGCGTTGACGATCCTGAGCCGGCTCGACGATCGCGCGGCCGTCGCCCGGACCCTGCACCAGCTCGCCGGAATCGCCCGCGGCAACGGCGACGCCGAGCTGGCCATGTCGCGTTACCTGGAAGAGCTCGCGATCGTCCGGGAACTCGACGACCTGGACGGGATCGCGGCGAGCCACCACCAGATCGGCGTCCTCGCCTTCGAAGCCCGGGACCTCGTGAAGGCGGAGCAGTGCATCGAGGTGGCGATCACCACCTACGGGCGGTTGGGCGTCCGGGTCCAACAGGGCAGTGGCCTGGTGATGCTCGGGCGGATCGCGCTCGCCCGCTTCGCCTACGACATCGCCGAGTCCCGGGTCCGCGCCGCCCTGAAGATCTTCGAGGAGGTCGGCAGCAACGGTCACATCGCGGAGTGCACGCTGCTGCTCGGTCACCTCTCCCGCGACCTCGACGACCTCGAATTCGCCGAGAGCTGCTTCGCCCGCGCCCGGACGATCGTCGCGGCCCTCGGCGAGGACCCGCTGCTGCGCCGCTGCGACGAACTGCTCGGCTGCGTCCGAACCGTCCTCGGCCGGGCTGCCGAGGCGGTGCCGCACACACTGAACGCGATCGGTGGGGACGACGAGCCGCCGCACCAGTCGGCCCTGGAATGGTTGGCCGTGCAGCGCCTGGAACTGGGTTTGCCGGCCTTCTCCGACCTGCTGGCCCGGCACCTCGACCCCCGGCGGGCGGCGCAGCGGGTCGAGTGGGTCGAGTCGTACCTGCGGTTCCGGTTCGACGGTTCGCACCCGACCCCGCTGGGCAGCGGATACGTCCTGCTCGCCATCGCGGCCGCCCAGGCGGGCGAGTTCGGCACCGCCCGGATGTGCCTGCTGCGGGCGTTGCCGATCTGCGCGGCCGCCGGCTACCGGGCGGGGGTCGCCAAGTGCCATGAGGACCTCGGCCGGGTGGCGCTGGAAACGCGCCGGCTGGCCGAGGCCCGGTCCCGCTACGAGCAGGCGCTGGAGGTCTACCGGGTGCTATGCCACGAGCCCAACCAGGCCAT
This sequence comes from Micromonospora ureilytica, assembly GCF_015751765.1. Lineage (NCBI taxonomy): Bacteria > Bacillati > Actinomycetota > Actinomycetes > Micromonosporales > Micromonosporaceae > Micromonospora > Micromonospora ureilytica. Next base: position 2,811,442 of record NZ_JADOTX010000001.1, read on the forward strand.
CGTCCTGCACCAGCTCGGCCGGGTCTGCGAGGAGCAGGAGGATCTCGTCGGCGCGGACGGTTTCTACCGCCGCTCCATCGCCATCAAGAAACGGCTGGGGAACCGGTCGGGTGTCTCCAACAGCACCTTCCACCTCGGGCGCGTGGCCGGTCTGCGCGGCGACCGGGCCCTGGCCGAGCGGTGCTACCGGACCTGCCTGCGGATCGACCGCGAGCAGGGCAGCTGGGAGGAGGTGGCGCTGGACCAGGTCGCGATCGGGCAGCTGCGCGTCGAGCAGGGCCACCCCGCGGAGGGGATCCCGCTGATCGTCGAGGCACTGAGCATCGACCGGCAGATCGGGTCGACGAACGCGGCGCTCGACCTCAACGCGCTGCGCGAACTGCGGGCCGGGCTCGGCGACGAGGCGTTCACGGCCATCCTCACCGACGCCTTCGGCCCGGCCAGCACCGCCGAGGTGCTCGATCTGATCGCGGTGCTACCGACCGCGGCGGAGCCCACCTGACCCGCCGCCACCGTCGCTGGGCCGCTGGCAGAACGTCTTCTGCCAGCGCGGCCCAGCGACCCCCCACCAACAAGCGGCGGCCGGGCCGGGGCGGTCCCGCCGCCGCCGACCGACACGCCAGCCAATGCCGCGGCGGGAGGAGCCCCCGTTGTGCTCCTCGCGGAGCTGACCCCTCCCACCGATGACTTCCCCCCGGGCTCGGCCGGCCGGACCGCATGCTCATCCGGCGCGCAACGGGCGTTGAGCCGATCGGGTTCGCACTCAACGCACGTTGCTCCAAACAGGAGCGAGCATACGCTCACGTTCCGTGCAGGTGTCAACCTCTGTTTCGCCGCGTAGCGCATCTGCGACACTGTCGTTTAGGCGGCTGGAGGGTGAAGAATCATGGTTGACGATCGACACGCAGAGCAGGAGCTGCCATCCCTCGACACGCTGGCCGCGAGGTTGGAGTACCTCTTCGACAAGATCCGCCCGACGCCCGACGAGCTCAGCGACTCCGACGAGCCGGGGCGCAGATACACAAACAAAGAAGTCGCCGACAAGATCAACGAAGTGGCGGCCGATACGGGTGTGACGATCAGCGCCGCCTACATCGGAGAGTTGCGCCGTGGCGTGGCCAGCGATCCCCGCACCTCGCACGTCCGCGCCCTGGCCGCAGCCTTCGGGGTCAACTCGGGCTACTTCGTCGACGACGCGGCAGCACGCCGCATACAGGACCAGATCACCCTGCTCAACCAGTTGCGCCAGATGGATGTCAAGCGGGTGGCTCTGCGCCAGGTGCTGGCCGACAACGGGCTCTCCGCGACGGACACCCGGCTCATCGAACAGATGGTGGCCCGACTGCGCGCCGTAGCGGCAGCTGCCGGCACTGGCACGACCAGTTCCACACCGGCCGATCGCGGCTGAGCATGCAGATCCTTCGGTGGCAGTACACCGACGAGCGGGAGAACGCTGACGTGAGGTTGCACCGACTACGCAGGCGCTGCGAGCAGCTCGTCGCCGAGCTTGAGGTGCCCGAGCCCTTCGACATCCAGAAGCTGTGCGACGTCCTCGGCGAACGGCGTGGCCGGCCCATCCACCTGGTGCCGCTCAGGCTGCCGGCACAGACCGTGTGCGGGATGTGCGTGCCAACCGGCGACTTCGACGCCATCTTCTTCGAGCAGGACACTTCGCCGCTGCACCAGTTGCTGATCATCGGTCACGAGTTGGGTCACCTGCTCGCCGGCCACCAGGCGACCGAGGTGCTGGACGCGGACGCCTCCCGGCTGTTACTACCGGACCTCGACCCGCAGCTGGTCCAGCGCAGCCTCGGTCGAAGCAACTACGCCGCCGACGAAGAACGCGAAGCCGAAATGATCGGTTCGCTGCTCCTCCGGCGGGTCCGCGGCAACCGCAGCGACATGGATGACGCGCCGTTGCACGGCGAGGACGTCGAGCTGTACGGCCGACTGCGGCACTCACTCGAACATCCCCACTGGTAAGGCCGAGATGGACACCGTCCTCTACGCCGTGTGCGCCGTAGCCGGCTGGATCGCCCTCGGGTACATGGTGCGACTCCAGCGCCGGCATCCCAGCCAGGCCCGCCGCGCGATCTGCTTCGGTCTCGGGGCGTTCGCCGCCGGGATCACTGTCGCCATCCCGCCCATCGCGACCGCGATCGACCAGGTATCGGGGCTGCCCAACCTGGCCAAGGTCATGGCCCATGCCGGCGCTCTGACCATCTCGGCGAACGCCGAGATCATGCTCCTGCACTTCGCGCTCCCCCCGGCGACGGCCGCCGCCCGGGCCCGCAAGTGGATCTGGGTCACCGCGTGCGCGTTTCTCGTCATGCTCGGCCTGTTCGTCTACACACTCACCTACGACGATCCGGTGCTCCTGACGGTCGAGTACGCGACCGACCCCGTCGTGACCGCGTACCTGCTGATCTTCCTGTTGCTCGGCTTCTTCGCCTACTGCTTCGACATCACGCGACTGTGCTGGAGCTTCGCGAAGATCTGCGGGCGGCCCTGGCTGCGCCGTGGCCTGCGCATCACCGCAATCGGCGCCGCCTTCGCCCTGCTCTACAGCACCAACAAGATCGGTTATCTCGTCGCCTACTGGGCCGGCTACCAACCGGCCGGCGAGCGGCAGATCGCGGCGGTCCTGGTGACCATCGGCGCTCTGCTCATCACGATCGGCCTGACCATGCCGGCGTGGGGGCCCACCCTCAAGGTCACCCGCCGGTGGGAGGACTACCACTCCTACCGACGACTCGAACCACTCTGGCGCGACCTCGTCGCGGCGTTTCCCGAACTCGAACTCGACCCCACCCTGCGCCGACGCCCGGCAGCCGTCCGCGACACCGACTACGCCCTGACCCGCCGGGTGGCCGAGATCCGCGACGGCCGCCTGGCGCTCCGCCCGTACATGGAGATCAGTGTGACGGCGCTGGCCGCACGGTTCGCCGAGCAGGCCGGGCTGACCGCCGAGGAGCGGCAGGCATCCATTGAGGCCGCCCACCTGGCCTGCGCCCTGCGTCGCCATGGCGCCGGTCTGGTGGCCGCGAACCCGCAGCCCGCCGACCAGCTGCACCGCCCGGACGGTGGCTACGCCGGTGAGGTCGCCTGGCTGACGCTCGTCACCGAGGTCTACGCCCGCTCGCCGGTGGTCGCGCGGACGATCGCCGCGACCCGAGAACGCACTGCCCCGGGCGCCCCGCATCCCACCGCTGGAGACGCCCGCCGATGAGAGCCCGCTACGACAACCTGACCCGTACCCGTGCTCTCGACCCGGAGCGCGACTACCTGGCCATCTACCAGACCATGCTGCGCCACGAGTTTCCGTGGGACATGAAGCTCGGGCTCAACCTCGCCTTCAACAGGTCGTTCTCCGTCCCCGCCATCGCGAAGGTGCACACCACCACCGGTGAGCTGACCGAACGCACTCAGAAACGGATCGACGACACCGGCCTGCTGATGTACGAGATGGTCCTCAACGGCTTCGAACAGCCTCGGGGCCGCGACGCGTTGCGGCGCGTCAACCAGATCCACCGTCCGTACGACATCAGCAACGACGACTTCCGCTACGTCCTCGGCTGCCTGGTCGTGGTCCCCACCCGCTGGTTGCAGGAGTACGGCTGGCGCCCACCCTGCTGCCACGAACGCCACGCCACGTACCTGTTCTACCGGGAGCTCGGCCGACGGATGGGCATCACCGACATCCCCGGGTCGTACGACGAGTTCGAGACCTGGTTCGACGCGCACGACGCCGCTCACCTGCAACCCAACGAGGACGCGGCGGCCATCGAACGAGCCACCCGCATGCTGATGCTCACCCGGATCCCCCGGATGCTCACACCGCTGGGAAACGCACTGGTCAGCGCCATGTACGACGCGCCACTGCGGCGCGCAACGGAGGTCGACACGCCGGCCTGGCCGGTCCGGGCGGGTTTGCACATGGCCTTGAAGACCCGCTCGCGGTGGCAACGCTGGTGGGGAACGCCGCGGACGACGGCGTTGTTCGCCGACGGGATCAAGGCCAGGAGTTACCCCGACGGGTACGACATCAACAAACTCGGCCCGCACCACGAATAGCACGTCGGGGCACACGGGGGGCCGCGGTCCGCCGACTGCCCACCGGGGGCAGCCGGCGGGCCGGCTTTCAGCGGATGTCGGTGGTGGTCCAGCGTGGGGAGGCGTTGGTGACCGGGACGGTGTCACCGACGAACGTGGTCACCGCCTCGGTGTCTCGCCGCGCGCTGGTGCCGACCCAGATCTCGACGTCGCCGGGCTCCACGACGCGGGTGAACGTGCGGTCGGAGAAGGCCAGGCGGGTGGCGGGCACCGTCAGCTCGACAGAGACGGACCGGCCCGGTTCCAGGTGGACCCGCCGATAGCCGAGCAGCTGCGCCACCGGCCGGGTCACCGAGGCGACCAGGTCGCGACCATAGAGCTGGACCACGTCGTCGCCGGCGACCGTGCCGGTGTTCGTCACCCGCACGCTCACCCCTACCGTCCCGTCGGTGGGCACCGTGCTGGGCACTGTGAGATCGGTGTACGCGAACGTCGTGTAGGACAGGCCGTGGCCGAACGCCGCCACGGGTGTCGCCAGCAGGTTGGTCCCCGCGTTCCCCGCGCCGAGGGTGGGGTGCAGGTAGGAGTACGGCTGCGCGCCGGCCGACCCGGGCAGGGTGACCGGCAGCCGGCCCGACGGGTTGACCCGCCCGGAGAGCACGCCCGCGATCGCCCCGGCGCCCTCCTCACCCGGGAAGAACGCCTGCACCACCGCCGCGCAGCGTGAGACCGCCCAGCCGACCGCGTACGGCCGGCCGGTGAGCAACACGAGGACGACAGGTGTGCCGGTCGCCAGCACCGACTCGACCAGTTCGCGCTGGACGCCGGGCAGTTCCAGGTCGTCCCGGTCGCAGCCTTCGCCGACGGTGCCGCGCCCGAAGAGGCCGGCGTGGTCGCCGACGACCAGGACCGCAACGTCCGCGTCGGAGGCCGTGGTGACGGCCTCGTCGAAGCCGGACCGGTCGTCGGTGTCCACGTCGCAGCCGCGTGCCCAGGTGACGAGATCGCCGCCGAACTCGGCCCGCACGGCGTCGAGCACTGTGGACACCTCGAAGCCGGTCTCCACGCCGGGGTGCTGGACGAGGACGTGGTTGAGGAACGAGTAGCACCCGAAGAGGGCACTCTGCCGGTCGGCGTTCGGGCCGATGAGGGCCACCCGTCGTCCCGCCGGCAGCGGCAGCACGTCCCTGTTGGCGACCAGCACGACCGATTCCTCGGCGAGCCGGCGGGCGATCGACCGGTGCTCGGGCGAGTCGAGGTCGATCGCCTCAGGCGGCTCGTCGCTGAAGGTTGCGTCGAGCAGACCCAGGTCCAGCTTCTGGCGCAGTACCCGCAGCACCGCGCGGTCGACGAGAGCCTCGTCGAGCGTGCCCGCCCGCACCGACTCCCGCAGGGTCAGATAGGCGTCGCCGGTCGGCAGTTCGACGTCGAGACCGGCGGCCAGCGCCTGCCCGGCCGCGTCCGCGTGGTCACTCGCCACGTGGTGCAGCAGGTTCAGGAACGCGACCCCGTAGTAGTCGGCCACCACGGTGCCGTCGAAGCCCCACTGGTCGCGCAGGATGCCTGTCAGCATGGTCGGGTCGGCGGCGACGGGCATCCCGTCGATCTCGGCGTACGAGTGCATGACGCTGCGGGCGTCACCGTCGATGACCGCCATCTCGAACGGGGGGAGCAGTACGTCGGCCAGTTCCCGGCGGCCGATGTGCACCGGGCCGAAGTTGCGCCCGGCGCGCGAGGCGGAGTAACCGGCGAAGTGCTTGAGGGTGGCGTGCACCCCCTGCGACTGGAGGCCGCGCACGTACGACGTGCCGATGGTGCCGACCAGGTACGGGTCTTCGGCGATGCACTCGTCCACCCGGCCCCAACGGGGGTCACGGATCACGTCGAGCACCGGAGAGAGTCCCTGGTGGATGCCCAGGGCCCGCATCGAGGCGCCGATCGCCGCGGCCATCTCGGTGACCAGTTCGGGGTCGAACGCGGCGCCCCAGGCCAGCGGGGTGGGAAACGTGGCCGCCTTCCACGCGGACAGCCCGGTGAGGCACTCCTCGTGGACGATCGCCGGGATGCCGAGCCGGGTCCCGGTGACCAGGTCGCGCTGGAACTTCCACAACCAGGCCGCGTGTTCCGCCGCGTCCACGGGGCGGGTGCCGTAGGTGCGGGTGAGGTGACCGAGCCCGTGCCGGGAGAACTCTTCGAGCTTGGCGTTCCCGCCGAACTCCCCCTGCATCGGTGCCACCGCCTCGCCGTCTTCCTTCTCCCAGAAGCCGACGAGCTGGGCGATCTTCTCCTCGATCGTCATTCGGCCGAGGAGATCGCGCAGGCGGGTCTCACCGTCGTGCCCGTCCGGTCGTCCGTGTTCCGGGCCTACCTGGGCCGGTGCCGGCCCGCCCACCACCGCGTGGACCTCAGTCATGCTGTGCCTTCCTGTGGTTGTGCTCGTACCGCTGCCGCTCAGCCCTTGACCGCGCCCTGCAGGCCGCCGACGATCTGCTTTTCCGCGAGCGTGAAGAAGAGCAGTGCCGGCAGCATCGCCAGCGAGGTGAAGGCGAGTACACCTGCCGTGTCGGTGGTGTACTGGCTGGAGAAGTTCTGCACGCCCAGCGGCAGGGTGTGCAGGCCGACGTCGCTGAGGACGAGCAGCGGCAGCAGGAACGAGTTCCAGCTCGCCACGAACGCCAGGACGCCAACAGTGACGAGCGCGGGCCGCGACAGCGGCATCGCGATCCGCCAGAGGAAACCGAGCCGACTCGCCCCGTCGATGGCGGCGGCGTCCTCCAACTCCCTCGGGATGGCCGACAGGAAGGGACGCAGGATCACGATCGTCAGTGGTAGTGAGAAGGCGACCTGCGGGAGGATCACCGCGTAGTAGGAGTTGATCAGGTTCAGGTCGCGCAGCATGAGGTAGAGCGGCAGGATCGCCGCCCCGGCCGGAAACAGCAGACCGAGTGTGAAGAAGGTGTAGAGCCCTTCCCGCCCGCGGAACGTGTAGCGGGCGAGCACGAACGCGGCGGCCATCCCGAGGACGACGACGGCGAGCGTGGTGCCGAGGGCGATGACCGCGCTGTTGAACGCCTGTTGCCAGAAGTTGCTCTGGGTCAGCACCCTGGCGTAGTTGTCCCAGACGAACGGGTCGGGCAGGCCGGCCGGGTCGGCGACGATCTGCGGGGTGGTGCGGAAACCGCCGATGACCACGTAGACGACCGGGGCGATCGACACGGCTGCGATCGCGAGGGCGAGCGCGTAGGTGAGCGGGGTGCCCCAGGAGACCTGACGGCGCCCGGTGGACGGGGGGAGAACGGAGTTCACGGCCATCGTCACTTCGCCCTTCCGGTGATGGCGCCCTGGATGTCGCGGCGAAGCAGGAACCGCTGGAACAGCAGCGCCGCCACGAAGGAGATGGCGAACAGGATGACCGCCACGGCGTTGCCGTAGCCCCAGAGCCGGGCGAAGAACCCGTTGTCCACCATGTAGGTCGCCATGGTGGCCGATGCGCCGAGGGACCGGACCGCGGGCACCGAGGTCACCCAGATCATGTCGAAGATCTGCAGTGAGCCGATCATGGACAGGAACATCCAGATCCGGATCGTCGGGCCGAGCAGCGGGATCGTGACATGTCGTTGGATCTGCCACCAGCTCGCACCGTCGATGGCCGCGGCCTCGATCAGCTCGTCGGGCACGTTGGACAGCCCGGCGAGGAGAAGGATGATGGCGAAGCCGACGTACTTCCAGGTGAGGACCGCCAGCAGGGTCCAGATGACCACATCCAGGTCCGCGAGCCAGGCCTGCACGAAGCCGCCCATTCCCAGGGACCGCAGCAGCGCGTCGACCGTGCCGTCACCGGTCAGCAGCAGCTTCCACATGATGCCGACGGTGACCTCGGCGAGCACATAGGGCACGAACACCAGCAGGCGGAACACGGCCCGCCCACGGAAGCGACGGTTGAGCAGCAGGGCGACGCCCAGGGCGATCGGCCCCTGGATCAGCAGCGACCCGAACACGATGATGGCGTTGTTGCGCAACGCGTCAAGGAAGATCGGATCCTGGAAGGCGAGGGTGTAGTTCCGGAGACCGACGAACTCGGTGGGAGGCCCGACACCGCGCCACCGGAACAGGCTGTAGTAGACCGCGAAGCCCATCGGCACCAGCACGAACATCACGTAGATGACGACGGCCGGCGTGGTGAGCCCGATGATCTCGTACCACTTGCGGCGGGTGTCGGCTCGGCGGGCGGAGTCGCGCCCGGCCTTGTGGTGGCCCGCCGGCGACGCGGAAGCGCCGCCGGCGGGCATACGGATCTGGTTGGCGGAGGTCACTTGCTTGCGGCCGCCTTCATCGCCGAGACGACCTTCTCAGGCGTCCCGTTGCCGGCGAAGATGGCGACGATCGCGTCGTTCATCGCGTTGCCGACCGTGCTGCCGTAGGCCGTGTCCAGCCAGAGCTGGACGTAGCTCGCCCCGGTGGTGGCGTCCAGGATGGACTTCAGCGCAGGATCCTTCACGCCGGCCTCGGCGCCCTTGGCGACAGGCAGGCCAGTGCCGGTCTCGGCGTAGCCCTTCTGCACCTCGGGGCTCACGAGGTACTTGAGGAACTCGACGCACTCGGCCGGGGCGTTCTTGGCACAGGAGAACCCGTCGCCACCGCCGAGAGCCGCCTTCGGGTCACCCGGCGAACCGGCGATCGCCGGCACGGGGAACCAGCCGAGGAACGACGCGAGCTTCGCCTTGTCCGTGGTGACGGTGTCCAGCGTGCCGCGGTTCCAGTCACCCATGAGCTCCATCGCGGCCTTGCCGTTGGCGAGCATGCCGTTGGCGCTGGTCGGGTCGTTCTGGCCCGGCGTGGCGATGAAGTTGGGCTGGAACGGCTTGGTGTCGATGAAGGACTTGAGGTCCTGACCGGCCTTCACGAAGCACGGATCGTCGAAGTTCTTCTCCGCGGAGGCCTTCTTGAGGGCGTCGACCGAGCAGGCGCGCAGCGCCATGTTGTACCACCAGTGCGCGGCCGGCCACTTGTCACCGGCGCCCACGGCGATTGGAATGACATTCGTCGCCTTGAGCTTGGTGACCGCGGCGTTGAGCTCCTCGAAGGTGGTCGGAGGCGCCGCGATGCCCGCCGCAGCGAACATGTCCTTGTTGTACCAGATGCCTTCGATGCCCATCCGGTACGGCAGGCCGTACTGCTTGCCCTTGACCTGCCAGATCTCCGCGGCGCTGCCGATGTTGCCGACCTCGGTCTTGGTCTGGTCGGTGATGTCCTTGAGGTAGTCGGCCTCCACCTGCTCGGTCATCTCGCCGCCGCCCCAGGCCTGGAAGATGTCCGGCGGGTCGCTGCTCAGCAGCGCGGCGGGGAGCCGGGTGCGCTGGAGCTGGTTGGTCTCGATCGCCTCAATCTCGATCTTGACGGTGGAGTGGAGTGCGGAGAAGTCCTTGGCGACCTTCTCCCAGTAGGTCTTGCCGGGCCCGTCCTGTGAGGCGTTGTGCCACCACGTCAGGGTCACCGGGTCCTTGTACAGCTCGCTCTGAGGGGCCGCCTCTTCGCCGCCGCCGCTACACCCGGCGACCACGAGAACACCTGTCATTAACAGTGCCAGGACGGCACTTCTACGCTGCTTCGTTGCCATCGATGTCTCCTCGACTAGTCAGTCGCGGTACTCGGCCTGCGGCGAAGTTTTACAGTCATGTAACTTGATGTCAATCGGTATCGATAACGTTTTCGAGTCGGTGACGACGCACCCCCGACGGCGGCCCTATCATCATCGACGTGGTGTTTCAGCAGCGCGTCAAGATGTCGGATGTGGCACGTACCGCCGGCGTCTCGGTTGCGACCGTATCGAAGGTTGTCAATGGGCGGTACGGCGTGGCCCAGGCAACCGTGGAGCGTGTCCAGCGAGTCATCCACGAGCTCGGCTACGAGGCGAGCCTGGGGGCGCAGAGCCTGCGCAGCCACCGCACCAACGTGCTGGGCATCCTGGTCGCCGAGTTCGAGCCGTTCTCGACCGAACTGCTCAAGGGGGCGTCCCAGGAGGTCGCGGGCAGCGGGTACCAGCTGCTGGCCTACTCCAGCGGGGACGGCGAGGGCGCCGCCGTAGGGTGGGAGCGGCGTTCACTCGCCCGTCTCTCCGGCACTCTCATCGACGGTGCCGTGATCGTCACGCCGACCGTGGTCGAGACCGAACACAGCTTCCACGTCGTGGCCGTCGACCCCCACACCGGGCCGTCCGACCTGCCCACCGTCGATTCGGACAACTTCGCCGGCGCCGTGCTGGCCACCAACTACCTGCTGTCGCTCGGCCACCGGCGGATCGGGCACATCAGCGGACGCACCGACCTGAAGTCGGCGCAGCTGCGCGAGGCCGGCTTCCGCAGTGCGATGGCCGACGCCGGCGTGCCGGTGGACGAGCGGCTCGTCCGCGTCGGCGGGTTCCGGATCGAGAGCGCCGCCGGCACGGCCGCGGAGCTTCTCGCCCTCGCCGACCGGCCGAGCGCGATCTTCGCGGGTAACGACCTCTCGGCGATCTCCACGATGACCGTGGCCCGCGACATGGGCCTCTCGGTGCCCGACGACCTGTCGGTGATCGGCTTCGACAACGTACCGGAGTCGGCGCTGGTCAACCCGCCGCTGACGACCATCATGCAACCGCTGCAGCGGATGGGCGCCGAGGCGTTACGCCTGCTCGTCGACCTGATCGCCGGCGTCGAACGCGACACCCACATCCGGCTACCCACCGAACTGGTCATCCGCTCCTCCTGCCGCCCACTCGACTGACGTCCCGGGGCACGGGGGCACGCGGGGCACGCGACAGGGTGGCGGAACGTGAATCTCACCTAAGTCGAGAATTATCCCCCTAGGTTCGATGCGCAGGACGCAGCCGAACCGGGGAGAGACGTGGACAGCTATCCGGCGATCGAGGATCACGGACTCATCGGCGACCTGCAGACCGCCGCGCTGGTGACGTGTGACGGGACGATCGACTGGTTCTGCGCGCCGCGGTTCGACTCGCCGAGCATCTTCGCCGCGCTGCTGGACAAGGAGAAGGGCGGCTACTTCCAGATCGCGCCGCACGACGTGCGGTACGTGACCAAGCAGCTCTACCTTCCCGGCACACCCATTTTGATCACCCGGTTCATCAGCGCCGACGGTGTGGCCGAGGTGATGGACTTCATGCCGGTCACCGGCGAGCAGGTCACCGACGCCCACCGCCTGGTCCGCATCGTCACCATGGTCCGAGGCAGCATGCGCTTCCGGGTGGAGTGCCGGCCACGGTTCGACTACGCCCGCGAAGAGCATCAGCTGGAGCGTCACCGCAACGGCTACGTCTTCCGCAGCCGGTCGGCGACGCTGACGTTCAACCCTGTCGACCCGGTGCGGCGGTTGATCTCCGAACAGGGTGACATCCACCTCGAGGGCGGCGACCTGGTCGCGTACGGCACGCTGAACGAAGGCGACACCGGCGGGGTGGTCCTGGAGACGGCCGGTAGCGAACCGCGCATCATTCCGCCGGAAGAGATCCAGGCCATGTTCGAGTGGACCCGGGACTACTGGCGGCGCTGGCTCGAACGCTCCCGCTACACCGGCCGTTGGCGGGAAATGGTCGAACGCTCCGCCATCACGCTGAAACTCATGACGTACGCGCCCACCGGCGCGATGATCGCCGCGCCCACCGCCGCGCTGCCCGAACTGGTCGGCGGAACTCGCAACTGGGACTACCGCTACACCTGGGTGCGCGACACGTCGTTCTCGGTGCACGCGCTGCTCGGCCTCGGCTTCACCGAGGAGGTCAGCCGGTACATGAACTGGTTGGACGAGCGCATCCGCGAGGCCGGCGACCACCAGGACCCACTGAAGATCATGTACCGGGTGGACGGCTCCTCCGACCTGCACGAGGAGGTGCTGGACCATCTGGAGGGCTACCGCGGCTCGCGGCCGGTGCGGATCGGCAACGGCGCCGCCGACCAGCTCCAGCTCGACATCCACGGTGAGGCGCTCTACGCCATGCACCTCGCCGACGAGCAGGGCATCCGCGTCTCGCACCAGGTGTGGAAGAGCACCGTCCGGCTCGTCGACTGGCTCTGTCACAACTGGGACCAGCCCGACGCGGGCATCTGGGAGAGCCGCCACCACCCCCGCAACTACACCTTCGGCCGGGTGATGTCCTGGGTCGCGCTGGACCGGGCCATCCGGCTGGCCACCCGCACCGGCCGCCCCGGGGACATGACCTGCTGGACCGAACAACGCAACCGCATCTACGACCAGGTCATGGCCCGCGGATACGACCGGGCCCGCGGCACCTTCGTGCAGGCGTACGACGAGACCGTGCTGGACGCGGCGCTGCTCGCCATGCCGGCAGTCGGTTTCGTCACGCCGAGCGACCCGCTGTGGCAGTCGACCTTGCAGGCGATCGAGCGCGAACTGGTCTCCGACAGCCTGGTCCACCGGTACGACCCGGTCCACTCCCCCGACGGTCTCCCCGGCCACGAGGGCACCTTCAACATGTGCACCTTCTGGTACGTCGAGGCGCTGGCCCGTTCCGGCCGCCTCGACGACGCCCGACTCACGTTCGAGAAGATGTTCACCTTCAGCAACCACCTCGGCCTCTATGCCGAGGAGATCGCCGCGACCGGCGAGCAGATCGGCAACTATCCCCAGGCGTTCAGCCACCTCTCCTTGATCAACTCCGCGCTGACGCTCAACGACCTGCTCGACACCGAGGCCGACGCCCGCCGCCGCCGGTGACGCGGGCACGCTCGGGTCAGCCGCCGTCGTGTGCGGAGCCGACGGCGGGAAGGGCTTGACGCGCCCACGTGCAGCGCGCATCGTCAATACGTATCGACCATCTCCAATGTATTGACGCGGGGGGAACCAATGAAGGTCTTCGTCACGACCGCCTCGGCCGCGGCCCTGCTGCTCCTGGCCACGGGCGGCGTATCCCACGGCCAGCCAGCAGCCGACGCGCCCTGCGCCGGACAGATCCACGCCAATCCGGGATTCGAGCACGGCACCACCGGCTGGACCGCCGGCCCCCGCATCGTCGTGTTCGGCGACGCGACCCGGCCGGCACACACCGGCCACGCGTACGCCGCCTTCGCCGGGCTGGACGTGACGCGTGGCGACCTGCTGCGCACCACCGTCACCGTGCCAGCCAACTGCGACCTGACGGTCCGCTTCTGGGTGCGGACCACCACCACGGAGACCAGCCGCGGCGACTACCTGAACGTCGGAATGGCGGTCACCGGGATACCCCCGAAGACGAGGTTCTCGCTGGCCTTCGACGGCGGGGCGCAGTGGCGGCAATACAGCATGTCGACCGGGACGGCGACGACCGTGCGCACCGCGACGGTCAGCTTCGTCGCCAGCGAGACGGCCGGCAACGGCGCCACGGCCTTCGACGTCGACGACGCGACCTTCACGCTGAGCTGACGTGAGCGGGGCCGGGCTTCGCAACCGCGGTGCGCCCCTCGTCGGTGGTCGGAAAGCACCCGCAGATCAGATAAGGACTGGACTGTCAATAAGCGAATCGAGATCGGTGAGGCCACAAGCAACCCCGGAACTGCAAGGCATTGAGACGCCGATCTCTGCCGCCGGATTTCCTGGTCGTTGAGGGACATCGACCCTATGCTTGCCGCCGAATGCGCTGCGGCTCATCCGGGCCGAGGGTTACCCCGATACAAGGATTCGCGAATGCGCCGGAAATCTGATTTGAGCAACAGCACCGCCGGCGTCCATGACGTAACACCGGACGGCCAACTGCCGACCTCTACCACCGAGAGCGTCGCGCTCCGATCCGCCGTCGCCGAGGAGCAGGCGTTTCTGGACCTGGCCACGGCACGGCGCGACAGGCTGACCGACCGCCTACAGGCCGAGCTTTCGTCAGAGGCCCTGGACGCGTTGGAGCAAGCCCGGCAGCGCATGCTCCGCCAGCAGCACGACGAGTTGGTGCGAGCAGGGGAAGGGCTGGTCTTCGGCCGCCTCGACGGCCTTGACGGCACCGTGCGACACGTGGGCCGTGTCGGTCTCCGCGACGACGCCGAGGGCAGCGAGCCACTGCTTGTGGACTGGCGCGCTCCGGCGGCTCGACCGTTCTACACCGCGACGGCTGTCGACCCACAGGGTCAGGCACGACGCCGACACATACGCACGACGGGATCGACAGTCGTCGGCGTGGATGACGAGCCGCTGGACGGGACCATAACTGCGGAACTCGTCGGCGAAGGCGCCCTACTGGCCGCCCTCGACCAGCGGCGCACGGGTCACATGTCGACGGCGATCTCCACCCTGCAACGCGAACAGGACGACATCATCCGTGCTGAGGCGACCGGCCCGCTGATCGTTCAGGGCGGTCCCGGGACGGGCAAGACCGTGGTTGCCCTGCACCGCGTCGCGTACCTGCTGTTCACCCACCGAAAGATGGCCGAGCAGGCGGTCCTGGTGCTCGGCCCCTCGCCGCGGTTCCTCCAGTACATCGCCCAGGTGCTGCCCGCGCTCGGTGAGACCGCCGTCGTCTCGGCGACCTGCGACACCCTGCTGAACGACGTCCACGTGGGTCGCGACGAGAGCCGACTTCTCGCCGAGATCAAGGGCCGCGCCCTCTGGCAGCCCGCGCTCGAGAACTACGTCGCGTCGCTGCTCCCCCGGGCCCGCGAGCTGAAGCTGCGCTGGGAGGGCGAGTTCTACCTCATCCCTGCCGCAACGGTGGCGCAGGCGCTCGCCTCGGCGGTACAGGGACGCCCGTACCACCGCGCCCGCGCGGCCTTCGCCGAGCAGTTGCACCACCTCCTTGCCGATGTCGTCGCCGAGCAGCGTGAGGCGCTGATCAACGAGATGGAGGAGGGCTTCGAGGACATCCTCGCCCGCGTCGACAGGAGCATGGGGCATGACCACCACTCCACCCGCACGTCCACCGGCAGTGACATCGACGGATTGCTCTCCGACGAGGAGACCGAGCAGCTTCGTCGTCGTATCGCCGAGAACGCCACCATCGCCCGGTTCATCGAGGCGTGGTGGCCCACCCTCGACCCCGCAACCCTGCTGGGTGATCTCCTGACCGACCGCACCCTGCTGGCCCGGTTCGCCCCGCAGCTGTCCCCCGAGGAGATCACCGCCGTCGCGACCGAGCCCGCCCCATGGGCAGCGAGCGACATTCCTCTGCTCGACGCACTCGCCGACCTGCTCGGCGAGGTCGACGCCCCGCAACCACCTGGCGAGTTCGTCGCCGACCGCGCTCGCCGGCAGCGCGGCTGGGTGTATGGCCACGTGGTCATCGACGAAGCGCAAGAGCTCTCCGAAATGCAGTGGCACATGGTGCTGCGGCGTTGCCCCAGTCGCTCCATCACCGCGGTCGGCGACATCGACCAGGCCGAGGCAGCGCACCGGCACGCGAGTTGGGCAGAAGCGGTGCGGGCCGTTCTGGGAGACCGCTGGACCGCCGCGGAACTCACCATCTGCTACCGGACCCCGCGCGAGGTCATGGACCTCACCGGACCGGTCTTGAAGGCGGCTGGCAGCCAGAACGCGCCGCCCCGAGCGGTACGCTCCTCCGGCGTCGCCCCCTGGGAACTCACGGTCACGCCCGCCGAGCTTGCCGGTGCCGCCGTTGAGGCGGTGCGGCAGTTGCAGCAACGGTGGCATGGCGGCACGGTCGGCGTCATCGCCCCCGCGGACCGCATCGCCGAACTCCTCGCCGTGGTGAGTGATGTGCCGGTGCTGACCGCGACCCAGTCCAAGGGATTGGAATGGGACGCGACGCTCCTCATCGACCCGCAGGGCATCGCCGCCGAACCGCGCGGCTGGAACGGCCTCTACGTCGCGCTCACCCGTTGCACCCAGGAACTCGGACAGCTGATTCTCACGCGCTGAGTTGTCTTGACAGCGCCGTGGCATCACCAAATAATTCAGCCATTGAACAAATCTCGCCCGTTGCCCGGCTCCGTCGGCGGACGGAGGGTTCACCATGTCAACAACGGAGGAACGGTGCCGCTCGTCGCCGGGGTCGACTCGTCGACCCAGTCGTGCAAAGTCGTCATCCGCGACGCCGAGACCGGGAAGCTGGTGCGCGAGGGCCGCGCACCGCACCCGCCCGGCACCGCGGTGCCGCCGGCCGCGTGGGAGGCCGCGCTGTCCGACGCGGTCGCGCAGGCTGGCGGTTTGGACGACGTGGCGGCCGCCTCGGTCGCCGGGCAGCAGCAAGGCATGGTGTGCCTGGACGCCGAAGGCGCCGTGGTTCGGGACGCCTTGCTGTGGAACGACACCCGCTCGGCCGGCGCCGCCGACGACCTGATCTCGGATCTCGGCGGCGGCGAGGCCGGGCAGCGAGCCTGGGCTGAGGCGGTCGGCCTGGTACCGGTGGCCAGCTTCACCGTCAGCAAGCTGCGCTGGCTGGCCTCGGTCGAGCCCGAGAACGCCGCCCGTACGGCTGCAGTGTGTCTGCCGCACGACTGGCTGACCTGGCGTCTGGACGGCGCGACGGGGCTGGATGCTCTGCGCACCGACCGCAGCGACGCCAGCGGGACCGGCTACTGGTCGGCCGCGACCGGTGCGTACCGGTCGGACCTGATCCAGTTGGCGTTCGGTCGGGATGGTCTGCTGTTGCCGCAGGTGCTCGGGCCGACCGGCCGGGCCGGGCAGCTGCGCACCGGCGCGCCGCTGGGCCCCGGCGCCGGCGACTGCGCGGCTGCGGCGCTGGGTGTCGGCGCCGAGTCGGGCGACGTCATCCTGTCGATCGGCACCTCCGGCATCGTGTCCACCGTTTCTGATGTGCCGGCCGTCGACCCGAGCGGGATCGTGGCCGGGTTCGCCGATACGACAGGCCGTTTCCTGCCGGTGGTGTGCACGCTCAACGCCGCCCGGGTGCTGGACGCGGCCGCGACCATGCTGCGGGTGGACCATGCGGAGCTGTCCGCGCTGGCGCTGTCCGCCCCACCGGGTGCCGACGGGCTGACCCTGGTGCCCTACCTGGAGGGCGAGCGCACACCGAACCGCCCGCACGCCACCGGGGCCGTGCACGGCCTGACCCTGCGGACCTCGACCCCCGCACACCTGGCCCGTGCGGCGGTGGAGGGCATTCTGTGCTCACTTGCCGACGGGCTGGACGCGATGATCGCGCAGGGCGCCACTGTCAACCGGATCTTCCTGGTCGGCGGCGGCGCCCGCTCGGAGGCGGTGCGCCAGATCGCGCCCACGGTCTTCGGCTGCCCCGTGCTCGTTCCCCCACCGCTCGGGGAGTACGTCGCGGACGGCGCCGCCCGCCAGGCGGCCTGGGTGGTGTCGGGCGGGCAGCAGCCGCCGGCGTGGACGATCGGGCAGGTCGAGGTGTACGACGCAGACGCCGTGCCGGCAGTCCGCGGACGGTACGCAGTCGCCCGCGCCAACGTCCTCGACCACGCTGGCTGACAGCACGTCCGCCGCGTCCACCCGATCATGAAGTCCCGCGAGGGGTGGGGCGAGCGGCGGTCCAGACCGTCCGGGAGGGGTGCTTGTTGGTGAGCGCTGAGCGGGTCGCGTGCATCGATGCCAGGAGCTGCAGCCGGTCCGCGTCGGCGCTGCCCGGCTCGGCGGTGAAGACGAGCATGAAGGGTCCGGGGTTTCCCGGTAGGGGGTAGGTGTCCCAGTCCAGGACAGTGTCGCCTACTCCGGGAATCCGGAAGGTCTTGGTACCGCTGACCGACTCACGTACGTCGTGCTGGGCCCACAGCCGCCGAAACTGGGCGCTGCGGATGCTCAGCTCACCAACGATCGCGGCGGCGCGTGGGTGGGTGGCGTCGATGGCGACGGCGGCGCGCATCATGCCGATGTAGTCCAGAGCCTGCCGTTCCCAGTCCGGGCAGCTACGCTCGCCGGTCAGCGTGTCGTCGAACAGCAGGAGGAGCATGTTGAGCCGGTCGGCAGGGTAGGCGTCCGGGTCGCCGAGCAGCGCCTGCGCCATCGGGTTCCAGTCGAGCAGGTCGAGATGCCGGCCGAGTATGACCGCAGGAGTGTCCATCACCCGCAGCAGGCGCCGTGTGCCCTCCGGCACCCGCTCCGGATCGCGATTCACCCGGGCGGGCATCGACCGGCGGGCGGCGTGGGCCAGGGTGAACAGGTGCCGACGTTCCTTGTGGTCGAGGCCGAGCGCGCCGGCAAGCGCGTCCAGGACGTCGTCGGACGGGCGTACCTCCCGGCCCTGTTCGATCCGCTGGTAGTAGTCAGTGCTCAGCCCGGCCAGCAGGGCCAGTTCCTCGCGCCGTAGCCCGGTGACCTTACGCCGGCCGCCCGGCTCCAGGCCGACGTCGTGCGGACGCAGCCGACTACGCCGAGCGCGAAGGAAGTCGCCGAGCTCACGAGCGTACGGATGAAGGCTGTTCATGCCGCAAGTGTGCAGCGGCCCGGACCGCCGAAGGTAGGTCCCTCAGACCTAGGCAACCGAGAACGACTGAACCCATCAGGATCGCTCCTAACGTCGATGGGGCCAGCGCACCGACACCTCCAGGAGCAGCAGATGACCGGATGGACCACCGACCACATCCCCGACCAGCACGGTCGGGTCGCCGTCGTGACCGGCGCGAACTCGGGCCTCGGCCTGGTCACCGCCACCGAACTGGCCAGCCACGGCGCCCACGTCGTGCTCGCCGTTCGCCACACTCCCGCCGGCGAGGAGGCCGCCCGCCGCATCGGTGGCGACGTCGAGGTACGCGAGCTGGACCTGGCCTCCCTCGCCTCCGTGCGGACCTTCGCGGCGAAGCTGGCTGTCGACCACCCGGCGATCGACCTGCTGGTCAACAACGCCGGCGTGGTGCTGCTTGGCCCACGTCGCACCTCCGCCGACGGATTCGAGCTGCACCTCGCCACCAACATGCTGGGCCACTTCGTACTGACCGGCCTGCTGCTCGGCAACCTGGCCGCGGCGCGGGAAGCCCGCGTGGTCAGTCTCAGCTCGATCACCCACAAGAACGCGCACCTGGACTTCAATGACCTGATGTTCGAACACGACTATCGGGCAGCCACCGCCTACGGCCGGTCCAAGCTCGCCACCACGATCTTCGGCATCGAACTGGACCGCCGCCTGCGCTCCGCCGGAACGCCGATCGTCAGCGCCCTGGCCCACCCCGGTCTCACCCGCACCAACCTGACTCCGCGTGCCTGGGAACACCGTGGCCGATTCGGGCGACTGATCGCGTCGGCCGGTCTGCTGGCAACCCAGCCGGTGGCGCAGGGCGCGCTGCCGCAACTGCGCGCTGCGACCGAGCCCGGTGTACGGGGTGGCCAGTTCTTCGGGCCGTCCGGGCTCTGGGAGACGCGAGGCAGAGTCACCGAGGCCCGGCTCAGCCAGGAGGCCGCCGACCCGGCCGTCGGCACGCGACTGTGGGCGGCAGCCGCGGACCTGACCGGCGTCAACTACCTCTGACCTACGACGGTCACCGGCTGGCCGGCAGCAATCCGCAGGACGATGCCCGTGGGATCGCTGTCTCGAGCACATCGTCGCTGAAGACTTCGAATCCACCCACCTGGTCACCGCGAATGGGTCTCGTCCCGGCGCGGACAGCGCCGGGACGAGCGGTCGGTTCACCGTCAGCGGCCGTATGTCTCCAACAGCCGCAGCCACACTTCGCTGACGGTCGGGTACGCCGGAACCGCATGCCACAGCCGGTCCAGCGGGACCTCACCGACGATGGCGATCGTCGCGGCGTGGATCAGTTCCGCCACGTCCGGACCGGCGAGGGTGAAGCCGACGATCACCTTTCGGTCCTCGTCGACGACCATGCGAGCGTGTCCCTTGTAGCCATCGGTGTGCAGGGAAGCTCCGGCGACGGCCCCGAGGTCGTAGTCCACGACCCGGATCCGCAGCCCGGCGGCCGCGGCCGCGGCCGCCGTCAAGCCCACCGACGCGATCTCCGGGTCGGTGAAGACCACCTGCGGCACCGCACGCTCGTCTGCCGTCGCGACGTGCCGACCCCATCGGCCGTCCTCGACCTTCGCACCCTTCGCCCGGGCCACGATCACATCGCCCACCGCCCGCGCCTGATACTTGCCCTGATGGGTCAACAGCACCCGCCGGTTCACGTCGCCTGCGGCATACAGCCACTCCCCGCCGCCGACGACGCGCAAGGTGTCGTCGACCGCCAGCCACGCACCGGGCGCCAGCCCGATGCCGTCCAGGCCGATGTCCTGCGTGTTCGGTGTACGACCAACGGCCACCAGCACCTCGTCAGCTTCGATCCGTTCGCCGGAGGCGGTGCCGATGCGGACGACTCCGCTGGCGTCACGCTCGACCGAGACGGCCTCCGCGCCGAGGCGTACCGAGACACCGGCCTCGCGCAATGATTCGGTGACCAGTTCACCGGCGAACGGCTCTGCCGAGGGCAGCAGGCCATCGCGGGCCAGCACCGTCACCGACGACCCCAGAGCGGCGAACGCTGTCGCCATCTCGGCCGCCACCACGCCACCACCGATGATGGCGAGCCGGCGGGGAACCGACCCGGCCGAAGCGGCCTCGCGGCTGGACCACGGCGCCGCCTCCCGTAGACCCGGGATGTCCGGCAACAGAGCGCTGCTGCCGGTGGCAACGACCACCGCGTGCCGCGCGGTCAGCCTCGTCGTGACGCCGTCGACGCCGGCCACCTCGACAGTCCGGGCGGAACTGATCCGCCCATGACCGCGGTGCAGCGCGATGCCAGCCGACTCCAACCACGAAACCTGCCCGTCGTCCTGCCAGTGCGACGCGAAGGAGTCCCGCCGGCCCAGCACCGCCGCGACGTCCAGGTCTCCCGTCACTGCCTCACGCGCGCCCGGCAGCTGGCGAGCCGCCCGCAACGCGGACGCACTGCGCAGCAACGCCTTGGTCGGCATACAGGCCCAGTACGAGCACTCACCACCGACCAACTCCCGCTCGACAATGGCGGCGGTCAGTCCACCTCGCACGACCCGGTCGGCAACGTTCTCCCCGACCGGACCGGCACCGATCACGACCACGTCGTACTCGATGGTGGTCATGTCAGTTGCCCTTCGCGGCGCGGCCGAGGCGGACGGCCGCGATGAGGAAGAAGATGGCGCCGGGAATGGCGTACCCAGCCGCGTTGGTCAGCGAAGGGTGATCCGCGGACGCTCCGACGATGAACGACCCACCAGCCAGAACCGAGATGCCGCCACTGATGATCATCGGCCACTGTCCGCCCATCTTCCGACGGGTGACCCCCACGATCAACTGGACCAGACCGGCGACGATCGCCCAGGCGCCCCACACCCGCAGGACGGCGGGAATACCGGACGCCCCGGCGACACCCACTCCGACCGCCGTGATCAGGCTCACCGCGACGTTGACATAGAGCAGGGTCGGCGAGCCGGTGGCCCGCGACGAACGAAGGTCGTAGATGGCGGCGCCCACGTCGAACAACGGGTAGAGCACGAACAGCGCCACCGCGAGCGGACCGATCTCCTTGGCGGTGGCGATCGTCACGCCAGCCCAGACGATGGCGAACGCGAAGCGGACGAAGTACAGCCGCCGCAGCGCGGACGCGGTCTGGGAGATACCGGGGGAAGCAGCAATGGTGGTCACGGGTGACCCTTTCAGCGGAGGGGTTAGAGAGACCGATCGTTCTGTCTTTCGAGCATGACAGACGCAACCCGCATCGTCAAGACCGACCGTTCTATCCGCCTCAGCGGAGGACCGCTCGCCTCCCCCAGACCGAACGTTCTGTCCGCTAAGATGGCCGCATGACGCGTGGCAAACCCGACGCTCGTCCCTCTGAAGCGCGCCTCCGGCTGCTCAACACGGCAACCAGGCTCTTCTACTCGGAGGGCATCCACTCCGTCGGCATCGACCGGATCATCGCCGAGGCGAAGGTGACCCGGGCGACCTTCTACCGGCACTTCCCCAGCAAGGACGACCTCATCCTCGCCTACCTGCGTGAAGTCCATAAGATGGAGCGCAGCACGGTCGACGCGGCAATCGCCACCGACGACTCATCCCCCGCCGACCCACTCCTTGCCATTGCCGGGTCCATCGCGCAGAACATCCAGTCCCCCGGGTTCCGTGGATGCGCCTTCCTGAACGCCGCGGCGGAGTATCCGGCCACGGAACATCCCGTACGCCAAGAGATCATCGCCCACCGGCAGTGGTTCCTGGACACGCTCAGCACGCTGATGGGGCGGGTTCACCAGGAGACGGCGGATCCCGCCGCGCGCCATTTCGTCATGCTCCGCGACGGCGCCATGGCGGCCGGATGCCTCTTCGACCCCGCGCTGGTGTCGGAGACCTTCCTCCGCGGCGTCGAAGGTCTTCTTCTGATCAATGCCGAGCGCCAGTCGACCGAGTCCGCCGGCTAGTACCACAACGGCCCTCGGCACGTCGCCTCACGCCTCGGAGTCGCGAACGTCGGAATCCTCCCGACCGACCGGCGGGGCGGGAACCTCCACCGGCCGTCCCCGGCTGCGCAGCGCGTCGATCAGCGCGACAAGGGCCAACACTCCGGCGACCACGCTCAGCCCGACCATTGGCGCCCAGCGGGTCAATGCCGGCGTGACCAACAGCAGAGCCACCAGTCCGAGCAGGCGGGAAAGGGAAAGTCGGCCAAATATCTCGTACTCCAGCCGCATACGGGCGACGAGGAAGAGCATCGGACCGCCCACCACGAACAGAAGCCAACTGGGCCGCGGCTGCCCGAACGGATGATCGATCACCAGCTCGTAGCCGACCGCCGTGACGAGCACGCTGAGAACGATCAGCAGATGCGTCCGTTCCGACGCCGCGCCCAGGCGGCCGGGCATGACCGCCCGATCCAACGCGTCGGTCAGCAGCAGACCGGCGCAGTGGAAGTAGATCCGCCAGAGCAGCGCGCTGGTGGCGAACGCGACAGCGAAGGCGGCTGCCCGCTCGGCGGAATAGTCCGTGCCGCCGAAAACCACGCCGATGACCAGAATCGACTCGCCGAGCGCGATGAGAAACACCTGCTGGTATCGGTCGGCAAGGTGGGTCCCCGCGATCCGCCAGCGGCTCACCTTCGAGGCCCCGAGCCACGGCAGCGGCCAGCCCAGACCCCAGGCGAGGTAGTCGACGGCGAGGGCGGCAGCCCACAACGGCAGGCGAAGTCGGTCCGGACCCAACGCGCCGACCAGCCACAGAGGCGCGCTCGCCGAAGCCCACACGGCAAGCCGGAACGGCACCAGCCGTCGTGGGTGGCCATGCAGCGCGGCGGCGACCACCAGCGGCCGCACCACCATCACCATCAGGTACGCGGCCACGAACGGCAGCGCCCGCTCCTCCATAGCGCGGGGCAGCGTCACCGCCATGATCAGGCCGGCGAACATGGTGCCGACCACGACGGCCTGAATGATCGGCTGCTCAGGTTCGTAGCGGCTGGTGATCCAGGCGGTGTGCGACCAGATCAGCCAGAGCGCCAGAAAGAGCAGCAACGTACGTCCGAACCCGGTGACGAGCGCCCAGCCGGTGTCATCGCTCAAGCCGGCGAATCGTTGCGAGACCCGGGTGAGGGCCACCACGAAGGCCAGATCGAAGAACAGCTCCAGGAACGTCGCGCGGCCCGAACTGGTCGGAGGACGCAGCAGCTCGGCACCCCGCCCCGCCGTCATCGTCCGCCTCCGTCCGCCCCCTGTCACCAACGAGCCGGCAGCCGAAGGAGTTGCGTCAACCCGAGCCGGGCGGTCGCTGGTGTCAGGCGGGTGGCGTCGAGGGTCGGCGGCTGAAGAATCCGTCGACCAGGTGGTCGGTGAAATCCGCGTCGACAGACTCTCCGGTCACCAGGACCCGGTAGAAAATTGGTCCTACCATCTGATCGAGCTCGGCCGCGACATCGAGGTCGGCGGAGATTTGGCCCCGTTGCACCGCCCGATCCAGCGGTAGGCGGTCCCGTTGGCGCTGCTCGTCGAGAAACCGGGCGCGGAACGCTGCTGCGAAGGTCTGGTCGTGCTGGGCGTGGCCGATCAGTGCCTTGAAGACGGCGCCGGGATCGGAGTGGCTGAGAAAGTCAGCCAGTTGGCGCAGGTGCACGCGTAGGTCGCGGTCCAGGTCACCAGTGTCGGCCGGGGTCAGGTGCTCGGCCGCGTCTTGCAGGAAGGCGTCCATGAGGACGTCCGTCTTCGACGACCACCAGCGGTAGACGGTCTGCTTGGCGACACCGGCGCTGGACGCGATTTCTTCCATGGTGACGCCCGCAAAGCCCTTCGCGGCGACCAGGTCGTCGGCAGCCTCCAGCACCGCCTGCCGGGCACGTTCGCTGCGCCCGTGCCGGTTGCCATGGTGGCGGCTTACTGCTGGCCTGGCTGGTTCGTGCCCCATCATCGCCCTCCTCCTGTCGCAGACGATAGACCAACGCCCTAGACGTGACGCAACGTTGCGTCTAGCCTAGGCGCCATGACGTTCACTAACACGCTGCACGACACCCGCGTAGCCGCTGCCCTGTCCGCGATGTTCCGCCGAGCCGAACACGACGACGCCATGACCAGGCGTTATCAGGCGCAGCGCACTCCCGGAGCGGCGCCGATGACGCACCGGGAACACTCCGACGCCGCCGCGCAGGTCTACATGCCGATCTCCGCCCGCGGCGGGCAACTGATCTACAACCTCGTCCGGGCTGTCCGTCCGGCCACCGTCGTCGAGTTCGGCACCTCCTTCGGGATCTCCACCCTGTATCTGGCCGCCGCCGTCCGCGACAACGGCACCGGCCGGGTGATCAGCACCGAGTTGAGTGCGACGAAGGTCGCTGCCGCGCAGCGCACCTTCACCGAGGTCGGCCTGGATGAGCTGATCACCGTGCTCGAGGGCGACGCCCTGCAGACCCTCACCACCCTTGAAGGCCCGGTGGATTTCGTCCTGCTCGACGGCTGGAAGGATCTTTGTCTGCCGGTGTTGCGACTGCTCGAGCCCCGCATCGCACCGGGCACCCTTGTCGTCGCCGATGACGTGAACCTGCGTTCCCTGCAGACATATCTCGACTACGTCCGAGAATCCGCCAACGGATACCACAGCGTGACTTTTCCCGTTGAGGACGGAATGGAGATCAGTTGCCGCCTCTGAAACGACACTGGCCGATGATCAGTTCCGGTGCCACCTCGATCAGGGCGCCCGATGTCGCCGTGCGGTCGGCTCGCTGATCCCATCCGTGACGGCGGCGGCCACCTGGCCGCATCACCCCCGCTTCGCCCGGAGCCGCGCGCCACCGTCGCTGGCGCGAGTTCCAGTCCCGCTCCGGCCGTCCGGCTCGGCTGCCGCCTGCTCGCCCGACTGCGGTACGCCGATGCGCCATGGCGCCGCTCCGACCTTCGAAGCCACTGTCGACCGCGCAGATGGCGGATGAGTTGGGAATAGATTTAAATCTATGTAAGGTGGGAACGCTCCCAGACCGCGTCCACCACCCACTTATTCGAGGAGCTCACCATGTCGCGACGGCGAAGTCGCCCGGCCACCATGCTGGCCGGGCTGCTCATCCTGACCCTGTCCGCGTTGTTGTTGCCACCGGCGCCGGTGACCGGCGCTGCGGCGGCCGGCACATCTCACACCCGCGCTGCGCCTCTCGCCGAGCTGACCGTGGTCTCCGAACGGGTGGCTTTCGGTCTGCAGCGTCCGATCGCGATCACCGGGCTCCCGGACGGCCGGATGCTGATCGCGGAGAAGAACGGCACCGTCCGCGCCTATCACCCCGACACCGGCCTGGCGCCCGACCCGGTGCTCGACCTCACCGCCCGGATCGACCCGTCGGACAACGAGCGCGGCCTGCTCGGCATCACGCCTGCGCCGAACTTCGCACGGACCGGGATGCTCTACGTGGCGTACACGAGCCTGCCGGCCGGCGCGCTGACCCTGGCGCGAGTGTCCCTCAACGCTCCTGATCGGGTGCAGGTGCTGCTCACCCAGGAGCACGCCGAGTTCGGCAACCACAACGGCGGACAGGTGGCGTTCGGCCGCGATGGCTACCTCTACTGGTCGCTCGGCGACGGCGGCAACGCGAACGACCCGTTCAAGAGCGGTCAGAACCTCGGCACCCTGCTCGGCAAGATTGTGCGGATCGATGTCAACCGCAGCTGTGGGGGGAAGCCCTACTGCGTGCCCTACGACAACCCGTTCGTCCGCACGTCGGGCGCGCGGCCGGAGATCTGGGTCTACGGGCTACGCAACCCGTGGAAGTTCTCCATCGACCCGGCCGACAACTCGCTGTGGATCGGTGACGTCGGCCAGGGCCTGATCGAGGAGATCAACCACGTCCGCCCGTCGCAGCGTGGCGCGAACCTCGGCTGGTCCTGTCGCGAGGGCACCCCGGTCTTCGACGAGACGCAGTGCCGGCCGGGCGTGCGGCTCACCGACCCGGTCGTCGAGTACGACCACTACATGACGGAGAACTGCTCCATCATCGGCGGCCTGGTGTACCGGGGGTCCGTCACCCCGGAGGCGCGGGGGACCTACATCGCGAGCGACTACTGCTCGACCCGCGCGTTCGCCGTGCGTCCCAAGTCCACGGGTGGCTACGAGTCCGCCGAGATCGGCACCTTCCCCACCCAGCCGACGGCGTTCGGCGCCGACGTGAACGGCGAGCTGTACGTGCTCAGTGACCTCCCTGGCTGGCTGAGCAAGGTGCGGTTCGAGCGGATCCAGCCAGCCCCCACCGGCGGCCCGGCGAACCGCTGAACCTCGGCACCCTCCGCAACACCCAAGGGGACGGCCGCCTTCGGGCGGCCGTCCCCGATCAGCCGGTCAGAGGCCGGCGGCGTGCGCGGCGGCGGTCCCGCCGACCACAGGTAGGACGATGTTGCTGCTCTTCAGCGCGACCTGCAGGTTCGCGGCGGTGGTGTCGGCCTGGCTGGAGTACTGCGGGTAGCTGGCCACGATGATCACGCCGATCCGGTGGCCGGGCTTGAAGACGTAGTCCTCCGGCAGCAGCGGGAAGCTGAAGTTGTACGACTCCCCCTGCACCAGTGGCACGGAGACGCGGATCGACTGCCGGTTCTGCGCGTCCATGATGCCCTTGGTGACCAGCTCGTAGTCTGCCGTGGCCACCCGCTTCGTCGTCTGCTTGTAGCAGCCGTCGTCGGTCGGGCTGCTCTGGCCCCAGCAGTCCTCCGTGGTCAGGGTGATGATTCCCTCGCCGGAGGCCCGGTGCGCGACCCGCTCGTCGGTGCCGTAGTCGACCAGGATCGCGCCGAGGTTGGTGTCGGTCTGGTCGGCGGAGGCCCGCAGCTGCACGGTGGGGGTGCCGGAGATGTGCAGCGGCGCGGAGAGTGGCGCGGAGAGGAAGGCCAGCCGGTTGGGCTGCACCACGTCCGGGTTGAGGATCATCGTGTTCTGACTCTGCGTGCGGTTGTCCTGGAACGCGCCGGTCGCCGGCTTCGCGGTGGGCACCAGCCCGAGGCCACCCGCGCCGGTGGTGCCGGGCTGGAGGTACACCTCCGTGTCAGCCTTGCCGGGGATCGGCCAGTCGGCGTGGGTCTCCCACACGTCGGCGGACCGCTCCAGGTCCACCCGCGGCTCGTCCATGATGCCGTTGGCGACGTTCTGCAGCCAGAAGTCGAACCACCGGTGCAGCGTCGACACCCACACCGCGCGGCGCGAGTCGAACGGGTCGACGTGGCCCTCCTGGGACAGCCACAGCTTGCGCGGCACGTTGTTCTCCGCCAGGGCGTACCAGAACTTGCTGAAGTGGTCCGGGCGGACGTTGTCGTCGTTGAGGCCGTGGTAGAGCAGCACGCTCGCGGTGACGTTGGGGACCTTCTTGACGTAGCTGCGCTCGTTCCAGAAGGACGTGTAGTCGCCGTGCTCGTCGCCGTCGGCGGCGCCTATCGCGTCGCGCACCGGCTTGCAGTACTCCCGGCGCTCGGGGTTGGTGACCGTGTTGGCCAGCGAGGACACGTAGCTGTTGCCACGGGTGACCACGCCGTTGCTGCGCACGTAGTCGTAGTACTCGGTCGGTCCGCTGATGGGCACGACAGTGGTCAGGCCCTTCACGCCGGTCACCGCCGTGGCCATGGCCAGTGAGCCGTCGTACGACTTGCCGATCATCCCCGTCTTGCCGTTGTGCCAGTCCGCCTTGACGACCTCACCGGCGGCGTTGCGGGCGGTGGCCCTGCCGTTGAGCCAGTTGATGGCCTGCTTGGCGCTCAGGTTGTCCTGGTTGGCGTTGGTGGTCGGGCAGCCGGTGGAGTTGTTGGTGCCGACCATGTCCAGCAGGATGACCGCGTAGCCGCGCGGCACGAAGTAGTTGTCGTAGAACAGCGGCCACTTGTCGAGCAGCCCGTCGCCGTCGAGGTCCGCCTTGCACTCGGACTCGTTGCCTCGGCAGACCGTCGAGTAGTACGGGCTGGCATCCATCACCACGGGGGCCTTGAGCCCCTGCGCGGTGGCCGCCGGCCGCATCAGGTCGAACGCGATGATGTCGCGCAGACCGTCGTTGTCGCTGTCGAAGGTGGAGTCGATGAAGAGGCGTTCCCGAATGGCGTCGGCGTAGCCGAACGCCGGCTGGGTGACCCCGTCCTGGACGACGATCGACGGCGGGCCGTCCGCCGCCAGCGCCTGCGGCGCCGCGCCGAGGGCGGCGAGCACTGTCGCGGACAGTACGGCCACGCCTCTGCGCCAGCGCGTTCCCACTGTAGACATGCAATCTCCTTGATATGTCCGAGGCTGCGTACGCTACGAGCCGGTGGCCTGCGCCACCATCTGCACGTGTAGGAACTTCGCCGGGTGTGGTTCGACGCGGTGCCTGGGCGACGGGACTACGGCTGGCCGGCCAGCACCAGCTCCCGCAGCCGCCTGTCGAGGGTTGGGGCGTCCAGGCCACCCGGCCAGCCGCGGAGCAGGGCGCCGCCCTTGGCCACCAGCACCACGGCCGGCGGCTCCCGCACCGCGTACGAACGCCAGATCGTCTGCTGGTCGTCCAGGACGACCGGATACTCCACCCGGTGAGCGCGTAGGTACTCCTGGACCTCGTCGGCCTGGTCCGCGCCGGCCACGCCGACGAAGACCACCCGGTCCCGGTAGGTGCGGGCAAGCTCACTGAGGGCGGCCTGGCGGCTGGCGCAGGTGGTGCACCAGGAGCTGAAGAAGGTGAGCACGACGGGACGTTGCGCCCACAGCTCGGCGGCGGCGAACGGTGTGCCGTCGGTCAGCGCGCCGGTGAACGCCGGGGCGGCCGGGGCGGTGCCGGGCGCCGGGCGCAACGCCAGGTCGGCGGGGAGCGGCCCGGGCAGCGCCGCCGCCCCTCCGGCGGGAGCCGGCGGGGGCTCGGGCTCGGGCGTACTGCTGCATCCACCCAGCAGCGCCGCCGCCAGCACCAGCGGCAGGAGTGCCTGTCTCATGACGGGACCACCGCCACCAGTGCCGGGCCCTCGCTGCTGTCCGGCGTCAGGTCGAGCGCAGGGCGGCCGTCCACCTCCAGCCGATAGGAGGCCCGCTGCGGCACCCGCACTCCGACGGCGAATTCGCAGTAGGTGGGCAGGCGCTCGACCCCCAGATCCTCGGCGAAGGCGGCCACCGCGGTCCCCGCCGACAACTGTCCGCTGGCCAGCGCCGCCCCGTCCGGGTCGAGCACGCGGAACGGCGCCCGGTTGTGGAAGTGCTGGTACGGACCGGTGCCGGCGCAGTCCACGCCCGCGGCCCGGATGTTGATGTCGCGGACCAGGACCCGGACGGTCATCGGATCGACCGCCTCCTGGGCTGCGCCGACGGCGCCGCAGCCGGTCGCGCCGGCCAGCAGCAGGGGCAGCAGAGTCGTGATGCTTCGCCGCACGTCATTCTCCTTCCGCCCGCCTGTCGGGTCCGCGGCGGAAGGCCGCCGCGGACCCGACAGGAACGGGGTCACCCTCGGGCGCAGGTCAGGACTTCTCGACCCGGCATTGCTTGGTCACCGTCTTCGTCGGGTCGCTCTCCGAGGTCGCGGTGAGCTTCACGAAACCGGTGTCCGCGGCGGCGGCGGTGGCGCCCACCGACACCGTGACCGTGGTGGCCTTGCCGAACTGCGCGGTGGCGAGCTGGTTGGGCAGCCAGGTCCGCCAGCCCTTGCCGGCCACGTCCGCCGACAGGCGGTAGACGTCCGACTTCAGGTACGCGCTGACGTTCTCCGGGTGCTGCTGCCCGCCGGCCGAGTACGAACCGGTGTTGGTCAACTCGAACGAGCAGGTCACCCCGCGGTTGGTCGGCTTGCCGCCGCCGGTCACCTCACCCTTGCCCAGCAGCACGCCGTGACTGCTCGGCCCGCCGGTGCCGTCCAGCGAACGCACCGCCACGGTGTAGGAGAGCGAGCCGGCCGAGTCCCGCTTGAGGTCGATGACGTAGAAGTGCAGCCGGTTGGCCTCGTCGACGTACTCGTACTGGCTGCCGGTGTCGGCGCCGGCGTGGAACAGCGCGTCGGAGAGCTGCCGGTAGTCACCCATGGTGATCTTCTGCGGGGTGCCGTCCGGCCGATAGAAGTCGATCATGTCGATGTCCTGCGGGTTGGCGTCCACCACCCACTGAAACGGCGCGCTGTCGGCGTTCTTCGTCTTGCTCAGCAGCACCCCGCTGTCCGGGGTGAAGGAGTCCGCGCCCATCCGGTCGACGACCTCGACCGTGTAGTTGTTGAAGCTGCCACCGTCGCACAACGGGTCGGTGGTGACACCACACGTCGGCGACAGGTCCTTGTTCAGCGCGATGTTCACGCCGCTCAGACCCTTCGGGCCGGCGTCGACCGCCCGGGCCGTGACCTGCGCGACCACCATTCCCGAGGAGGCCAGCGACTCCCGCGAGAGCCGCAGCACGTGCTCCTCACCGAGCAGACCGATCTTGAGCTTGTCCCGCACGGTGTGCAGCGAGCCCATCGAGCCACCGTTGGTCGGCGGGATCTGCCAGCGGGTGTGCGGACCGCCCGGGCCGTTGAACGACCCGCGCGACATCATGCTCCAGATCCCGGTGTACGCCCTACGCAGCGGCTCGCCGTACGGGTTGTTGTAGTTGTCGCCGATGCCCAGCAGGTGGGTCAGCTCGTGGGCGTAGACGCCCATGCCGGAGCTCTCCCCCTGCGTCGAGGAACCGCCGCCGGCGTTCGGCCACAGTGTCGCCGCCGCCTTCCACGAGGTCCAGTCCACGTAGCGGGTCTTCGCCCAGTTCGGCAGGTTGGGGTCCGGCGGGCCCCAGGCGTCCGGCACGTCCTCCTTGTTCTGGAAGATCATCTGCCCGAACTCCTGCCAGGTCGACGACTCGTCCTGGCCGGCGCTGAGGATGAACACCAACTCGTACTGGTTGGCGACCTCCTCGCCGACGGCCGCCCGCCAGGCGCCCAGGCCGTCGGTGCGGATGTTCTTGCCGCACACGTCCCCGCTCGGGCAGGCACCCGGGTTGAACCCGTTGTCCAGCCCGTACTGGTAGGACTTGGCCGGCATCTGGTACGGCCCGAACCCGGCGAGGTCGACGCCGTAGCGGCCGTTGGAGTCCTGCATCCAGTACTCGTGCAGGGTGTGGCCCTTGTTGAGGGTGTTCGGGGTGTTCAGGAAGTCCTGGTAGAACTTCGGCACGTCCGCGCGAGGAATGTTTGTCGCGACGGACTGCGGGTTGCCGAAGACCGTCGAGCGGGCCCGCTGGGAGACGGCGAACGTCTCGTCCGGATAGTCGAGCGCCACCAGGGCGATCTTGAAGTTGCGGACCGAGCCCGAGACGCTCGGGTCGGCCCAGTTCCTGCCAGGCACGGCCTTGAAGTCGTTCCAGGTCATCGTGTCCGGGTTCTGCCAGACCTGCGGGTCGACGACCTGGAACGGCGCGGCGCCGCCGGCCGGGTTGGCCGGGGCCGCGGCGGCCTGCGCCGCCCCGGTCGCCACGAGCGTGGTCACCACGGCTGCGGCCAGCACGGCCCGCCTCAGCCGGGTTCGATGGGGGGTAACACGGTGCACGGAACCACCTCTCGTCGGAGGAAAACGCGGCGCCGGCGTCCCGGTGGGGGGTAACGAGGAACACCGGTCAGCAGGCCGCGCAGCGAAATCTAGGAGTACGGGCCGGTGCCGGTCACCGTGCAGATGTCGGCAGGTGGGCCGGCGACTTCCGACACCTGAAGGACCGGCGCCCACCGGCGATCAGCCAGGGCCGACCTCGGAAGCCGGTTCGGCCGTTGCCGCGAGGGCCCGCAGCACGTCCCGGCGCACCTGGTCGGCGGTAGGCCCGGACAGGGGTCCGCACGGTGGACGGCACCGCCCGCCGAACCGCCCGGCGCACTCCATGGCGAGCTTGACGGCCTGCACGGCTTCCGGCCGGGAGGCCCAGCCGAAGATCGGGTGCAGCTCGGCGTAGAGCGGCAGCGCCCGGCCCAGATCGCGGGCGACGCACAGCTCGTACAAGCGCACGGCCTGGCGGGGCAGCGCGTTGGGCAGGGTAGCGACCCATCCCGCGGCGCCGCACAGCACAAGTTCGAGCACCACGTCGTCGGCGCCGACCAGCACGTCGACGTGCGGGCAGAGGTCCCGCAGGCGATGCAACCTGCGTACGTCGCCGGTGACCTCCTTGACCGCGACGATCCCGTCGATCTCGGCGACGGTCGCCAGCAGGTCCGGCGTGAGATCCAACCGGGTGTCGTACGGTTCGTTGTGGGCGACCACCGGCAGGCCGACCGCCGCCACCTCCCGGTAGTGGGCGACCACGTCGGCGGCGCGGGCGGCGGGTCCGTCGGGTGGCCGCGCGAGCACGCCGTGGGCGCCGGCCTCGGCGGCCTGCTCCGCCCAGCGGCGGGCCTGCCTGCTGCCGTAGCCGCCGACGCCGGGCACCACCGCGCAGCCGGACGGCGCGGCCTCCACCGTCGCCCTCACCACGGCGGCCCGCTCGTCGTCGGAGAGGGCGCGGTACTCCCCCATCGACACGCACGGTGCGACCCCGTGGCACCCCTCGGCGGCGAGCCAACTGACGTGTTCCTGGAGCTGGTCGAAGTCGACCGACAGGTCGGCGCGGAACGGCGTGGTGATGGCGACCAGCACGCCCCGCCAGGGCCTACCAGCTCCCACTCGACAATCCCCCGCCCGTCATCCCACCCGCACCCGTGCACGCCGACGCTGGCGCGGTCCGTACCGGAACCCTAGGAATGTCTGTCGCCCCCGGTCTTCGGACAGATGCCGGAACCGTCGCGACGCCGCCCGTCTTTATGTCGTGACTTCGACAGTGGACCTTGCGCGATGCCCCACCCGCACCGGAGGGTAAGGACTGGCGGTCGCGCGATCCCTGTCACGCAGCGCAACCAGGGGAGATATATGCACGGTGAGCTCCAGCGAATCGTCGACGCCGTCGCCGCCCGGGTGGGGCGACCCGCCCTCATCGAGGACCGGCGACAGCGGGTGGTCGCCTACAGCGAGCACGACGGTCCGATGGACGACGTCCGCCGGACGTCGATCCTGCGCCGGCAGACGACGCCGGAGGTGATCGCCTGGTTCCGAGGCATGGGTGTGCTCACGGCGCACGCGCCGGTCCGCACCCCCGCGTGCGCCGAGCTGGACCTGCTGGCGAGGGTGTGCGTGCCGATCCGGCACGACGACCTGCTGCTCGGGTTCGTCTGGTTCATCGACGCGGACGGTTCGATGACCGACGCCGACATCGCCACCGCGACCGGCCCCTTCACCGACCTGTCACTGGCCCTGTACCGGGAGAACCTGCTCGGTGAGCTCGCCTCACAGCGGGAGACCGAAGCTACCCGCGCCCTCCTGGTGGAGAGCCGGCAGGCGCGCGAGCACGCGGCGCGGGCGCTGCTGGAGGAGGGCGTCGTGGTCGCCGACGGGTCGA
The DNA here is from genome assembly GCF_015751765.1 of Micromonospora ureilytica. Taxonomy (NCBI): domain Bacteria; kingdom Bacillati; phylum Actinomycetota; class Actinomycetes; order Micromonosporales; family Micromonosporaceae; genus Micromonospora; species Micromonospora ureilytica. Next base: position 2,845,187 of record NZ_JADOTX010000001.1, read on the forward strand.
CGGTCGCCCTGGTCGCCCAGCTCGTGCCGGCCGCCGGGCGGCAACCCGACGAGGTGGCCCGGATCGCCCTGGAACAAGCCCTGGTCACCACCCGCCGGTGGATCGGAGTACGGGAGACGCTGCACCTCGTCTGGCACGACCACGGGGTGCTGCTGGTCTGCGGCGACCGGATCGCCGGCCGCCCCTCGCCGGAAGCCTCCGCCGGGCACCTCACCGAAGCGCTGGGCACCGCGACCCGGGGGCTGGCCTCGGTGGACCGGACCGTGACCGGGATCGGCCAGCCTCGCGCCGGGCTGTCGAACGCGGTCGAGTCCTACCAGGAGGCCGCGCAGGCCGCCCGGGTCGGTACGCAACTGCCCGCGCTGGGCCGGGTGGTCTCCTGGGCCGGACTCGGCATCTACCGGGTGCTCTCCCAACTGGACAGCCAGCACCTCGACGTCGCGGGCGTCCATCCCGGGCTGGAGCGGCTGCTGCGCGACGACGCCCACCAGGTGCTGCTGGAGACCCTGGAGGCCTACCTCGACCTGGCGGGCAACGCGCACGCCACCGCCGAGAAGCTTCGACTGCACCGGACCACCCTCTACTACCGGCTGCAGCGGGTGGAGCAGCTCGCCGGGACCGACCTCAAGGACGGCAACGAACGGCTGTGCCTGCACCTGGCCATGAAGCTCGGTCGGCTCAACGGCCACTACCGAGCGGCGTGACACCGCTGGCCAGGCAGGCGCCGTGGTCCCTGGCTGCAACGCGCTGCGTTGACCCGGCAGCACCCCGTAGTTAGCGTCAACAAGACCCGTCCACTTGAGAAAGAACACCACCCCGTCAAGGAGGATCAATTGAGACTGCGACAGCGAAGGCCACGCCGCGGGCTGATTCCGCAGGGTAGAGGTGTCGCGGTCCTGGCACTGGGTGCGCTTCTTTCGGTCTCGTTCGCGGTGACGCCCGCGCACGCCGCCGGGGATCAGCTCAACGATGGTCTGGTGCATCGCTTCGCCCTCGACGAGACCAGTGGGACGACATTGGTCAACTCGGGTAGCGCGGGAGCGGCGGCGAACGCCACGCTCGTGAATCCCGAGAAGGCAGCCTTGACCGGCGAAGGGGTCAGGTTCAACCCCGACTCCTACGAGAGCGCCCTCGACGGCGCATACGTGGCGCTGCCGAACGACATTACCGCCGGCATGTCCAACCTCACCGTCGACTATGACGTGTGGGTCGACCCGGCGAACGTCGGCGAGCACCAGATGTGGAGTCTTGGCCGCAAGTCCGGCTCGTGCGACGTCGACACCGGCGCCGAGGGCTCCATCTTCGCGTCGAACACCCAACGGTTCCGCGTCGCTGTGGGTCCGGCGAACCTCCAGCAGAACCGGGTCCGCATGCTTGAGGGAGCGTGGACTCATGTCACCTACACCCAGTCACTGAACCCGAACGGAACGAGCTGGACCGGCAGCCTCTACCTCGACGGCGTGCTGCACGCGACGTCGACGAACCTGACCACGGCGCCGTCGGTGAACGCTGCGGGGACCAACTGCAACTTCCTCGGTCGCTCGCAGACGTCGGGCCACTACTCGTTCCGCGGAACATTGCGGGACTTCCGCGTGTACGACCGGGCAGTGAGTCTCGACGAGACAGTCCTCCTGGCAGAGAAGACTGTCTCCGACGGCGTACGCGCCGACGCCGCGGCCATCGACCTCGGCCTGACCAGTGCGGTCGTACGAGATGTCGTTCTGCCCAAGGTGGGTTCCGTGGCGGGCTCGGCCATCACCTGGAGTAGTTCGGACCCGTCGGTCGTCGAGGTCTACACCCCGCCGGCCCTCGCCAGCGCACGCAAGGTTGCGGTGACCGGCAGGATCACCCGGCCCGCGCAGGGGCAGCCCGACGCGACAGTCATGCTCACGGCGACTGTCCGCAAGGGTGCCGAGGAGGTCACCACCCGGGAGATCCCCGTTGTGGTGAAGGCCGAGTTCGACGATGCGCAGGCGGTCGACCGTGACGCCTTCGACCTGACCCTGGACGCCACCGACGACGTACGCGGAAACCTCGACCTCGCTGCGAAGGGCGAGTTCGGATCCACGATCACCTGGAAATCGACCACCGGCCTCGTCACCCCGACGGGTGAGGTCAGCCGCCCGGCCTTCGGCCATAAGGATGTTGCCGCCACCCTGACGGCGACCATCACCAAGGGTACGGCCTCGCGGAAGAAGTCGTTCCCGGTGACCATCACCGCCATGCCACGTTCCGAGGATCACGAGCGGTACTTCATGGGGTACTTCAAGGGCGAGGGAATTGCCGACGGCGAGCAGATCATGTTCGCCACATCCAACGGAAACACCGCTCTGGACTGGACCGGTCTGACCGGAGGTCGGCCGTCACTCATCTCCCAACTGGGCGACCAGGGGCTTCGGGACCCGCACATCGTCCGCTCACCCGACGGCGACACGTTCTACATGATCGCCACGGACCTGAACTGGTACGACCAGGGTGGATACGCCATCAACGACACCCAACACATCGAGGTGTTCGAGTCGCACGATCTTGTGAACTGGACCCCTCAGCGGCACGTGAAGATCGCGCCCGACAACGCGGGCAACGCCTTCGCACCAGAGTCGCTATGGGTCGAGGAGATCGGCGCCTACGTCGTGTTCTGGGCCCAGTCGCTGTGGAGCGACCCGGTGACCCGCACCGGTCAGGGGAACGCGCAGATGTGGTACGCCACAACGCGGGACTTTCAGACGTTCTCCGCTCCCCAGGTCTGGCAGAACCCGGCCCCGCTGTCGCGGATCGACACGACCGCGATCCGGGTCGGTGACCACTACTACCGGGTGACCAAGAACGAGGCCGGCAACCAGGGCTCGGACATCTTCTCGGAGAAGCACACCGACTTCCTGGACAGCAACATCAACAACTGGACGTTGGTCGCGCCGGCTCTGGGGCGCACGACATGGGTCGCCAACCAGGGGTACGAGGGACCGGTCATCTTCAAGGCCAACCCCGGTGACACCTCCTGCCCCGGCCAGTTCTACCTCTGGGGCGACCGGTACACGAACGGTGGGGGATACCAGGCCGCGTGCCACGAGAACATCGAGGCTCCGACGTGGAACGCCAAGGCGATCACGATGACCAACGCGGGTGTCGTCCGTCCGCGTCACGGCACCGTGATCCCGCTGACCATCCGCGAGTGGAACGACATCCGCGGGAACCCGAACAGCGACGTCACGACCACCACCGAGGTGGCCGTCGAGCCCTACGCGAGCGGGGCCCCGACGACCAGTGCCACCGTGACAGTCACGGCAGCTGACGGGTTCGAGACCGGCGGTCAGGTGCGGTTCAGCATCGGCTCGTGGTCGAAGCTCGTCCACCTGAGCGACGGCAAGGCCACCGTCACGTTGCCGACGGGTCTGCCCGCCGGTGCCCGGACGGTGAAGGCCGAGTACCTCGGCTTCGACTACCTGAAGGCGTCGGAAGGTACGGCGTCGTTCGAGGTGCCCTCGGGCCCGGCCGCCGTCAAGGTCCAGGCGAAGGCCAAGCCGGCGTCGGTTGTGCGCGGGGACACGTTCAGGTTGAACGTGACTGTTGGGCCGGCGGGCAGGCCGAAGCCGCACGCTCCGACCCCGACCGGCGAGGTCACCGTCACCTTCGGCGGCACGGTGCAAGTCGTGCCACTGGCGGCCGGTAAGGCCATCGTCGAACTGCAAACCGCCGATCTGCAGCCCGGGGCCTACCAGGTCCACGTTGCCTACTCCGGCAACCCGACCTACCAGCCCCACGCCGCCACCTACCAGAAGTTGACGGTGCGGAAGCCAGCATAGGCACCCCGAGGCGTGCTGAGACTCGCCACAAGGAGGAGCGGGCGAGATCTAATGATCTCGCCCGCTCGCTACTGCACGGCACGTCATCGGGACGTGCCCGCGAGGTAGACCCCGAGACCAGCCAGCAACAGGCTGATCAGGCTGGCACCGGCGCGTACCGAGTTCCACCACGTCCAGGCGGACGAGTAGGAAGCCCACACCCGGGTCGCCTCCGCAGGATCGGCCGGCACGCCGGTGGCGTCGAGCGTCTCGTTCATCGGCACGTTGACGAGCACCGTAGGGATGAACGCGCCCACCAGGTACACCCCTGCGGCCACCAGGAACAGCACACCCGCCGACCGCCTCCCGAGGATCAACAGGAACACACCGGTCACCGTGGCGGCGACGAGCGGGCCGAAGAACGTGACGAAGAACAGCGGATTCTGAATCCTCTGGTTGATGCTCGTCATGGCCCGGATCGCGGTGCCGGCGTCGGCGGCGTTCAGACCGGGCATCACCGCCACCGAAAAGGCGTAGTAGACGCCGGTGATCGCACCCGTCACCACCAGGGTCACCGCCGCCGACCAGGCAGCCAGGTTGGCGTTCATGCCCAGTCTCCATCAGATGACGTGTCCCATGCACCAGCGGCGGCGGCTTCCCGGGCATAGTCGGTGAAGTCGCGCGGCATGCGGCCCAGCGCCCGTTGCACACCATCGGCGAGCTGCGCATTGCGGCCGTCCAACACCTTGCCGAACAGCTCGGTCAGCACCGCCGCGAGCTCCGCCGGCACGTCGTACCCGGCCAGCACGGCGGCGTACTCCTCGGGCGATACCGATCGGTAGCGGATCTTCCGCCCGAGCGCGTTGCCGATCTCCGAGGTCGCCTCGGCGAAGGTGAGAAGCCGCGGGCCGGTCACCTCGTAGAGCTGCCCCGCGTGCCCATCGTCGGTCAGCGCCGCGACCACGATGTCGGCGATGTCGAGGGCGTCGACGAACGGCTCCGGCACGTTCCCGGCCGGGAGGATGACCTCGCCGCCGCGTATCGATTCGGTCAGGAAGTCCTCGCTGAAGTTCTGACTGAACCAGCTCGCCCGCACTATCGTCCAGGCCACTCCGGAGTCCTGGACCACCCGCTCGCTGAGTTTGGCCTCCTCCTCGCCCCGGCCGGAAAGCAGAACCAAGCGATCGATCCCGCCGGACACCGCCTGTTCGGTGAACGAGCGGATCGTCGCGAGGGCGTCCGGCGCGACCAGGTCCGGGTAGTACACCAGGTAGACCGACGAAACCCCGTCCAGTACGGGTGCCCAGGTGCGCTGGTCGGTCCAGTCGAACGGCGGCTCGCCGGAGCGGGAGCCGACCCGTACCGGCCGGTTGAGTTTGGACAGCCGGTCCACCACCCGGCGGCCGGTCTTGCCGGTGCCGCCCAGTACGAGGATTGGCTGCTCATCAACGGTCTTCGTCATGCCGACCAGTCAAGTCGAGGGCGAGCACACCGGGAATGGGCGAGACTCTCGATCGCATGTCCCGGCGTCTCGACCGCCCACGTCACGGGGCTAACCTGAGCGCATGGATGCGCTCGCGGGGCTGCTGGACGGGCCGAGGGCGCGCGGCGCGTTCCTGATTCGGTCGGTGTTCGACCCGCCCTGGTCGGTACGGATCCAGGATCGCGCGCCCCTCACCCTGGTCACCATGCTGCGCGGTACGGCGTGGGTGGTGCCGGACCGCGGTGCTCCGGTGCCGCTACGCCCCGGCGATGTCGCGATCATCCGCGGCCCGGAGCCGTACACGATCGCCGACGACCCGGCCACGGCCCCGCAGGCAGTGATCCATCCCGGTGAGCACAGCACCACGCCCACCGGGGACGAGTTGTGCGAAGTGATGGACCTGGGTATCCGGACTTGGGGCGAACGCGCTGACGGGAAGGCGGTGCTGCTCAGTGGCACGTACCAGTTGCAGGGCGAGGTCAGCCAACGGCTGCTGAGGGTCCTGCCCCATCTCCTGGTGCTGCCGGCCGGAGCACTGGACAGCCCGCTCATCCCGTTGCTCGGCGACGAGATGACCAAGGACGAGCCGGGGCAGGATGTGGTCCTGGACCGGCTGCTCGACCTACTGCTCATCGCCGTACTTCGGGCCTGGTTCTCCCGGCCGGAGGCGGCGGCGCCCGCCTGGTACCGAGCGCACGGCGATCCGGTGGTCGGCAGGGCGTTGCGACTGCTGCATGACCACCCGGCAAAGCCCTGGACGGTGGCCACCCTGGCGGCCGGCAGCGGTATCTCGCGGGCGGTGCTGGCCCGCCGGTTCACCGAACTGGTCGGCGAGCCTCCGATGGCGTACCTCACCAACTGGCGGCTCGCGCTGGCCGCCGACCTGTTGCGCGAACCGGACGCCACCGTCGGCGCGGTGGCCCGCCAGGTCGGCTACGGCAGCTCATTCGCACTCAGCGCGGCCTTCAAACGGGTACGCGGTCTCAGCCCGGCCGAACACCGGCAGGCCATCAGGTCGCCCGACCTCACTCCACTGGGATGACAGTGCCGAGGCTGGCCGTGGGCATCCGTTCCTCATCGTGGCCTGTCCTCCGGTCGAACTGTTGCTCGTGCCCCGCCTGGCAGTCGGGTCACCGCGCCGGATCGGCCGGGAGCCGATGCCTGCGGATCAGCCGCTGCCCGATGAAGGTTCGCCAGACCCGGTCCGCGACAGTCGGTTCGACGATCCAGAGCCGACGCTGCGCCTCGGCGAGGGTGAGCGGCGCGCTGAAGAGATCCAGGAACAGCCGGCTGCTGCGGTTGAGTGCGAACACCTGACCGTCGACCCGGCGGAACAGGTGCCGGTCCGCCGGCAGGTCGCCGGGGACGCCTTCCTGCTCGTCGGATCGGATTCGCCGGTACGCGTCCCAGACCTGCTCGTCGTCGCGATCCACGAAGGCGCCGTTGGCGAGGAACTCGGTCTGGTCGTCGGTGTCGTGGCGTACCCGGTCGTGGGCGAGGAGGCCGCGTACCGCGGTGCCGTACCGGTCGTGGTAGAAGAACGTGTGCGGGGTGTCGGTGGCGCCCAGCCACGGACGGTGGTAGTGCCCGGGGTTCAGGCCGGCCTTGGCCTGGGCGACCTCGGCCTGCGCGGCCTCGGTGACCGGCTCGTCGTACTTGAGCATCCGGACGATGTCCGATCCCTCCACCGGCCGCACGTTGGTGATGCCGAACCGGTCCGGCTCCTTGGCGACGATGGCGCCCGGCGTCAGCATGAAGTCGCCGAGCCCGCCGAGGGTCCACAGGTCCGGGTTGTCACGCAGGAAATTGACGCTGTCCAGTGCCTCTTCGCGGGTCTCGGTGGGGAAACCAGTGAAGCCCATCATCTGCACACCAATGTTCGCCTTGGTCATCGCCATCATGGTGCGTCGTGCCTGCTCCGGCTTCGTACCCTTGTCGATCAGATCGAGGACGCGCTGGTTACCGGACTCGAAGCCGACTGAGATGGCCACGCAGCCGCTGCGCCTCAGCAAGTCGCAGCGCTCGTCCGACCAGTACTTCTCCAGCCGGATCTCGGCACCCCAGCGGAAGTCCAGACCTCGCTCGACGACCTGCTCGGCGAAGCGCAGGATGGTCGCGGGAGCGAGCACATCGACCGAGAAGTAGATGAACTTGGCGAACTTCGACAGTTCGGTGACGTCCGCGATCATGGTGCTCACCGTGTCCTGCCGCCATGGGCTGGTGGGACCGTCGGTGTTCAGTCCGTAGTCGCAGAACGTGCACTTGTTCCAGTAGCAGCCTCGGGTCGGCGAATAGTAGACGAACCGCTCCGGGCTGAGGTAGAGGTCCCAGGGCAGACCGGAGAAGTCCGGGACCGGCACCTGCGCCAGGCGTTCATAGCGCAGGGGCAGTTGACGCTGGCGGCCGTACTTGGGGTGCAGCCGGACGTTGGGGTGCCCGGCCGGCAGGGTGCCGGTCTGCACCGCGTCCAGGATCTCCGTGTACGCGCTTTCCCCCTCCCCGACCACTATCGCGTCGAAGTCGGCCAGCACCTGGAAGACGTACTCGGGTTTGCTGGCGCACTTCCAGACGTCGGAGATCTCCGTGCCACCTGCGATGAGGAAGACGTCCGGGCAGGCCTGCCGGACGAGTCGGGCGATCCAGAGCGCGAACGGCAGCTGCCACTGGTAGGTGGCGCTGATGCCGATCACCTGGTGCCCGCCAGCGGCCAGCCGCGGGATCAGCACGTCCTCGTAGTACGGCAGGAAGGGTCGGTTGAGCCGGGCGAGCAGCGCCTCGTCCGTCAGCGCGGCCACCGAGCCGATCGATATCATCGGCGGTGGGTGGAGCCGGAAGCCGGCGTGGAACTGCCCGGGGAACCCGACCGTGCCGAGGGCGTCCATCCAGGAGATCACGCCCTCGACGGCGTCCTGGTAGTGCCGGTAGTCGTAGAACAGGGTCGGATCCTGCAGCACCCCGATCGACCGGCGCAGCCGCTCCGGATCGGGGTCGGGCAGGCCGAGCTGGTTCGCCCGGGCCATCAGCGCGTCCGGGCCGCTGAGGTCGTCGATCGAGAGCCGGGACAGCTCGCGCCGAAGCCAGTCGTGCGCCGACGGCGTGTACGAGTGGTGGAACGCCTCGATGTTGGCGTCGATGATCTCCGCCGGCTGGTGCCCCTGTGCCCGGGCGTACGAATCGAGGTAGTTCAGGGAGTGGTATCCCGAGGTGGGATCGGTCAGCGGGGGGTAGATCAGTGCTGCCTTCACCGTGCCGCTCATCGACTCCTCCTCAGCCGACCCGGGCCGCGGAACCGGCCAGGGTGTCCTGCGTGCGCATGCTCACCGCGGGCAGTCGCGGGGCACCGAACGCCTTGACGTACGCGACAAACGGTTCGGCGGCGTACCGGAACGCCGCAAGGTCGACGAAGCCCCGGTCCCACGCCGCCGCTTCCAGCCCGTCGGCGGCACAGCCCCACAGCCTCGCGAAGCACGCATCGACGATCTCGGTGCGGAAGTGCAGCCGAGCACCCGGGCGGCGACGCCCCGTCGTACGCGGGACGAGCGTCTCGTTCAGCGACGCCGCGGTCGCCGCCACCTGCCGTGCCGCGGTGAGTAACACGGGGGTACGCAGCGGCGTCGCGACCATCCACAGAGCCAAGCTGCGGTACGGCGTGGTGCCGAACGCCCGCACCAACACCCGCAGCACCGCCTCGCGGTCGTCGAGACTCCGTTCCCGGTCGGTCAGCCAGTCCCACCCGCTCGGCGGCGCACCGGTCAGCCCTCGCCGGCGGGCCACCTCGTTGGCGCGCTCCTCGACCCTCGGGTCGTCGATGTCGACCTCGGCCAGCCCGGCCAGCACCCCCCTCCGGTGCCAGGCCGCCGACTCGGGATGCAGCAGCATCAGCACCGCGGCGGCCTCCCGGTCACTGGCCCAGTGCCCGCCGACCGACTCTCCGGCGAACCGTGCGCGCCAGCTGTCGAGAAAGCGGGTGTGCAGGTTGTCGAGGGGCTGGTCGCCGGCGTGCGCCGGGCACAGCTCGGGGGCGTTGTCCGCAGCCATTGACAGCAGCAGCCGTGCGTCTGCGCCCTTGGTGTCGCAGGGGTCCCGCCGGTGCCACGTCAGGAACCGGCTCACCACGGCCGCCGCCTCGGGTGGCGCGCTGCGTTCCAACGCCTGGTACGACCGCCGCCGGAAGGGCAGGTCCCGGCCGATGTCCAGCAGCAGCGCAGCCTCGGCGTCGCTGAGCACACCGGCGGCGACGGCGCGGCACAGCGCGACCCGGATGTTCACCAGCGGGACGCTGAAGGCGCGGTGGCCTTCCTCGGCTGGCCCGTGCACGACGGCCACCTCGTCGTCGCCCGTGACGACCCCGTCGCGGTAGAGCTGGAATACCTCGCCCACGCCACGCATTCCGAACGGCCACAGCTCGGCGGCGCGCAGCGCGCCCATGCTGGCAGCACCGGCCACGGTCACGCCACGGTCGAGCAGGTCGAGGATCTCCCGGTGGCGGACCGGCGGGTGTTGCAGGAAGAACCCGTCGATGACGAGGACCCGGTCGCCGGGGGCAACGTCCAGGCGGAGCAGGTCGCCGTGCGCGACGGGCGGCAGCACCACCGCGTCGGGCAGCAGCCGACCGACCTCGTCGGGCGGCAGGCTCGGACCTATGAAGACGACGTCAGTCACGGGGCACTCCCGGTCGGGTACTCAGGGCCCGCTCGTCGAACATCCGCAGGCCGGGGGCGAACACCTTGCTCACCGCAATGCCGATGTCGTCGTGCGTCAGGTCGACGCTGAACGGCTCGACGCCGGTGACCCGCTGCACCCGCGACGCCAGCTCGCGCAGCACCTGGGTCACGTCCCCCACGGGTGGTGCATCCCGGCGGACCGGCCGGACGGGCCGGTCGACGGTGGGAGGCGGCACCGGCGGTGCGCCGACATCGTGGTAGGCGGTGGCGTCGATGTCATCACGGGCTCCGGAGACCATGACCAGCCGCGATTGCGCTGCCTCCGCCATGGCCCGACCGACGGCGATCTCCGGGTCGACGTGGCAGCCGAAGCCGCCGAAGGTGACCGGCAGGTCCTCCGACCAGATCGAGGCGGCGTAGCAGGGTACGTCGACCGCGTTGGTGATGTCGCAGACCTCCACCCAGCAACCGGCCCGCACCAGCGCCTCGTGCACCGTGCGGGTCATCACGTTGGTGGCGGTGCCCGGGTCGGCGTAAATGCGCTCGGTCAACGGTGAGGTGCAGTACGGGGCGATGCAGTCGCGTTCGACGACCTCCAGCAGAGCGTGCAGGCTGGCCTCGGCGAAGGTGTTCCCGGTGGCCAGCCCGTTGCTGCTGGGTGTGAACAGGGCGCGGTCCCAGCCACGCCGGATGGTGAAGTCGAGTTCGATGGTGGCGCGGGGCACCAGGCAATCCGCACCGGTCACCAGCCCGCGGCCAGCCACCCAGTCGAGCTCGACGGCAGGGGTCAGGGGTGACCGTTCCGCGAGGTGCAGCCACCGGACGTCGTACGACAGGTCGAGCGCCTCGGCCGGGGACCGGACGACGGTCCCCGGCCGGAGGTTCTCGGCATGCCAGGACTCGATGCTCTCCATGACCGCGCTGACCCGGGCCTGCGTCGCGGTGGCGCCGGTGCCGACGCTCACCGCCATGGTGGCTCCGACCGGCCGGTAGGCGACGTGCACCGGTAGGCCGATCTCGTCGAGCCGGGTGATGTCGGCGACCCGGGTGATCCGGAACCGGTCGAGCATGCCACCGACCCGCTCCCAGGTCTGCTCCACGGTGGCCGTCCGGTAGGTGCCGGATCGGAACGCAATGGTCTCGGTCGTGTCAGTCATCGAGGCTCCCGGAGGGGGTGGGGAACTCAGAGGATGAGGACGGCGATGATGTTGACGTTGTTGTCGGCGATCGGGGCCACGCCGCCGGCGACCGTCTCCAGCTCGGCCTCGGTCAGCTCGTTGAGGTCGACCAGCGGCACCTCGGGCACGTGCAGCACGTGCAGGCCGGGCGTGCCCGCCCAGTCAGCGACGACCTGGTCCTTGGTGTAGAGCGTGGCGGGCTGGGCGCGGTCGACCTCGACCCTGGCGCCGGGGGCGACCGGCAGGCCGGCCGCGGTCGCGTAGCCGGTCGGGTCGGCGAGCAGGCGCTGCAGTTCCTCGTCGCTGCGCCATACCGCGGTGACCAGTTCCGAGTACTTGGTCACGAACCTCGCGCCATATTCCTGTTCGTCGTTGCTCATCGTTCGGTCCTTTCCTCGGGGGTCGCTGCGAGACGGGGTGATCGCTGTGGCGAGAACGCTACGAAGATCGAGCTTCGACAATCAATGATTTCGTCTGAGTGCCATCAGAATCTGCCGCGCCGACGAGTGGGCGGCAGACTTCGGTGTCAGGTGCAGCAGCACGGGCAGCAGCAGGCACAGCTGGGGTCCAGGCCGGCGACGACGCTGTCCAGTTCGTCCTCGGCCAGTTCCGCCTGGGCCACCGGCAACAGCGACGGAACGAAGAGCACGAAGGTGCCGGTGGTCCCCGCCTGCTGCCAGGACTCGATCTGCACCTCAAGGTCCGGATCGGCGTCGGCGATGTCCCGCACCACCCGGACCTGCACATCCTCCGGCAGGTGCAGCCCGTAGCCGGCGAGGAACCCGCGTGGGTCGCGGTCGAGCGCCTGCTCCTTGACCGGGTCGGCCCAGACGTCGGCGACCAGCCGGCTGTACGCGGCCACGAAGACCGCTCGATCGACAGGTGTCATACCCTGCTCCCTTCGGTGGTCGACCGCCGGTGGCGGTGACGGGCAGCGCGGGAGGTTCCGGGCCGCCGGTTTTGCTTCATCGTGGGTCACCTGTGGATCCGATCCGCCCGGAGAGCGGGAATTTCATCGAATGTGGCCGCGAAAAGGTCGCGCCACGGCGAAAGCCGGGTAATTGGGAATCAGCGACTTTCGGCGGACGGCGATCCTAATCAATGTCACCACTGTGGACAAGTAGTAATTCCTCGCCTTTTACCCGCCCGGTGCCCACACCTACGCTGCGATCGGCGGACCGCACAGCGTGACAGCGGTTCGACGGGGTTGCCGTGTTCCGTCACCGAGTGCTGCCGGAGGCCACCGTGACCATCGACGAGGTGACGACGACGCCGGGCGGTCCGGTCGGGTACAGCGTGGACGAGCTCGCCCGCAAGGTGGGGATGTCGCCGCGCAACATCCGAGCACACCAGGCCCGACGGCTGCTGCCCCCGCCGGTGCGGCGCGGTCGGGCCGCGCTCTACGACGACTCTCACGTCCGCCGGCTGGACGCGATCCTCGCCCTGCAACGACAGGGCTTCAACCTGGTGTCCATCGAGGCGATGCTCGGGGTCCGGGCCAGTGACGAGGCGCCCGACGGACTGACCGCGATGCTGCAACGCCTGACCGCCGACCGTCCCGCGCTGGCCCACGCGCTGACCCGGCACGGCGTGATCGGCCGGACCACCGACGGCACCGTCCGCACCGTCCGACCACGTCCGCTGCGCGCCGCCCTGGACCTGCATCGGGTACGGGTGGGCACGGTGCCGGCACTGCAGACCCTCAGCGAGGTGCTGGACAGCCTCCGGCCGGTGGCCGACGAGCTGGTCGCCGCCGTCACCGCCCGGCTGCTGACCCTCGCTCCGGAGCTGGTACGCAGCGGCGCCCGGTCGTCCTGGGCCGATCTCGACCGGGAAACCCTCCTGCTGACGCAGGGCGTGGTCAACGTGCTCACCGAGGCGTTCCGGCTCGCCGTGGAGAACCAGTCGGAGGCGCACGTCGCCGAGCTGCTGGAGAACCACCTCGACGCGGACGTGTGCCTGGAGGACAGCACGGACATCGACAACGGCTGACCGGGCCGTCAAGTCGTCGCGGGCTGCCCGTCCGCCTGCCGGCTCTCCGGCACGGTGTCGGACCGTTCCGGTTCGGTGAGCAGTTGCCGCCGCGCCAACCGATGGAACAGCCCTTCAGGGTGGTCCATCAACTCGTCGAAGCTGCCCCGCTGGACGATCCGCCCTGCTTCGAGGACCACGATGGTGTCCGCAGCACGGACGGTGGACAACCGGTGGGCGATGACCACCCGGGTCGCGGCCAGGGCCGCGGTGCTCCGGCTGACCACCTCCTGGGTCCGGTTGTCCAGAGCGCTGGTCGCCTCGTCGAGGAAGATGATCCGGGGTAGCGGGGCCAGCGCGCGGGCGATCAGCACCCTCTGACGCTGCCCGACGGAGAGCGTCCCGCCGCCGAACGGCACCATCGTGCTCATCCCCATTGGCAGCGCCTCCAGGTCATCGGCGAGGCCGGCCATCCGCGCCGCCTCCCAGACCTGGTCGAGTGGAAAGCTGCCGGCGCCGCAGATGTTGTCGCGTACCGAGCCGGCGAAGAGCTGACCATCCTGCAGGACCACTCCGCACTGCCTGCGGACCGCGTGGACGTCGAGTTCGGAGAGGTCCTGGCCGTCGTAGAGCACTGCGCCCTGCTGCTGGCGTTCAAAGCCGAGCAGCAACCGGAGCAGTGTGGATTTTCCGCAGCCACTCGGTCCGACGATGGCGACGAACTCACCCGGGCGGACGCTCAGGTCGATGTCGATGAGCACCGGTGGCTCGTCCGGCTGGTAAGCGAAAGTGAGCCGGTGCAGCGCGATCTCGCCGCGCAACTCGCCCGGGTCCACCCGGTCCGGCCGCGCCTCGGGGTCGGCGCGCAGGATCTCCCGCAGGCTGCCCAGCCTGGGCACTGCCGCGATCACTTCGACCCCGGCCGACACCAGCACCAGCAGCGCGCCGAGCAGCATCGCGAAACCGACGTTGAGGATGAAGAAATCGGCCGGCGCGACCCGGCCGGCCAGCGGCCCCATCAGCACGGCGAACAGGACCAGTTGGCCGGCGACCGGCAGCACGGTGCCGAAGGCGACCAGGCCCGCCTGACTCTGCCGGACCCGTTGCAGCGCCGCTCGGGCCGTCGCGGCGACCTCCGACCAGCGTGCGTGGGCACGGGTTTCGGCGGCCGCCAATTTGATCTTTACGATGCCACCGAGCAGTTGGTTGGTCATCGCTGCCGCCCGGTGCTCGGCCGGCAGCGCGGACCGTTGCTGACGGACGATCAGCACGGCGAACGCGCCGAAGGTCAGCATGGTGACGGCGACGATCCCCGCTCCCCACAGCCCGAGCACGGGCTCGACCACCAGGAGCATGCCGAGGGTCACCGCGACGGTCGCGGCCGCCGAGACGAGCTGCGGCAGCAGCGCGCTCAGCGCCTCGCCGACGAACGAGATCCCCAACATCGAGTTGGCGATCTCACCGCTGCTGCGACCGGCGAAGAACCGGGCCGGTAGCCGCATCAGCCGGTCCCAGATCGCCAGCTGCGCGCCGGACTGCATCCGGCCGTCCAACCGCAGCAGACGCAGGTTCTGCACCACACCCACCAGCCCCGCGACCACCGCAGCGCTGAGCATCAGCGCGAGGAAGCCGCCAAGGCCGTTCACCTCGCCCCGCCGGGCCAGTTGGCCGAGCACCTCGCCGGTGGCCAGCGGCACGCCCAGGCCCAGCAGTGCCACGCAGGTGGCGGCGAACAGCAGACCCCGCACGTCGCGGGACGCACCGACCAGCCCGGCCCGCAGCAGGTGGCGCATCCGAGCGGTCGGCGGCAGCGGCGCCTGCACCTCGGTCGCCTCGGCAGCGAACGTCGCGGCCACTGTCGCGTCGATCGGACCGTACGCCCGGGTGTCCGGGTCGACGTGGTGGTAGCGGCCTCGACGGAACACCAGGGGCACCGCGGCGGCGCGCTCCGGGTCATCGCCGGCCCGCCACCCCACCAGTGGCCCCAGGTCCCGCCGCCACCATCGGTCCGGGAGCCGCACCTCACGCAAGAACAGGCTGGAAGCTCGGGTCACCGCGTGCACCGCCGCCCGGTCGTCCAGCGGCGCGCGGCTGCGGTCGGCCGGCTCGTTGATCGGGGTTCCCATCCCCTCGGTGACCACCCGGACCACCGAGGCTGCCCGCCCATACCGGTCGAAGCCGGCCTCACCGTCGGGAACCGGAACCGCACCGCCCGCGCCGATCACCCCGATCGACCGGCGGGCCGCCGCGGCGAGCACCGCCGCGTCGGTCTCCCGGCGCCGCTGCACGGCGCTCAGCAACGCCGCGTCGGCCTCCTCGATCCGCGTCTCCACCATCCGCAGCAGCCGGGCCACATGCTGGTCGACGGCCGACCGGAGCTGACCGTTGACCAGCAGGTCCCAGCTGCCGCGGCTCTCCACCGCGCACGGCGACTCGGCCACCACCCAGTCCCGCTCGGCGACCAGCAGCAGCTCCCGTTCCCCCGACATCTCCGCCGGGCCACCGTCGTTGCGTCGCAGTTGTCCACCGGCGCTGCGCAGCCACCACGCGCCGCCGGTGGAGGTGAGGGCGCTCCCCTGCGCCAGCGAAATGATCTCGCATCCGCGGAGGGTGGACGCCGCCCGGGGCGCCTGCCCGCGGCGCAGCGCGTCGGCGACGGTGACCAGCACCAGGTCAACCGCCGCGACCAGCTCCGTCGCGGCAGTCCGTGCCCGCAGCGACGCCCCGTCGTCCGCCACGCGGCCGAGCCGAACATGCCGCTCCAGCAGGGAAAGGTGACGCCGGGACAGCCCGCGCAGCTCCGTGCCGGGTAGCGGCACCAGGATCAACCGCCACGCACCGATCGCTGTGGACGTCGGCACCAGGCCACCCGCAGGCAGCCGGGCCACATGGTGACGACGCGAGGGGCTCATCCCGGCCCGGCGCACCGCGAACAGATCGGCCTCGCCTCCGGTCACCAGCCAGCTGGCCGCCGGGCCGTCCAGGCGGCAAACCTGGCGTACGCCGTCCGAGCAGAAGTCGATCAGGCCGCCGGCCGGGGGATCCTCCACCACGCCACTCATCAGCGTCTCCTCGGATCGTCGTGGTCAGTGGTCCCGGACCAGGCGCGCGTACGCCCCGTCCTGGGAAACCAACTGCTCGTGGGTGCCGCGCTCCACCTCCCGGCCGCCGTCCAGCACGACGATCAGGTCGCAGTCGCGGACGGTGGACAGGCGGTGGGCCACGATCAGGCAGGTCGCCCCCCGCCGGCGCAGGTGCCTGTCGATCCGGCGCTCGGTCTCGGCGTCCAGCGCGCTGGTGGCCTCGTCCAGCACCAGCACCCGGGGATTGCGCACGAGCGCTCGGGCGATTTCCAGCCGCTGCCGCTGCCCACCGGAGAAGTTGCGGGCGTTCTCCCGCACCGGACTGCCGAGGCCACCCGGACGGGCCGCGACCTCGTCGTAGAGGCACGCGTCGGCCAGCGCGCTGACGACGTCCTCATCGGCGACCGTGAGGTCCCACATGGTGACGTTGTCCCGGACCGTCCCCTCGAACAGCCGTTGGTCCTGGTCCACCATGGCGACGGTGGCTGCCCAGAGCCCGTCGTCGGCTGCGACCCGCTCAAGTCCGTCCACGGTGACCTGTCCGGTCCAGGGCCGGTAGAGCCCGGCGACCAGCCGGCCGACCGTCGACTTGCCACTGCCCGAGCGCCCGACGAGCGCCACCCGGGCACCCGGCGGCAGGTCAAGGCTGAAGTTCTCCAGCAGTGGACGACCCAACGGGTTGTAGCCGAACGTGACCTCCTCAATGCGCAGGTGCCCCTCCATCGGTGTCATCGGTCGGGCGGATCGGTCCTGGGCCGACGGCAGTGGGTACCGTTCCACGTCACGCAGCCGGTTGAGGTCGGCGCTCATGTCCTGCAACCGCGAGCCCAGCGCGGTCAGGTTGCCCAGCGGGCGGTTCATCGCGGCGGCCAGGCTCTGCATGCCGACCAGCACGCCGACGCTCATCGCCTCCGCCACGACCTGCCGGCTGCCCAACCCCAGCAGCACCGCGGTGGTCCCCGAGGCGAGCAGCGCCGGTAGGACGGAGAGCACCGCGGTGGGCACGCCCAGCCGTTGCTGACGGGTGGCGACGGTGGCGTGGCGCGCCGCGAACCGGGCCACGGCGCGTTCCTCCTCGCCGCCGGCCTTCACCGTCTCAATCATCTGGACGGTGGTGTACACCGTTGTCACCAGCTTGCTGCGGTCCGCCTGAAGACCGGCGACAGCGGTGGACCGGGTCGAGGCGACATAGCGGAGCACGCTGACGTTCAGCCCGGCGAGGACCACCGCACACAGTCCGAGCAGCAGGTCGTAATGGCAGAGCAGAGCCCCGTACGCCAGCACCAGGCCGGTGTCCACGACAGTGGTGGCGGTCCGGCGGGTAAGCACCTCGGCGACCACCTCGTTGCCGCGGACCCGCTGGCTGAGGTCGGCGGCCTGCCGCTGGTCGAAGAAGGTCGGCGGCAGCCGCAGCAGATGTCGGAAGAACCGGGCGGCGCTGGCGAGGGCGAGCGCCGTCTCCGCGCGTACGGTCAGGCGTTGCTGAAGCAGGCTGGCCAGGAAGGTCAGCACGGTGGCCACCGCCACCGCCGCCACCAGGCCGGCGAACGCGGCCCGATCCTCCTGCAACAGCACCCGGTCGACGAAGACCTTGGCCATCACCGGGATGGTCAGACCGACCACGGCGATCAGCAGGCCGAGCAGCAGCATCTGCGCGATCGCCGAGCCCGGGCCGCGCCACCGCTCGGCCAGCGCTCGCACCAGCCGGTAGCGGGTGCCGCCGGGCCGGAACTGCGGGCCGGGCTCCATGGTGAGCACGATGCCGGTGAAGGCCCCGTCGAACTCCTCCCAGCTCACCGCACGGGGACCGGTGGCCGGATCGTTGATGAAGACCTTGCGGCCGAGCCCTTCCAGCACCACGAAGTGCTCGAACCGCCAGAACAGCACCGCCGGCAACGCCACGGTGGCCAGGCCGGCCAGGTCCATCTGGAAACCCTTGGCCACCATGCCGTAGCGGCGGGCACCCTTGAGCACTGTGGCCGCGGTGGAGCCGTCCCGGCTCACTCCGCACACCCGGCGCAACTCCTCCAGGGGCACGTGCCGACCGTGGTGCGCGAGCAGGATCCCCAGCGCGGCGGCACCGCACTCCACCGCCTCCATCTGGATCAGGGTGGGCGTACGGACCCGTCGACGCCGGATCCTGGGCAGCTCCGGCGTGCCGCTGACGGCGGTCGTCGGCGTGCTCATCGCCGCAGCAACCAGTCGATCGGGTGTTCCCGGTCCACTGTGAACCAGGCGGTGACCTCGCTGGCCGAGTTGAGCTGGAACGGCGGCGGAGACTTGGTCCAGCGCAGGCCGCCCGGGGCGGCCGGGTCGGGCTCCAGGGCGACAGTCACCCGCACCACGCTGCCGCGGGCGAGCAGCCGCCGGACGTCCGGCCCGGTGCCCAGGAAGGCGCGCAGCGATGCCTCGGTCTCCGGGAAGGCGCCGACCGTGGTCACCTGGCCGGCCAGGGTGCCGAACACGTTGCGCGGCGCGGCCGCGGCGGCCACCTCGACGGTCACACCGGGTTGCAGCAGCGGGGCGGCGACGGCGGGGGCGTAGACGACTGCCTGCAACGCGTCCCCGGCGGTGTCGAGCCGTTCCAGGTCGGCCAGGTGCGTGCCCGGGGTGACGATCTCGCCTTCCGAGACCAGCCAGGCGACGACGTACGCGTCACCCGGCGCGGTCTCCACCCGCACCTTGCCGTCCGCCGTGCGCAGGCTGTAGAGGGGCGTGCCCTTCGGCACCCGCTGGTGCGGTGACGCCCACACCTTGGTGACCTGCCCACTGTCGAGCGCGTCGAGGGCCGAGATCCCGTTCGAGTGAATCAGCACCCCGGCCGCCTCGACGGTCCGGGGTACCACCGTGCGCACCGACCACACACCTGCGGCGACGACGACGATGACCAGCGCGGTGGTTGCCAGCCAATTCGGGACTGTGGTCAGCCGGACCGCCCGGTCCAGTTGCTCAGGCGCCTCCAACTGGCGCAGAGCCTGCCGCCGGAACTTCATGGCCGGCTCTCCGCCGCGGCCGGGCCGGTGGCGCGGTGTGAGCCGAGCAGGAAGTCGGCCACGCTCGGCTCGACCAGCGGGTCGAGCCCGGACAACTCGGCGAAGGCCTGGGAGTCCCCGGCGCCGAGGGCGCAGGGCGCCAGCCCCATGGCGGTGGCGACGAGATACATCTGCTGGGTCAGCACACCCGCGTCCTTGAGAATCATGGCGTAGCTCATCCCTTCGTACTTCCACATGAGCCGCTGGACCCGGGCGGTGACCACCAGGACCGTCTGCGGCGGCCGAGGCAGGGCGCCGGCCGCTCGGGCGTACGCCAGCAGCCGGTCCGCGGCCGGTCCCCAGCCGGCGACCGGCTCCAGCCGGTGCCCGACGGCGTCGTAGTGGTAGAGCCCGGGGTCGAGCCCTGCGCAGCGCGCGACCAGTGGGTAGATCTCCAGCTCGTAGACGCCGCCGCCGCCCGGGTAGGGCCGGTGGCCGATCTCCTGCCCGCCGGCCTCGCCGACGGCGCTGGTGTGCTGCGACCGGTGCAGGAACTCCGCCAGCCGCTCCAGCGGCAGCGGCGCCGCGTCGTCGTGTTCGCGCACGCTGCGCCGGTCAGTGACGACCTGACTGAACGCGGGATCCGCCTTGGCGATCGTCGCCAGGTCCGGCAGTGGCAAGTCCACCGGCCGGCCCCCGTCGTACGGGCGGCGCAGCGGTTGCGGGGCGAAGCTCCCCCGCATCCGGTAGGTCCCGCCCACCGGCAGCGCGTGTCGGCCGGCCCGGGATCGGTGGTGCAGCCGCAGCTCCTCCGGCGACCAGTAGGCCAGCGGCGCGTCGTCGCACTCCGCCTCGAACTCGGCGTCGGTGACCAGGATCCGGGCGGTGGCCAGCTCGTCGAGCACCCGTCCGGCGACTTCCGGCGGCACGCCGAGCGTGCGGGCCACCGACTCGGGTCCGACGCCCGGCGCGGCGGCGGCCAGTACCGCGCCGAGGGCGGCGTCGGCGCAGCCGACAACGAGGGTGCTCAGCGGTGATGCGGCCACCAGCATGCCCCGTTCGTGCTGAAGGGCGGCGAAGCGGGAGAGCCGGTAACGGACCCCGGTCGTGTGTGGACGACTCTCCGGCAGACTGCCTCGGCCCAGGCCGGTGGGCACCAGGTCGAGCAGCGGCCGATCGTCGACCTGTACGCGGCGCTCCAGCCAGGAGTGGGCGAGCAACCGGCGCAGCAGCAACTGCGCGGGCAACACCCGGTTCTCCCCCTCCAGGCCGCTGATCAGCCGGCCGACCTCGACGTCGTTGACCCAGTCGGCGGCGAGCCGCAGCAGCAGCGCCCGCCGGCCCATGCCCGGTTGCTCCAGGGTGACCTGGAAGCGGGTCTGCCTCAGCGTCAGCGAGCCGTCCTCGCCGAGCCGCAACTCCGCGTCACGGCGCAGCCGGTACGACTCCTGAATCGGCGGACCGCCGACGGAGCCGCTCACGACGACCGCCGACCGACCAGGTCCACCACGGTGGTCATCCCCACATCCTTCCCACGATCCCGGTGGCCCGGGAGCGCCGGCTAGAAGAAGACGTTCAGCGGATTGGCCGATGTCTCGTCGACGGCCAGTGGGCCCCGACCGAGGCGGGCCGGCACGTCCCACAGTCGGCCGGGACCGAGCCGGCGCCAGAAGTGCCGTAGGCCCGGCACGACGACTTTCACCACCGCCAGGTCGACATCCGGACGAGACTGATCGACGACGATCACCTCCAGGCCGGCCCGCTCCGCCCGGCGTACGCAACGACGCACGTCATCCCCGACGTCGCCGGTGGTCAGCGTCGGGTGGTCGGCCGCGGTGCGCGACGGCCGGGTGGGATCCGGGGTCAGCCAGGGCTGGTCGGCCACCCGCACGGTGCCGAACCAACGCGCGGTGTCCGGGTCGTCGACGCCGTACCGGTTGCGGGCGGAGGTGGGTCCGGCGACGGCGGGCAGGAACTGGTTCACCTCGGTGAGCGCCCGGGTCAGCGCGACCCGCGCGTCCAGGTGCGCGCCGAAGCCGACCAGGACGTCCTCCGGCCCTCGGTCGACCCGCCGGGACACCGCGGCGAACGTGGGTACGCCGAGGTCGGCGGTCAGGTCGAGCGCCCACAGTTCGCGGCCCAGCGCGGTGGTGTGGTGGTCGACGCAGGCGGCCGTCCACGGGTCGCCGAACGAGGCGAGGTCCACCCCGGGCATCCGGGACCGGTGGTACCACCACAGGGCCACGCTGTCCCGCTCCACGAGTTCGCAGATGCCCTGCAGGATTGCCTCGGACAGGTTGCCGCCGGCCGCGCAGCCGTTCGAGTCGGCCGAGCACACCCCCAGCCCGGTCAGCTCCGGATGCCCGTACCAGCAGTGCGCGGCGGGCAGCTCGCGCGGTGTCTGCCGGGTCAGCGACCAACCCGTGGTCCAGTCCAGCTCCACCTCGTCGGGCAGCGGGCGGGGAATGCGGTGCAGGTGGCCCAGGTCGCGGTTGAGCCGGCGCCGGTCGGCGTACTGGCGTTCCGAGAAGAGCAGCAGCTCCCGCAGGTGTACCGCGCGGTCCGGACCGAGCTGCCGGTAGGTGGCCCGGTGCACCGGGCGGTCGCCGCGCCACACCCCGCAGTAGCGTTCCACCGCCTCCCCGACCGCGCTCATCCGGGCCTGCAGGTCGGTCCGGCCCTTGCCGCCGCTCTGCCCGCGCAGATTGCGGCGCAGCGCGGCGAGCTGGCGGGGCTGGGCGAAGTTGTGCCCGGCCGAGTAGGTGTGGGTGACGCCGTTGTCGGTCGTCTCCAGCGGGGTCAGCCGGCTCACCACGCCCAGATACCGGCTGACGTGGTGGACGAGCGCGGCGTACGCCTCGGCGGGTTCCCGGATGCGGGAGTCCCCGGCCCGACTGGGCTGGGTGCCGCTGGGTGGCAGATCGATCCGTGGCTCGGCCTTGCGGACGAGGTCCGGGTCACCGCAGGCGGGGCACTGCGGCTGGCGTACCAGTTGGTGGCTCTCCGTGCTCAGGTCCCGGGTGTCCAGGGCGACCATCCGGCCGGTGAGACGGGGCGACGCGCCCCGGACGGCGAGCACGGCGAGCTCCGCAGCGAGCAGCCCGGCCGCCATGGTGGCCAGTCCGGGCAGGACCGCGCGGCCGGGCTGCGGCAGCGGACCGGCCAGGTCCTGCGCGTCGAGGAAGGCGTTCACCTGTTCGTTCTCCTGCCAGCGTTGGCGCAGGCAGGCCCAGCAGCCGGTACGGCCCGGCACGAGGTGCGGGCCGAGGAGGACGACGTTGCCGTGTGGCCGGGCCAGCGTCCACGCGCGACCGGCGGCCAGGTGGCGGTTGTTGATCAGCGCGAGCCGGGGGTCGAGCATCGACGACGGCAGCACCAGCACCTGGGCGTTGCCCGGGCCCGGGTCCGGTGCGTCCGGCCCGACCACTGTCGGGGCGAGCCCTAGCGCGCGCAGCGCGTCGGCGGTCTCGGCCACCCGGGGCGCCCCGAGGTCCACGATGGTGACAGTTCCCCCGGCCATCCACCGCCGTCCGACGTCGGGCGGCACGCCCCGGGCGTCCCAGCCGGCGGCCTCGGCTGCCGAGGTGTGCGCCGGACCGGACACCAGAAGGCCGTGGTCGCGCAGCCGGGCGAGGGCTGCGGCGACAGCGGTGACCGGGTGTCGGGTGGCCAGGCGGGCCACCACATCCGCCAACGGGGCGACACCGTCAAGCTGGTCGGCCAGGTCCGCGGCGACCGGGTCGTCGATGAGTAGGCTGCGGGTCTCCCCCAGCACCACGAGCGGACCGTCGGGCAGCCGCACCGGCACGTAGTCGGATCGGAAGCGCGGACGCCACATGGGTTCCTCCCGAGCTTCGTGGCCGGACCGCGGCACCGCCGGCCCCGCCGGCGATCACGGCTGCTGTCATCGTCGCGGTCCGGTGGCGTCCAATCCGAGTGATGCCACCGGTTTCTGCCGTCGCCGACGGCGTGGACGCTCGGCGGCAGGGTCAGTCGGCGGTGACGGTCAGCGCGGTGTCGTTGAGCCCCAGCACTGATGTGCCGACGGTCTGTGCCGGCACAAGCAGCACGAAGGTCTCCACCCGGGTGACCCGGATCGACTTTCCGCTGATCGCCTTGAGGTGACCCGTGGCGATCAGGTCCGGGCTCTGCGGTTCCAATCGGACGGTGGCCGGACCGCCGGGCGCCGGGCGCAGCGTGTCGGTGGCGTGGATCGTCAAAAAGGTGAGCGTGCCGGTCGGCACCGCGACCGCGCAGTCGGACCACTCCGCCCGGTTCATCGTCCGCTGCACCGCCCCGCCGACACCGGCGAGCTGCTGCCCGTACACCTCCCAACCGCCGGCGAACTGGCCGTCGAGCAGCGCGCTCGACACGACGAGGGACCGGTTGCCCGTCGTGGACCCGATGCTGCGGGCGAACACCTCGGCGGCGAGGGCCCGACGGCTGGTCTCGTCCAGGGCGGCGCCGCCCGCGGTGGCCGGCCGGCCGTCGATGCTCCGGGCGACCACCAGCGAAGGTTGGGTGACCTGAACGTTGTGGCTGAGCTTCCACTGGCCGTCAGCACCGAACACGAACTGGCTGACGTCCGTGGGCGCCAGCTCCGAGCCGTTCAGCCGGAGAGTCGCCGTGGCGAGGAAACAGGCCGGGTCGGCGGGTGGCACCGCGAAGACCGGGTTTATGTGCTGGAAGGACGGTTGCGCACGCTGGTTGTACGCGGCCCGACGTACTGCGGCGATGCTGAGGTCCAGCGAGGGCGAAACCTCCTGCGCCCGCAGCGCCTCGACGTCACCCGCCACCGAGGCGGCCGAGTCGGCCTGGTCGAAGGCGGTGAGCACGAGCGCGGCCCGGTCCCGACCGAAAGCGGCCGAACCGTGGGGCGCCGGGGTGGCCGCGTCCACTGGCTCCCCACCACAGCCGGTCAGCACGAGCAGCGCCACCGTGGCGGCGGCGATCGGCATCGCCGGCACCGGCGCGGCGAGGGTTTGCGGGCTCCTGACGGATCTTCTGCCCAGCATCTCGTCCTCCATCCACCACCGGTTCACGGGAATCGCGCCCGATGCAGTCGAGTATGTGAGCGGCTGTCCGGCTGCGACGGTGGCGGCGCGGCCTCGTGCTGCCCGGCCAGTCGACGTTGCACCGAACGACGTCATCCGGCCGGGACTGCAGTCATCAATCGGTGTCATCGAGACGAGCGACCCAGGCGGCCAGGCCCGACCGGGAAGCGACGCCCGTCTTGCGGTAGAGGCGGGTCAGGTGCGCCTCAACCGTGCGGGGGCTGATGTTCAGCTGCCGCCCGATCAGTCGGCTGGTGGCCCCGGTCGCCGCCAGCCGCGCGATGTGCCACTCCCGGTCGGTCAGGGCGGCGACCTCGCGCGGGCCGACCGGACGGGCCAGTCGCAGGCCGACCCGTTCCGTTCCGCACCACCCGGCCAGTTCCAGCGCCCGGCGGCGGGCCCGCGCCGCCAGGCCGGCCTGGTCGGCGGCTTCGGCTGCCCGGGCCAGGGAGGCCAGGGCAAGGCTGCGCCGTAGCACCATCCCGCCGGCGCGGAACAGGTCGGCCGCGGTCTCCAGGTGCAGCAGCGCCGCCCGGATCTCGCCGCGGGCGAGCAGCACCTCGCCGTACGCCGACTCGGCGAAGCCCCGCTGCCCGGGCAGACCGACCTGATCCGCCTCGGCCAATGCCAGCCGCGCCTGCCGCTCGGCGTCGGCCACGTCGCCCGCGGCGAGCGCGGCGGCGCAGAGCAGCTCGTACCACCTGGGCCGGAGGGACGTCTGGAGACGGCTCAGCCGGCTGTCGCCGCCGGCTGAGCGCACCAGTTCCGCACAGGTCGCCGGATCACCCGACAGCAGCGTCGCGGTCGCCAGCGCCGTCGCGGCGGTACGACCGCACCAGGTGGCGAGGTCGGTGGCGATTCCGGCGGCGCTGTGGGCCAGCGCCACCGCCCGGTCGTCGTCCCGAGGGCCACCACGCCACGCCGTCGCCTCCGCCTCGAACGCCAGGGCGAAGCTCAGCAGGTCGCGACTGCCGATGCGCCGGGCAACGATGCCCGCCTCGGTAGCCAATCCGATGGCGGCGTTCAGCTGCCCGCCGTGGTAGGCCACTTGACTACGACCGAGCAGCAGCTGGCACAGTCCGCCGTCGCGGTGCGAGGCACGGACGAGCGTCAGCCCTCGGTCGAGGTGCCGCATCGCGTCGGCCTGCCGTTCGAGGTACAACTCGCTCAGGCCGAGTGCGGTGAAGCAGTCGGGGTGGTCCCGCACGTCCCGGTCCGGCAGCGAGTCGACGATCCGGGCGCCGGCATCGAGCAAGCCCCGGGCGTCGTGGAGTGCGCCGTCGAGGGCGGCGGCCAGACTACGCACCGCCAGCAGGCTGGCCCGGTCCGCGCCGGAGCCGCCGAGATCTCCGCTGAGCACGTCGGGCAGCCCGGTCACGGGGCGGCCGGCCAGGATGCCGGCGGCGCCGATCTCGGTGGCGAGGCGGTAGCCGTCGCCAGGTCCGGCATCGGCTGGCAGGGCGGACAACTCCCGCCGGCTGATGGCCACCGCCTCCGCGTAGTTGCCGAGCAGACGTTCCACCCGCGCCCAGAGAGCTACTGCCTGCGCCCGCCGTCCCTCCGGGTCGGCGGAGAACAGCGGCACGATCTCTTGGAGCAGGGCCCTGCTCTCGGCCAGATTCCCCGCCTCCCCGGTGATCTCGGCCAGCGCGAGCGACACGTCCTGCCGACGTTGCGTCAGGCCGGCCGTCGGCCGCAGCGCACGCAGCGCCATCCGCAGCCAGCGGATGGCCAGGTCCGGCGTCTCGCGCCGGACCTCCTGCGCGGCCCGGCAGAGCACGTTGACGCAGCGGTCGGCCCAGCCGCCGTTCGGCAGGGCGAGCAGGCGCTCCGCGTAGCGGGCCCGATCCGCGGGTGGCGCGCCCAGATCGACCAGCGCGGTGAGCGCCCGCGCACACGCCTCCACCTGCCACTGCGTGTCGGTGTCCTGAGCGACCGCCATCCGCAGCACCGGGTGCCGGGAGGCGAACCGTCCAGTGCCGGGGACGCGGCGGATCAGGTCAAGCCGGGCCAGTCGCCAGCAGGCCTCGACCGCCAGTGACGTCGGGACCTGCGCAACCTCGGCGAGCAGGTCCGCGGTGAAGGGCGCATCGACGATCGCCCCGGCCCGCAGACAGGCCAGCTCGACGGGGGGTAGGTCCGTCCACTCGCGGCGCAGCACGGCCACCGCCGCGTCGGACAGTCGGCCACCCTGTGCTTCACGGATCGGGTCAGCGCTGTTCGAGGTGGGGCTGCTCGGCAGCACCGCCAGGTAACCGGGGTTGCCGCCGGTCAGGTCGTACCGGGCGCGCAGCTCCACCTGGTCGATGTGGGGGTGCAGGAGCGCGACCTCGGCGAGGCTGAGAGGGCGAAGTTCGATCCGGTCGTGTGACGTCGGTTCCGCATCGGCGTGCTTGTCGGGATCTGGTAGCCCGAACGGCATCGGGGTCGCCATCTGCCGCGGGCGGTAGACGAGCACGAGCAGCAGCGGGGCGGGCACCGGATACCGCAGTAGGTGGGCGATCAGACCGGTGGAGGAGGGATCCGCCCAGTGCAGGTCGTCGAGGACCAGCACCAGACCGTCCCGTGCCGCCAGGCCGATCAGCCGGCGGGCCAGCTGGTAGGTCCGGAACCGCCGGGCGTCCGACGCCCGCGCCGGCGCCGCTGGCACCGCGGCGACGGACTCCGCCCAGCTCTCCCCAGTGGGCCGTCCAGCACGCACCCCGCGTCGGAGTGACTGCCCCTCCGTGAAGGCATGTCGAAACACGTGGAAGGGGACTCCTCGCTCATCCGGCGAACAGGTCCCGACGGCCCAGGGGACGGTGGAGTCGCAGCGCTCCAGGGCCTCGCGGACGAACCGGGTCTTGCCGATTCCCGGCTCGCCGACCACCTCGCACACCATTTGCCAGCCACGGCTCAGCACGGCTGCCCGGGCTCTCCCGATACGTGCCAACTGTGGTCGTCGCCCGACGAAGCGCGGGCTCGATGATGCGCTTTCCAGCCCAGGTGTCATCACGCAGACCAGACGCCTTCCGGCACACTCAATGGGAATTGGTCGCACTATACCGGAGCACCGCCAAATGTCGAAACAAACCGGCGCGGCCACCTCCTATTTGACAGGTGGCGTCGAGATGCAGTTCTTTCCGACATCGCACCACAACCCGCAGAAAAGGACCGGTAGCCAGAAGCGCGGAATGATGTCCATGAAACCCAATAAATCACCTGTCATCTACTGCGTCCGGGCTATCGCCAACGAGCCCCAGGCGCTGCCGGGCTCCGGGGGTACGCCCAGCCCGTCTGGACAATCATGGGAGGGCCGCGCCTAATCTGATATCACCACGATCATGGCCGTCCATATTGAATCGCCCGAAGCGGTCATATTCCTACCTTGGCCCCTCAACCGTGACGCTCACCCCACACGATGAGCCGACGGCAAAGGATTCCCACAGCGCAAATGACTGGAATCCCACCGCCAGAACTGGCCACCTGCCGCCAATTTTCAACATGCGAACAGCAACATGCAGACGCAACAAGCATATAAGAGACGAGCACAGAAAGCCGCAGGCAGCCAGCCGACGGAACCGGGCCGAGCGCCTGTCCCCTGCGCTATCCGGCGCTGGGTTCCCATGACGAACCAGACCCTGGACAACGCCCCTCCTGCGTTGTCGCCACCCTGTATCTGCGCCCCGCCGGCTTCCAGCCGGCGAGCCGGCGCGGTGGCCAACCGCCCAACAGCTTGAGCCGCTGCTTGCTGTCAGGGTGATCCGGAGCTGCACAGGCACGATCAAGCGTTGATCGCTTCATGTCACTGGCCGCCAACCACGGACGGGATTTTCGGGGGGGTCCAACTTTGCCAGGGTCCCACCGCACCGCTTCCCCGCCAGCAGAACCTCCTGCCACCAAGAGAATGAGTTGTCCCTACCCCATGGCGGCACACCTACGCAGGCATGTGGGTTCCTGTCGGTGGGGCGACACGCCCTATTGCCCCACCGCTGGCGATGCACTTCCCAACGTCGGCAAGAGCCGGAACAGCGTATGGTCGGCGTGCAGTGAAGGACTTCGCGTCCGCCGCGGGTCTTCCGTCACCTGCACGCCGTGTTCAGGCGAGTACCACGCTGCACGTTCACCGACCTGCTCCAGGAGGTTCGATCATGTCCAAGGACTCGACGAGCAAGGCGAACGTCAAGAAGAAGGGCAAGACGATCAAGGAGAAGCAGACTGCGAAGCGCCTGAAGCGCGACGAGCAGAACGGGCACTCCTCAAACGTCGTACCCACCGGGCGCTGACGCCGGCAGCATCGCTGAACTGTCCGAATGCGGCGGGTGGGGATCCGACGATCGTCGGGTCCCCACCTGCCGCTGCGGTGTTCAGTGACGGCGGTGAGCCGTGACGATCCAGGCACGTGAGTCGAAGTACACGCCGCCGCCGCCGGCGTGGTGGGCGTCGAGGGTGGCGCGTAGCCGCGTGCGTGCCTGCTCGGCGGCCGCCGCGTCGAGATTGGCGAGCAGGTTCTTGGACTCCCACAGGCCGAGCACGGCGTCGAAGGCGGTGGCGCTGTCCGGGCCGTAGTAGACGGGCTTGTTCACGTCCGTGAAGCTGACTTCCGCGAAGCCGGCCGCCGTCAGGACGCCTTCCGTGACGGTCGGGTCAGCGAGTGAGAACGGGTCCGGGCCACGCGGTGTGGCTGATGCGGGGCCGAGGGCCTGGCGGATCGAGTTGGCCCACTCATTGCGGTCGCGTTCTTGCCAGACCAGCAGAACCAGGCGTGCCGCGGGGCGCAGGGCCCTCCCGATATTGGTGAACGCGGCGACCGGGTCGGCGAAGAACATCGTCCCGAATCTGCTGATGCAGACGTCATAGTACGTCGGTGGAAAGCGGTGGACCTGGGCGTCCGCCTGTTGATAGGTGATGTTGGTCAGTCCCTCGTCGTCGCTGAGCTGACGAGCCCGTTCGAGCATTGGCGCGGCGAGATCGACGCCTACCGCGCTTCCGGCCGTGGCGGCGCGGGCGGCCTCGCGCGTGGACTGGCCTGTGCCACAGCCGATGTCGAGCACACGGTCGCGAGGGCCGACGTGGGCAGCGGCGCGGAAGAGTTCGTTGTGCAAGCGCAATTCTGCGTCGTAATCGAACAGGTCGGACATCCCTGTCACCGGTCCCTTTCGATATCTGTTTGGACGGGGCCATCGCGGAGTACGCCGCGCACCTGGTCCAGTGACACTGTTTCAGGCGAGAACTCCGCCAGCCACCAGGTGGCGCCCGCCTCGGCGTAGGGCGTCGGATCGGCGCCGGGCGGGAGGGCGATGGCGATGTCGTACGGGGTCGTCTTCGGCCGGCGGAGACCAGTGATAGTGGTGGCGATCTCGGCGAGCTGGTCCGGGTGTTCGAGATTGATTGGGAAGAAGCCGTCGTGCCGGGCGGCGCGGCGCAGCGGTCTGACGTTACCGGGATAACCCGCGGCCCAAACCGGGACGCCCGGGCGCTGAACTGGTCTGGGGAGGAAGGAAATACCGTCGACGGTGTAGTGCGGGCTGTGATGGTGCACGGGGCTGCCGGACCACGCGGCGGCGAGGATTTCCAGTGAGTCGTCGAGCATCTGACCCCGCCGCCGATCATCGAGTTCCTCGCCGGTCGCAGACAGCTCTTCGGCGAAGCGATCGCTGCCGAGACCGACACCGAGCGTGAGGCGGCCGCCGCTGAGCTGGTCCAGCGTCGCGGTTTCCCTGGCGACCTTGGTCGGTCGGCGGCGGGCAAGGGACGTGACCATTGGACCGAATCGGAGACGTTCGGTGGCGGTGGCGATCGCGGCCAGCGTGATCCACGGGTCGGCGACCTGTCGGACCGGCGCCCGCCAGCGCAGGTTGTCCCACACGAACACGCCATGCCAGCCGGCCTCCTCCGCCTCCGCGGCCAGTCGTGCCACCGCCATTGGATCGGCGAGATCGTCGAAGACCGGCAGCCAGAGCGCGGACCGCAACCGGGTCATCGTGGGCCACCTGCGACGCGGACAGATTGGTGAACGTGTAGCCCGGCCGCACCGGCGGGTCGCTGGTGGATCTGCCGACGTCCTGGTCGTCGTAGTGATTCACGAACCCGTCGCCGCGCGATCTGATCGCACAGCTGGATCCCAGGCCGCACCGTCGATGAGCGGGATCGCAGCGCTCGCGCGGTTTCCAAAGGTCTGTAGGCACACCTCGACACCGTTGATCGACGAGTCTCGCCGCGCGAAAGAGGATCGGTCATGAGCGCCACGCTAGAGCAAGCAGTGCATCGCAAAAAGCGATAGTTGCCGATCAAGTCAATCGTGATTGCCGATGTATCGGGCTATGGTTGGGCTCATGTCTGACGTCGAACTGCGGCATCTCACCACGATGGCCGCCGTGGCCGACGAGGGCACGTTCGGGCGAGCGGCCGCGCGGCTCGGGTACACCCAGTCGACGGTGAGCCAGCAGGTCGCGGCTTTGGAGAAAGCCGTCGGCGGCGCCGTGTTCGACCGACCGGGCGGGCCGAAACCGGTGCGGATCACCCCACTCGGCAGGGTGGTGCTGGCACACGGACGCGATCTGCTGGCGAAGGCCCAGGCGATGGCAGCAGCCGTCGACCGGTTCAAGGCCGGCGACGGCCGGGTCGACATTGGCACCTTCCAGAGCGTGTCCAACGTGATCCTGCCGCTGGTCATACGCCGGCTTCGGGACGAGCACCCCGGCTGCGACATCAGGCTGTTCGAGGAGGAGACCGATCAGCCACAAGTCCATGAGCTCGACCTGATGTTCTTCGACGGCCGCGTCGAGGGCGAGGTCGAACTCCTCAAGTTGCTCGACGATCCCTACCTGTTGGTGGCCCGCCGCGGCACCTTCCCCGACGGTCCGGTGCGGCTGGCCCAACTCGACGGCGCACCGATGGTGGCGCACCCGCCGATCTGCGACCAGGCCCGGATGGAGCAGGCGCTCGCGCGACGCGGCGCCCGGCCGCACATCGTGTGCCGCACCGCGGGCAACGAAACCGTGCTGTCGATGGTGCGCGCCGGCATGGGTTCGGCGGTCCTGCCACAACTCGCGTTACACGGTGGCGATGTCGACTCCGACGAATCGTTGTGCGTGCACGAGCTCAAGCCAGCGCTCCCCCCACGCGAGATCTTCCTGCTGTGGCAGGCAAATCGCACCCACTCTCCACTCGTGGCGCGGACGATCGAGATCGCCGTGGACGTCGTGGGCAAGATCGCCAAGCGCACTTGACCCGATCACGTGCGCTCGCACTCCTCGTTCGGCGCAGAACTGGCGTACCAGGGCCTGTGTCGAAGTCGGCCACAGCGGACAGTGCCGATGCACCGGGTCACTCTCGGATCGGACGAGCACTCCCGCGCCTGGCACGACCCGACGGTTCCCCGAGCCGCCACGTAGTGCCGGGCCGGTGGCCTCGCGCCAGTGCGCTGCAAGGAAGGCCGTGCCCCCACACAGCCGCGTCCAGAGGGAGCGATCTTGCTGGTATTCACCGACGAAGGATCATGTGCTACGGTAGCCCAGTTGCAGTTTTGATTTCCGTAGACGTTTTTGAGCGCCTGATGGGGCATCTGAAACCCCGCCAGGCGCTTTTCGTTTTCGTGTCGTTTCGACGCGGGTGATCAACGCGGCGGCGTAAGGGTCCGCACAGTGCGGTCTCTAACAGCCTGCGAGGAGCAGACATGACTACAGGTACCGTGAAGTGGTTCAACGCCGACAAGGGCTTCGGCTTCATCAGCCCGGACGACGGCGGCGCCGACGTCTTCGCCCACTTCTCCGCGATCTCGGCGAGCGGCTTCCGTAGCCTCGACGAGAACCAGAAGGTGGAGTTCGACGTCACCCAGGGCCAGAAGGGCCCGCAGGCGGAGAACATTCGCCCGCTCTGATCCACACTTTGCGAACGGCGGCCCGGCTGACTCAGCGGGCCGCCGTTCGGCGTTTCATGCGCTCACCACGGCATCTCCAGAGCATCTGATCGGCGGAAGTCCGGCCATCTCGGTGTAGCGAGCGGGTGGCGCAAACGAGCACCGCAGCACCGACGCTGCCTGTGGCCGAAATGGATCGACTCCTCACCTCGCAGCCGTCCAACAAGACAGCTCGACGGACTGAGGCGAACCTGGCGCGTGCCGGTCCAGCCGCAGGGAGCGGACGACGCGGCCGGAGGCCATGTCGGGGTACGGCTTGGAGTGCAGAGCCAGGTACACGATGAGCTACAAAGATCCACAAGCAACCGCATCGACGTCGGGCGCATCGAGGACTGCCGTCGGCCACCAGGACGGCTGCCTGATCTAACTACGTTGGGTCACAGGAGGACGGAAGGATGAGCGTGGATCGCGGCTAGATGCGGACCCGTCCGCTGCGCGAGCGGGTTATCCCTCGGCAGCGGGTCGGCTCCGCACCACCAGCTCGTCGATCTCCAAACGGCCGACGCGCAGCTCCCGCACCACCGCCCGGCGGATAGCTAACCGCCCAACGGCCGCGGCCCCAACGGCCACGGCCCCAACGGCCAGGGCGCCGAGCGACGCCGCCCCCGCAGCCCGCGCGCCTGTAGCCGCCGCGCCCGTCGCCACCGCACCGTCGGCGCGCGTCCCGGCCAACCGCATCAGGCGAACCTCTCGCTTCATCCCCCCATTATCCGCGCACCGCCGGCCGCCCGATCCCCACAGATCCCGGATGTCACCCCACCGCCCCTATCTTCGTCCGTACCGCCAGCCGCCAATCGCTGCATCCGGCGCCGAAGGGCGGAGGTGAACGGGCGGGCCGAGTCGCGGCTTCACAGGCCAATCCGGCAGGCCGCGGCCAAGACAGTGTCCCGGCACTGCTGCGCCGCATCGCAGACAGCATCGAACAACGGCCCGGCATCGCAGTCCAGGACGTCACCCTGCACAGCGAGGTCACCGCCGACGGAGCCGACGGGCCGCGCGCTATCTGCGGCATGTGCGTGCACCGGATCTCGGTGGTGGCCGCCTGGGTGATCGTGGCAACATCGCCGTGTGCCGGCCGCCGAGCAGAGTGTCCCGTTCGGTAGGACCTCGTGACTCCCTCGTTCTGGATAACCGGTCAGGCCGCAGCTACCGTTGAAGCGAATGACCGCTCTTTGAAGGAGTTGGCGTGGCCGCCCTAGCCCCCCAACGCCGTCGACACATGCTCGGGCGCCGCATGAAGGCGACCGAAAGTGCCGGTCGTGGCTGACCCGGCCGAGCGACGCTTCGCTCTTGACGCCGGAGTCGTCGTAGGTCGGGTCGACGGCGATGTAGTGCGGGCGCTGGGCATTCCGTACGCGGAGGCGCCACGGTTCGCTCCTCCGGTTCAAGTCATGCGATACGAGGCACCGGTCAACGCATTCCAGCGGGCGCCGGCCGCGCCGCAACTGCCGCCGAAGCTGTTCGATCGGTTGATCGGCCGCGACGACCTGGGCACGACTGAGAACTGCCAGCGGCTGTCGGTCACCGCGCCGGCCACCCTCGGCGATGACGAGCGGCTACCGGTACTGGTCTGGATCCACGGCGGCGGCAACGTCGCGGGAGCCGGTGATCTAGCCCAGTATGATCCCCGCGCGTTCGTGGCCGAACAGCGTGTGATCGTCGTCGCGGTCACCTATCGGCTCGGGATGCTCGGCTTCCTCGGTGACGGCGCCGACGTGCCTGCAAACCTTGGCCTGCTCGACCAGCTGACAGCACTGCGGTGGGTTCGGGACAACATCACCGCATTCGGTGGTAACCCCGATTTGGTCACAGTGTTCGGCCAGTCCTCGGGCGCGGACGCGATCGCGCACCTGATGATCAGCGAAGGTGCAGAAGGGCTGTTCCGGCGGGTGATCATGCAGAGTGCCCCACTTGGCGTCACCACGGGCCGAGCCGCCATGACCGACGCGATGCTCGCGGCCGTCGGTGAGTTGTCACGGGACGCCCCGGTCGAGGAGATCATAGCGTTGCAGCCGGTGGCGGAGCGGGCAGCGCGACGGTTTGGGATGGCAAGCAGAATGCCCTTCGGGGTGCAGTACGGATTCCCGCCGGTACCGGGTGAGGCCGACCGGGATAGGGCCTGGCATGAGGCGGCCCAGCGCGTCGATGTCTTGATCGGCTGCACTCTGGAGGAGACCGGCGTAGTCGCGGCCCTCGTTCCAGCCCTCAAAGGTGTGTTCCGATTGCCGGTGATCGGTAGCCGCGCGCGGCGGCTGATCGTGACGCCGTCCACCCGCAGCATGTACGACACGCCTGCCCGACGATTTGTTGTCCGGCACCGAACGGCGGGTGGTCGCGCATATCGGTACCGCATGACCTGGCGGCCATACGACAACGGTTACGGGGCCGCACACCTCACCGACCTGCCACTCTTGCTTGGCACACGCCAGGCATGGCAAGGCGCGGCGCTGCTCGGGTCAACTGACTGGGCTGACGTGGAAGGCCGGGGTTACGTCGTTCGCCGTATCTGGGCCGAATTCGCTAGAACCGGCACGGTGCCAGACATCCAGGCGAACGACACGATCACCGTCCTGCCGGACTGACAACGTCTGCCGATCATCACACCCCATGAGCTTCCCGCGCATCCGCTCATCGGCAGATCCGGAAGCGAGCGGCTCGCGACACTCGGGGAGATCCGTCACGCACGGTTATCGTCGGGGCACCTCCCGAGATCCGAGAGTCAGCAAGATGGTCGATCGCTGGGGATGGGCTGACGTGCCCAGGGTGTGCACTTCGAGCCGTACCTGGCTTTGTACTTGTGCCGGTACCCCGACAGGCCATGGCCATGCTCGCGCAAACTGCCGCTCCGTGCCGTCCAGGGCGGTCAGCTCAGCCGCAGCGCAGCCGTTCGTCGTCGAAAACGATCTCGATCAACGGGCTGCGCTTGAGCCAGTCTTCCAGGCGCTGGCGCTGGGTGACGTGCATGCGTAAACCGGGCTCGTCCTGCAGGGCGACTACCGCGGACAGTACGCGATGACGCACTGCGGGATCCTTGACCGGCACTGCCGTGGCCGGCAGATCCGCCCGGACGTCGTTCTTGAGGTGGACGGTGAAATACGGGTGTGCCGACAGGTTGGCGTGCCAGCTTCGGGGCACCGGCATCCCGCTGAGGTACCAGCGGCCGCCGACACGGTGGAACCAGATCTCGATGCGCCGTGGACGACCGGTGCGCCGGCCCAGGGTGGTGATGTCGATGGTGCGTGCCTCGCGCGGCGAGCCCGGACCGATGGCCAGAGCGCGCCTGACCGCGCCCACGTCGTAGCTTCTGTCCGCGGTGTCGGTCATGGTCGGCTGCCTCACTCGCGCCTGACGGAAATGGCTGTTGCGGCAAGTCAACCGTCACGCCTGGAGGGCTGCTAGGGCCATCCTGGCGGATCCTTGCATGATCCTGCCCACGCGCAGGCACAGCACGGCACCGAGCCGGGCAGAGTCGTTCATCCAAGAGGATTGGGCAAGAGACGAAGAGGATCATTCTTTTCGCGGGCCCGGCGCAGCGGTCTCCTGGAAGGGACACACTCCCCACGGATTCCGACGAATCCTCAGGCCCAGGAGGCACACCATGAAGGTAGCCGTCGTCACCGGTGCAAGCTCCGGCATCGGTCAGAGCGCCGCCCTGCAGATCGCCCGGCGCGGTACCGGCGTCATCCTCACCTACAGCTCCAACGAACAGGGCGCGAAGGACACCGTCGCGCGGATCGAGCAGCAGGGCGGCACTGCCGTGGCGCTGCACTTGGACCTCGGAGATACGACAGGGTTCGCCATCTTCCGAGAGACCGTCGCCGAGGTGCTGCGCGGGACCTTCCAGCGGGACTTCTTCGACCAGCTGGTCAACAACGCCGGATTCGCCGGCATGGCGATGATCGAGGACACCCGCGAGGAGGAATTCGACCGGCTCACGGACGGCCTGTTCAAGGGCCCCTTCTTCCTCACCCAGGCCCTGCTGCCGCTCCTCGCCGACGGCGGCGCCATCGTCAACCTGACCAGCAACTCCACGCTGCCCCACGTGACCGCGCCGGGATACTCCGTCTACGCGGCTCTCAAGGGCGCCGTGGCGGTGCTCACCCGCTACATGGCCAAGGAGTTCGGTCCCCGCGGCATTCGCGTGAACTCGATCGCGCCGGGAGCCACAGTCACCCGCTTCGCCGACGACGCGTTCAGCAAGAACCCGCAGATCATCCCGGAACTGGCGAAGACCTTCACTCTCGGCCGCGTCGGCGAGCCCGACGACATCGGCATGGTCATTGCCATGTTGGTCTCCGAGGAAGGCCGGTGGATCACCGCCCAGGACATCGAAGTCTCTGGAGGTCAGAATCTCTGAGCCAAGACAGCCGCCCACGGGGCGCCCAGCCTGATGAGGACCCTGCGGGATCATGAATGTGTGCCTAATCCCGCCCAGCCAGCGGCACTCGATAGAGGTTCGTGCAAGAATGGCTTCATGTCTGCCCTGGACGAGATGCGTGAGCTTCTCAACCGGCATGCGCGGCCCGACATGAGCACAGCGATCGACGGCATCCGGGTATGCAAGTTCACCCATCCAAATACTTCGGCGGCCGGGATGTCCGGGACCGTGCTCGCAGTCATCGCCCAGGGCGGCAAACGCCTCGCCCTGGGCGAGCGCCTCTACGAGTATGGGCCTGGCGAGTACCTCATCGCCTCTGCCGACCTCCCCGTCACCGGCCATGTCCTGGACACCGGGCAGCCCACCCTCGGTTTCGGCATGACTCTCGCCCCCTCAGCCCTCGCCGAACTCCTCCTGGAAGCCGACCCCCGAGACCTGCCGGCCACCCCACGCACCGCATCACCCGGCATCGCCGTCTCCACGGCCTCGTCTGCACTGCTGGAAGCCATCGTGCGCCTGCTGCGGCTGCTTGAGCAGCCCGCAGATCGCAAGATCCTCGCTCCCATGGTCAAGCGGGAAATCCTCTGGCATCTCCTGCGCGGTGAGCAGGGAGTCGCCATCCGCCAACTTGGTCTCGCCGACAGCGGACTGGCCCACATCAACCGCGCTGTGCGTCAGATCCGGGAGAACTACGCAACCGCCTTCCGTGTGGAGGATCTGGCGGAAGTCGCCGGCATGAGCGTGTCCGCGTTCCACCGCAACTTTCAGACCGTCACCGGGATGAGCCCCATCCAGTTCCAAAAACGCATCCGCCTGCAGGAAGCCCGGCTCCTGCTCGCCAGCCGCTCCTCAGACATCACCGGTGTGGGCCTCAGCGTCGGCTACGACAGCCCT
This sequence comes from Micromonospora ureilytica, assembly GCF_015751765.1. Taxonomy (NCBI): domain Bacteria; kingdom Bacillati; phylum Actinomycetota; class Actinomycetes; order Micromonosporales; family Micromonosporaceae; genus Micromonospora; species Micromonospora ureilytica. Next base: position 2,882,546 of record NZ_JADOTX010000001.1, read on the forward strand.
TCCCAGTTCAGCCGTGAATACCGCCGCATGTTCGGCACACCGCCCAGCAAGGACACCCAACTCCGCACTCCGCCAGCAGAACTCGTCACCGCGCTGCCCTGAGCCTGACCCTGTCGGGATCTTGGTGTTCCCGGCGACATGATCGGGCTGTTTCGTTCTTGACGGTCGACGTCAAGTGCTTGACGATAGGTGTCAAGCACTGGAGGAGGCAGCATGTCGCCAACCCACGAGGAAGTGACCGAGCAGCTCATCAAGTTGATCGACATCCGTCTGCTCGACCCCCTGGAAATCCTGGTCGACGGCGACGACGCCATCGACCCGCTGCGCGCCGTCATCCGGGATAGGGCCCGATCCTGGGCCACCGCGATCGTCAGCGGCGACGACCGCGCCGCCGTCAGCGTGGTCATGCGCGCGATCGCCACCCTCTATCCGGGGGACGGACCGTTCAACCCACCCCTCGACTGGTGGCGCAGCCCCTTCGGTCAGGCCGTCGCGCGACGGGTCGGCCACCCGACCGCCGAATCCGTGTCGTACGCGGTGGCCGGCGCGATGCTCGGCATCACCCGCCAGGGCGTCCACGACCTGGCCTCCCGCGACAAGCTCGCCCGCCACCCCGAAGGTGGCGTGCGCTCCGCCTCCGTACGCGACCGGCTGCTCAGGGAAGGAACCCGACGTGTCTGAGACCATCATCGACTCCGGGACCGTGCCCATCGCGATCCGCGACCTCGGCGGACCCGGACAACCGCTGCTGCTCCTTCACGGCGCTGGCGGCAACCTCGCCCAGATGACCACCCTCGCCGAGCACCTGCGCCCCACCCACCGGGTGGTCAGCGTCGACCTGCGCGGTCACGGCCGGTCCGGAGACGGCCTGTGGCGCTGGGACGACGTACTGGCCGACCTGACCGCTGTCGCCGACCACCTCGGCCTCACCTCCCCCGCGGTGGTCGGCGTCTCCCTCGGCGGCATGCTCGCCACCCTCTGGGCGCAGCGTCACCCGGAGTGCCCCGGTGCCGTCAGCTTGGACGGCAATCCGCCGTTGAACCGTCCGGACCAGCTCGCCGGGATGGATCCGGAGCAGGCCGAGACCGAGCTGGCCAAGCTGCGGGCCGTCTTCGACGGAATGGCCGCGATGCTGGCCGAACCGCTGACCGCCGAGCAGGTGGCCGCCATGCTGGCAGGGCAGCGGGCCATGGCCCAGCGCTACGGCGCCGCACCCGACGACTGGGTGGCGGCCTTCGAACGCAACCTCGTGCCCGGCGACGACGGCCGCAACCTGCTGCGGCCCGGCCCCGACCTCACCCGGCAGCTCCGCGGTGCCATGGACTCCCTCGACCTGATGCCCGCCTACCGCGACGTCCGCTGCCCGCTGCTGCTCGTTCTCGCCACCGAGGACCTCCCCGAACAACAGCCGTTCCACAGCCTGTACGAGGCGTACCGCAAGGGCACCGCCGAACGGCTTACCACTGTGGACAATCCGTCTCTGCGGGTGTGGCATCTCGCCGGCGCCAGCCACGCGATAGTCGCCGAACGCCCACAGGAGCTGGCCACCCTCATCACCGACTTCCTCAGCCCCCACGACTGAAGGCGACCCGCAGCAGGGACGTCATCACTGACGGCCGGCCACGCGGACCGTTGCCTGCTCTGGCCCCGGTCAGCCGACGGCCGGTCGATCAGATCTCCGCACGAGACGCGCTCGCTCTACGATGGGCCGCATGTCGTCGGTCACGAATGACGCCCTGCTGGACATGAGAAGAAGCTCGATGTATCGGGCCGGGATCTGGCTGGCCCGCACGGCCAACCTCGTACTGCTTCCGGTGGTTGTCTGGGGCATCGCCTCCGGGGCGCCAAACGTGCCCGCGCTGCCAAACTCGGTCTTCATGGCCGCCTGGGCCGCCGGGTGCGTGACACTCGCGCCGGCCATGGTGCTGTTCTACCGCTCCGGCATTCCCTTCGAACGCAAGGGTGCCACCTGGGTCACCGACAGACGTATTGGCAACGCGATCCTCCGGGATGTCTTCTGGCTTCGTCCCTGACGCCGCCGGCGCGACCAGATCGATCCGCCGGGCCTTGTTCGGCCACACGCATCTCCGACGGGATGGCACCTGCGCCGGCTCGGCCGGACTCTGCGTGGTAGCCGCTGGGTGGGTGGCCTCATCGGATGGGGATGTGGAGGTCGCGGAATGGGCCGATCTTGGCGTTGATGGTGGTGGTGGTGTCGGGTAGGGCGAAGAGGTTCCAGAACTCGCGGGTCTGGCCTGGTGCGAACTTTTCGGTGCTGATGCGGACGCCGGAGACGGGTGTGCATGCGCAGTAGAAGTCGGTGCCGTTGTCGGTGGGGACTTCGAGGCGGCCGGGTAGGTACTGGCGGCGGGCGGTGACGTCGGTCAGGCGGATGTTGGTGGCGGCCTGGTACTTGTACGCCTCCCAGTCTTGGGCGTGGTGGAGGTCTCTGAACCAGGCTTCGGACGTGCCTTCATTGGTGATGGTGTAGGTGAGTAGGCCGAGGCCACCGGGTAGCCGGCGTAGGCCGGTGACCTTCATCGCGATGGGCTGACCGTCGGCTGTGGTGGTGCCGGTCAGGTCGGGTGCGGCGGTGGTGGTCGTGGGCGGTGGTTGCTGGGTGGTGGGTTGGGGTTTGGGGAAGGTCACGGTGACGCGGCGGTTGCGGCGTTTTCCCTCGTCGGTGTCGTTGCGGTAGAGCGGGCGGCGTGAGCCGTGTCCCTCGGTGTGGAAGCGGACCCCGTTTCTGGTCAGCCGGGCCGTCAGGGCGTGTTGGACGGCTTGGGCGCGGCGCAGCGACAGTGGGTTGTTGATGGCGTCGGTGCCGGAGGAGTCGGCGTGGCCGGCCACTGTCACCACGGTGGCGGGGGAGGCGTCGATGAGTGTGGCGGTGTGGGCGATGACTGAGTGGGCTTTGGGGGTGAGGGTGGCTTTGTCCACGGCGAACAGTACGTCGGCGGAGAGGTTGATCTGGAGGTCTTTGCCGTCGTCGGCGGTCTCCTCGGATTTGTCCTGGGATTCGGAGGCGAGGATGAGGCGGCGGGTGATCGGGGTGACGGGTTCGGCGTCGGGGTCGGGGAAGTCACCGGCCGGAGGGTCGTCGGTGATGGGTACGTCGAGCATCGGCGGGCCTACCGGGGTGACGACGGTGGTCGTCGTGGGGTTGCCCGACGGTGCGGGCAGCACCGCGTAGACGGTGATCGACCTCCCGGGGTCGATGAACTGGCCGAGGCCGTCGCGGTCGCGGTTACTGCACAGGCAGGCAGCGCCGGCGGGTTTGTAGGGCAGGAGCCAGGTGCGGGCCAACGCGTCCAGGACGCCGATGCCGGAAGCCCATGTGATCTCGCCGAGCGGGCGCGTGTGGTCACCCATCTCACCGGCCCAGGACAGACGCTTGTCCGTACCGGTGTTGGACAGACGAACCTGAACGATGAGGTGCCTGCCCTTGACGCGGTTAAGACCGACAACCTCCACCCTCAGATCCCCAGTCATCGTGCTGCGAGTCTCGGCCAGGGCCGCTTGGGCGTGCTGACCCGATGTCGCGGCAATGGCGGGCGGACCGCTGGCCGCGGTGGCGGGCGCACTGGTGGCGGCGGGCGAGGACACGCCTTCGCTCTTCGGCAACACCCCGCATCCCGCCACCGCGACCGCGAATACGACACTCAGCGCCAGAACCCGGCCGGTCGTGGGATTGATTGCGCGCTGTCTGAAATGACCGAGCCCGGTCATGGACCTGGACTGCGGTTGACGGAGTCGGCCACTGACCGACCGGGACCGACGCAGCATTCTTCCTCTTCCTCTTCCTCGTATACCTCGTGCCGCTGGACCGTCGACGGGCCACACAGCGCGGGTCGCCAACCTCAACCTCATGGCGCCACAGTGCTGTCTGGCCCCGAAGACCCGACCGGCTCACGAGGCCGCACCCCGGACGAGCGCCAGTCACCGGCGGGGACCGCCTCACTGCGGCGAGCGGCCGAGATAGCCAGAGTCGCCAGCAGTGCGGTCACGACCACCGTTACGGCGAGTGCGGTCCACGTAGCCGCGTCGGGGCGGACCAGCGACTGGCCGCGCATCGCCTGCCACACCGTGATGGTGAACAGCGCGGAGTAGCCCAGAATGACGACCCCGGCCAATTGGGTGCGTACGCGCTCGCTGCGCAGCCAGCTGATCCGGGCCGCGAGGGCGGTGAGAAGCAGCACCGCGAGCACGAACACCTGAATGGAGTGCAAGCCGATGAAGTGCGGAACGCGCAGGTCGCCGCCGACGGTGCTCCAGTTTGTGATCGCCATGCCGTCGCCGTCCGGTGCCCCGACCCCGTGCTGCCCAACTAGCGTGACCGGGTTCCCGTAGGCGTCCTCAGCCGTGCGTGGTCCAGGCCCGGCCTGCCCGCGGATGAAGGACGCCAGCGCCATGCCGATGACGGAGAGCCCGATCCCGACGCGTAGGGACCAGGTGAGTGCCGGGTCACCGACCCGCTGGAACAGCAGCATGACAGCGATCAGCAGGCTCGCCCCGAACAACCCGACCACGCCCGAGGAGAAGACCACCTGCCCGATCTGGTTGAACGTATCGGTGTTGACGTTGAAATGGCTGTAGGTGCCGCGGGCGGCCTGCACCGCGATGAAACCGACGTCGATCAGCCCGGTGACGGCGAACACCGTGCCGAGAGTCCACATCGTGCGCCTTGCCCTGCGAAGCTTCGGCAATAGCCACGCGAGCGTCGCGCCGTAGATGACGAACGACATGCCGAACTTCAACGGCTTCGCCCAGACCGATGCCTGCATGAGCTCACGATCGTCGCTAAGAAGACCGACGCTGGCGACGACGACCAGCACGGACATCGCCGCCACCATGATCATCAATGGCCGATGCCACGATCGCACCTCGGCGAGCGAGCCGGACAACTGGTTCATGCGATCCCCTCTTCGGTGTCGACCATCCGGGCAGCACCGCGCCACGAATGGGCGGCACACCAGTTCTGCGGGGGCCGCCGGGTTGCCGAGAAGGAGCCAGCGCGCCAGGAAGGTCCAACCACCTCAGGCGCGTCCGGATGCTCCGCGTCGGGCGTCCAGCCCGGCACCAGCCACCGCGAGGAAGCCACCTGACAGGAAACGGGGTCGATTGAGAACGCTTCGGTGAGGACGTCCAGCACCACGCGCCCTACTGCATCTTCAACCAGCAGCACGGCTGCGTACGGCGTACCTGATTTCATGTGCGCATCGTATTCAGACTGCGCGGAACTCCTGAGAATTCTGCTTTGCAGAACTCAGAAAGTGAACTGAAGCTGGAGCCATTGAACTAGTACACTTTACTGAGATGCCGCGCCGGGACTCGTCGCACACGTGGGCGAGCTGGCATCCTCAGGTGATCGCCATCGAGGGCGGACCCTCATGGCCTCATTCAGGCATGACCCTCGACCAGGGTGGCGAAGCCGTCGAGATGGCGTGCGAGACCGTACTCGAACAGTCCGTTGAGGTCCGAGGCCGTCTCCGTCGGGATGGTCGCCAGCAGTGGAAACTTTCCGCTGTCGAGCGTCTGGTTGGCTCGCTTCTGCTGTGCCAGCAACCACCCATCGAGCGTGACACCAGTTTCCTGCTCCGATTCGATCTCGGCCGCCATGGACAGCGCGACGGTGGCGACCAGTCCGTGGAGCGTGAGCGCCTCACGGATCCGTGTCGTCAGGGGCAGCTCGAGCCCGTCGAGCGCGCGCAGGATCCACTCGGTGTGCGCCATCATGTTGGGCACGAGCGCCGGACGGGTGAACGAGACGGCTCTGGGCAGCCAGAGGTGTCGCCGGCACAGTTCCCACTGTTGGTGGGCGACGAGTTCGAGCTTCGCCCGCCACCCGGGCGGTCCTGGGTCGGGTAGTTCGGATTCGCCGAAGACCTCGTCGGCCATCTGCGTCACCAGCTCATCCTTGTTCGCCACATGCCGGTAGAGCGACATCGGGCCGACGCCGAGGTCGACGGCGAGACGTCGCATCGACACCGCATCGAGTCCTTCGACGTCGGCGATCGCGATGGCAGCGCGCAGAACGTGCATCCGGCCCAGTGGCTGCCTGAACGCGCCGGCCTGCCGCGGCCGCTGCGACGTGGCCGGGCTGACCGAGTGCCTTCGGCGGATGTGGCTGCTGACCACCGTGCCGGAACCGACAGTCGTTTCGACCAACCCGCTGTCACGGAGAGTCGCCATCGCTCTGGTCGCGGTCGCTACCGCGACGCCCCATCGCTGGGCGATCTGCCGGACGGAGGGAATCCGGTCCCCCGGCCGCAGATCGCCGGCCAGGATTCGGCCGCGGATCTCCTCGACAATCCGCCGGTACGGCGGATCCGGGCGCGGCGGCGAAGGCATGGCCACCCTCCGATCTACTGGGGAAGTCGTCGTCCGGCTGAACTGTACTAGGTCAATCTTCCTCCTGCTAGCACACTTACTCTGCCTGACCAAGCGGCACAGACTCGATTTCATGGGCTCGGCTATACGTTGTACGCATGACGACAGATACACCGTACGCAATGGTGCGGCAGGCGGATGCCACGGACCGGCAGGCGGTTTCGGACATCCTCACCGAGGCGTTCATGGACGATCCGGTCGCCTGCTGGCTCTTCCCCGCCTCGGGTACACGCGGTCGTCTCCAGTCGCACTTCTACGACCACCTGCTGGATCGGAGCGCCGCCGAGGCATACCTGGGCGGTCATGGTGAGGCTGCCTCGGTGTGGCTGGCGTTGGCTGCCGGTCAGGCACCCGACGAGGAGCGTCCAAACGCGCCCGACGTGGACCAGAACTCCATCTTCGGCGAGAACAGCGTGCGGTTGCGGACCCTCGGGCGGGCACTGGCCGAGCGGCATCCCCGTCGTGAGCCGCACCTCTACCTGGCGTGCATGGGGGTGGTGGGCGGGCGGCAGGGCGCCGGACTCGGCTCGGCGATGTTGCGCCACAGGTTGGAGCGAGCGGACCCCAACGGGCTCGCCGCGTACCTGGAGGCGAGTTCACCGCGGAGCCGTGCCCTCTACCTGCGGCACGGCTTCGCGGACCTCGGCGAGCCGGTTCGCGTGGCGGACAGCCCGCTCCTTTGGCCGCTGTGGCGCCAACCGCGCCGTTGACCACCCCCTCGATTTCACTACCACAAGGGAGAATCTCGATGACGACGAAAGACACCACCGGCGACCGGCGACCGGCGACGCTGATCTTCGTTCACGGCACCAACTCCTCGTCGCACCTCTGCTCGGGGCTGATCACCGAACTCACCCTGCGGGGGCACCGGTGCGTGGCCGTCGACCTTCCGGGGCACGGCGCTGAAGGGTTCTTCCCCCGCTCGTACCAGGCCCCGCAGGACCTCAAAGGGCTGGCAACCGAGCCGTCACCACTCGCCACGATCACCATCGACGACTACGTCGAGCGCGTCGTGAACGTGGTGCGCCGCGCTCGCCGCCACGGGCCCGTGATCCTGGCCGGCGCCAGTCAGGGCGGCGTCACCGTGAGCAGGGTCGGCAACGCCATCCCGGAACTGCTCGACCGGGTCGTCTACCTGGCCGCGTACTGCTGCGTCGACCTGCCTAACGTGGCCGCTTACCTTGCCACGCCAGAGAACAGCGACAGCCTGCTCCCCCTGGTGACCCAGGCAGTGGTCGCCGATCCGGCGATTCTTGGGGTGGCCCGGATCAACTGGCGCTCGGCCGACCCGTCGGTGTTCGACGGCATCAAGCAGTGCCTCGCCGGCGACTTCACCGACGAGGCGGTGAGCCGGCTGCTCAACACCCTTGAACCTGACGAGCCCGTCAGCATCCCCCTGGCCGACGCCCGCGGCGAAGCGGGCACCTGGGGCCGGATTCCCCGGACGTACGTGCGCTTCACCCGCGACCGGCTGATCCCGGCTGCGCTACAGGACCGGTTCATCACCGAGGCCGACCGCCTCACCCCGGACAACCCGACCGACGTACGAAGCGTCGCGGCCCCCCACGTCGGCCCGTTCGACCGACCCGAACTGGTGGAGATCCTCGCCGAACTCGTCAGCCGCTGATCAGACACACAACGACCGCTGTGTGCGGCGTGAGCTTTGCCCGGCCCGGTCGGACAAACGGTGGTGAACGGCATCACGCGGCTGCGAATACAGATGTTGACCTCTACAGCGGTTCAACTTTTACCGTCATCGACAAGCGAGTCAGTCGCCTGCGACCCACGAGACAGGGGAAATTATGACTACGATCGCCGCGCCTCGCGCGGGCCGGAGAGAGTGGGTCGGGCTGGCGGTGCTGGCCATGCCCACGCTGCTCATCGCGATGGACATGACCGTTCTGCACCTGGCGGTTCCCTCGCTGACCGCGTCCTTGCGGCCGAGCACCACGCAACTGCTGTGGATAATGGACATCTACGGGTTCCTGGTCGCCGGCCTCCTCATCACCATGGGAACGCTCGGTGACCGGATCGGGCGGCGCAAGCTGCTGCTGAGCGGCGCCGCCGCCTTCGGTGCCGCCTCAGTACTCGCCGCGCTTTCCACCAGCGCCGAGATGCTGCTCGTGACCAGGGCGCTGCTCGGCGTCGCGGGTGCGACGCTGATGCCCTCCACGCTGTCCCTGATCCGCACCATGTTCCATGACGCGGCCCAACGGACCGTCGCCATCAGTGTCTGGATGACCTGCTTCGCGGTCGGCGGCGCCCTCGGCCCGCTGCTTGGCGGATTCCTCCTCAACTACTTCTGGTGGGGCTCGGCGTTCCTGATCGGCGTCCCCGTCATGGTGGTCCTACTTGTACTCGGTCCGGTGCTGTTGCCCGAGCACCGTGACGAGAAGGCGGGCAAGCTGGATCTGGGCAGCGCCGTGCTGTCGCTGGTAGCCGTGCTGTCCGTTGTCTACGGCCTCAAGCTGGTCGTCGCGGACGGCATGGGGCTGCTGCCGGTCAGCTTCACGGGGCTGGGTTTGGCCGTCGGGGTCGCCTTCGTCCACCGACAGCGGACGCTCGCCGACCCGCTGCTCGACCTCAAGCTGTTCCGTGAGCGCACCTTCAGCGCATCGGTGGCTCTGCTCACCGTCGGCATCCTGGTGATGGCCGGCTCACAGCTCTTCACACTGCAGTACCTCCAGCTCGTACACGGACTCTCCCCGCTGGTCGCCGGCCTCTGGTCGCTGCCCAACGCGGCTGGCCTGATGGCCGGCGCCATGACAGCCCCGGCTCTCGCGGCGAAGATCCGCCCCGGCTTCGTCATCGCGGGCGGCCTGGTCGTCGCGGCCCTCGGACTGGGAATGCTCACGTTGGTCAGCGCGACAGCAGGGCTGGGCATCCTGGTCACGGCGTCCGCGATCATGGGTGCGGGTCTGGGACCGATGGCGGCGCTGAGCACCGACCTGATCGTCGGTGCGGCTCCGCCCGAGCGCGCCGGTGCGGCCTCGGCCATCTCCGAGACGGGCACCGAACTGGGCGCCGGTCTGGGCATCGCGGTCCTCGGCAGCATCGGTTTCGGCGTCTACCGCAGCCAGATCGCGGACACCATGCCGCCCGGCGTCGACTCCGAAGCAGCGCACGAGTCGCTCGGTGGTGCGGTGGCGGTTGCCCAGGACCTCCCCGGCAAGGCTGGTGACGAACTGCTCGCCGTCGCCCGCGAGGCGTTCACCCACGGGCTACATGTCACAGCCGTCGTCGGCGCCGTCGTCGCGCTTGTCCTGGCACTGCTGGCTATGGTGCTGTTGCGCGGCGTCAAGCCGGACACCAGCGGTCACGACCCGGCCGCGGATAGCGCCCCGCAGGCCGGGACCCCGGACGGCGCGGCCACGACGGAGACCGCGGCGACCGCCGAAGCGGCGGTGTCACCACGATGACCGTCACCTGCGCAGGCCGGCTACTCACCGGCTCCGCAAGCCAAGATCATTACGCGCCCTCTGCAGGCGCTGCGGATGTCAGAAGACGGCCGGAGGCCGCCCGACGCCGGCAGCCGTCGACCGGCTTCGCTGTACACATGGCTGCACGGCGGCGCTGCCACCGAGGCGGCTGGAGCATCATTGACGGATGAGCGACCCCAAGATGCAGGTGCGAGCACGGGTGCGGCACGAGCCTGACCGCTCGTACACCGTCATGGTCGAGGGTCCGGACGGCGAGGTGGAGGTGGGCCGCACGGGTAGGACAGCGGATCTCTGGGCACTGGCCCAGGCCGGCGCGGCTCGTCTGTTCGGTGAAAGCCTTGGCGCGGACAACCTCACTCTGCACGTCCCGCAGCCGCCCTACGGCCAGGACGGGCAGTGGGTTCGCATCATCACCGTGGAGAACACGGATGACCCCTGGGAGAGCGCCGACATCGGCGTCCTGGCGCAGGCGCACTGGTTCGGCCACGAAGGCGCCTGGTTCGTGACAGTCACCGGTACGGGTACCAGCATCGTTCCGAGCGAGCACCTGGACTTCGAACCGGTTGTCACGGATGAACAGGTAGCGGCGTTCCACACCTACATCGCCGCGGCGGCCGCAGGCTGAGGCCGTGCCGGGATCACCGCGCCGGGCTGGAGGACGATCGTGACGTCCGTCCGGTTAGCCGGGGTCGGCGCAGAGTTGGGAGGTCAAGGCGGTGCGGGCCCACTCTTCCCACGTGTCCGGTGACCAGCCGCGGTCGCGGACGAAGATCAGGTAGAGCTGTGGGCTGAGTAGGCCGAACAGCAGGTCCGCCGCCATGTCGATGGAGAGGCCGGGACGGGTGTCGGGCTTGCCGGCCAGGGCTTCGGCCGCTGCGTACTGCACTGTGTAACGCGGGTCGGGGCCATCTGGCCACTGTGCGGCGATCTCAGGGTCGGTGGCTGCGGCAGCCGCGATCAGCGGCATGATCGGGGCGACCCGGCCCAGGATCTCGCGGGTGCCGTGGACGTGCGCGCGCAGTTGCCCGGCTGCGGTGGGCTCGGCGCACGCGGCGCGAAACCACTCACGATCCATGGTGGCCACCGGCTCAGTGTCCCCGGCGATGGACGTGTCGACGACGTCCTTGAACAGCGTGCGCTTGTTGCGGAAGACGAAGTAGACCGTCTGGACGGCCACGCCCGCTCGGTCCGCGACCTCCTGCAGGCTCGTCGCCCCGTAACCCTGCGCGACGAACAGCTCGCGAGCCGCCTCGACGACCTTTTCGCGGGTGCGGCGTGAGCGCTCGGCTCGCTTGTCCGGCCGCTTGACCTTGTCCATATTGCGAGCCTATCTTTAGAGCACGTCACTAGAGTTCAACTCTATATTCTTGGAGGGCGTTATGGACCAGCCCAACGCCACTCAGAAGCTGGAAACGGATCCGGCTTCATCGCAGCGGGGCCCAGAGGAGGAGGCCGTCCACCGCGCACTGGAGGGCTACTACCGCACCGGCAAGCCACCGTGGGACACCGGCGTGACGCCGCCCGAGCTGGTCGACCTGGTAGAGGGGCGCAGGGCGCTGCCACCCGGCCGCGCCCTCGAACTCGGCTGCGGCACGGGGACCAACGCCACCTACCTCGCACGGCACGGCTGGGAGGTGGCGGCCGTCGACCTGATCGACCGCGCCGTCGACCAGGCCAGAGAGAAGGCCGCGGCGGCGGGAGTGGCGGTACGGCTGCTGCACGGAGACGCCACCCGACTCGACGAACTGGACGTGCCAGGCCCCTTCGACCTGTTCTTCGACCTGAGCTGCTACTGCGGGGTCCCGCTGCACCGCCGCGACGCCTACGCCGCCGGACTTACCGACCGCGCCGCTCCCGGAGCACTTTTGCTGATGTTCGGGTACGGCCCCGAGCCGCTCGGCAATCCGATCCCCGAGGTCACGTCGTGGGCGGCGGGCGTCACAGCCGACGAGCTCCGCGCCAGGTTCCCGGGCTGGGAACTAATCGACGTCACACCGGGCACCAACTCGGTGCCGACCTTCTGGTTCACGCTGCGCCGCGACGCCTAGCAATCTCCGGTCGCGGGCATCTGTAGGTTCGCGGCAGGTTTCACACCGCCCGCCAAGTCGGCCTTGGGCGGCGTAGTGGTCGACGTGCCGGGTGATGATCCTGATCGCCGCTCGTAGTCCAGGTGACGTTGAGCCTGCATCGGTCGCGGTGAGTACCGCCGACTCACCAGCCGGTCCGGCGATCTCACCGGCGCAGAACCCGAGACGCATCGAGGCATGTGGCTGTCCGAGGGATGTAACTCCGAATTAGCAGGTAGGATTACTCGGATACTTTCAGAGGCGGAAGATCCGAACTATCAACCCGGTGTCGTGCATCGTGTGTGGCGCGAAGGCGTGGTACGCCCATGCGTGCACCCAGGCGTTGCCGGTCCGTACGGTGAGCCAGGTTTTGAACGCGCCGGGCAGCGTGTAGATGAGAAGCACGAACAGGATCGTCAGCGTGGCCTCGCGCGGCGACCCGAACCCGCCCCAGCCCTCGAACACGTGCAGTGCCGCGTACGTCAGGCCGCCGAGAACAATGGTCGCGGTGGTGGAGCCGGTCAGACGGGCGTATCGGGGGACGAGGATGCTCTGCACGAAGATGACTGTGGGCAGCACCGTGCCAGCGAAGTACAGCAGGAATGTCAGTGGCACTCCGGCGGCGAGCTGACCCGGCGCCAGGCCGGCGAACGCGTGGCCGAGCACCACCCATTGCGCGAGCGATTCGAGGACCAGCACGGCGAGGATGAGGATGGCATCGCGGCGCCGATCCGCCGAGCGCAGACACATCTGGTGGGCGCTGTAACGCCGCCGGAACCACAGGAGTGGCAACAGCGCGTAGACCACAACGTTGTACGTGGCCCAGCCGAGCGCCTCGGCGGGCCCGACCGGATCGGTGGCACCGACGAGCGTACCGGCCAGGTGGAAGCCGATCGGGTGCCAGCCGAGCACTCGGCCGATGAGCAGGCCGCCGAGTTGGGCGAGGACGCCGTACGCCAGGACGAGTCCTGTTTCACGGCGAGCGGTCGGGAGCGTCGGTGCGCGCTCGGCGATCATCGGTGCGGGTCGACCGCGGGTGAGCGCGTATGCGATGGCGGCGAGCAGTACCAACTCGACGAGGGTGGCCTGAGCGGCGATCACCTGGCCGGGCCCGGATGGCGGGTCGTGCTGCGCCGGCCAGTCGAAGGGGGCGTCGCCGGGCGCGAGGAGCAGTACCGCGCCGTTGAGGGCGATCCAGCCGACCACCGCTGCCGTGAGCCAGGCGCATTCTCGACGTGACACAGGCGCTCCCGCTTATCTAGCACAGTCGTGTTAGCAACAAGAAGATAGCACGACTGTGTTATAAAGAGTGGTGCCGAAGCTGGTGGATGCGCAGACCCGACGGACCGAGCTCGCCGAAGCGGTCTGGCGGATCGTGATGCGCGACGGGCTGGAGCAGGCATCGGTGCGAAACGTGGCACGCGAGGCCGGCCTGTCCATGGGTTCGTTGCGCCATTTCTTCACCACCCAGTCCGAACTCCTCGGGTTCGCCCTACGGTTGGTGGGAGAACGGATCGAGGAGCGGATCCGAGCCGTGGACACCACGGGCGACCAGCGTGCGGTGGTCCGATCGATGATCGACGAGATGCTGCCGCTGGACCGGCCACGGCGCGGCGAGTGCGAGGTGTGGCTCGCCTTCACGGCACGCGCCGTCGTAGAACCGACCATGGCCGACCTGCGCAAGGAAATCGACAAGAGCCTCGCCGACGCCTTCACCACCATGATCCGGCGACTGGCCGACGCCGGTGCGCTCCGGCCCGGGCTCGATCAGAAGGTCGAGGCAGAACGTCTCTACGCCCTCGTCGACGGCGTGATCCTGCACGCCCTCCTGCGCCCCGGCCGGACCTCGAACGCAACCGCCAAGGCCACCGTCGGCGCACACCTCGACGAGATCGCGCCAGCCGCCACGAACGAACGCTGATCAGGCGTACGGCGGCGGCGGATCACCCGGACCACGAAGCCACCGAGGACATCCTTCGCTGGCATAGGCGATTCCGCGACCCCGTCTGCTCGTGGGCTGAGCGAATCTCCTCGTTGGCATTCCTGGGCGAGAGATAGCAAAGCCGAAGATCGTTGCAGAGACGGTTAGTTGGAGGGAGAGAAGCTGCTGCTGAGCTTTAACGCGCGTGCGGCCTCGCGGCGGGCGAGCCTGGTCACCGTGACGTGGTCGGCCGTGGGCGTCGGGGAGTGTCGACCACGACGGTGATTGCTTCCTGCCAGAGATCGAGGTCTCCGCGATGTAAGGGGTACCGCCCTTGGTCGCGACGCGATCACCGAGGACCCCGACGTCGACGAGCTCAGGGCCGCCGACGTACGACAGTCGCAGCTGGGGCCCACGGCGCGACGCCTGTGCGACCCAGTCGATGACGCCAGATGCGCTCGACAGGTCAGGCAGGTCGCCGGGTTCGGCGGTTGGCCGCCCGGTGAGCAGCTCTCGGCGCGCCGCGTTCGCCGCCACGCCCGCACGCGCCCCGACGTCGACCGGGAACTCCACATCACGGCCGGCCAGGTACACGTCCAGCTCCAGCTCAGAGAGGATCCAGCAGGTCGTGACCGCGACCGAGAAGTTGACGAACCAGCGCTCAGCGCCCAAGCCCAGTCTGGACGATCAGCGAATGGCCGGGGGTCCCGTTCTGCCACCGCCCATACTCCGTCGGATGTGCGCGCCGCCCGCGACGTTGGACGCGAAGCCGTGCGGCCTTCGCAGGGGCGGCGCACGTCATCCAGTGGCTCGACACCACTGCAACGTCTAAGGACGTCGCCGTCGCAGGCGCCGCTCGCGGGCCGCCAAGTGGTCGTCGCTGGTCAAGGTCGCCAGCGTAGATGAGTCGACGGAATTCGAGCGGCAGCTACCCCGCTCCGGCGCAGGCCAACCAAACGGGGCAGTGCCGCCCTTGATGAACATGCGAGACTCCGGAGGCGCAACGGATTCGGGGAGGGGCGGCGGGGTGGCTGATGACACGTCGACGCCGGCCCACCTGTCGAAGGTGCTCGACGGCCTTGCCGAGAACCCGGCGTTACCGGCCGGCATGGTCCGCCGGTTGATGCGCTACCGGCGCGGTTCTGGTCACGTCGCCACGCGTCCCGACCTGACCCTGGACCTGATCGAGGAGATCCTCGCCTCGGGTCATCACCGGCTGCTGCACTCGCTCGCACTCAACCCTCGGTTGCCGAACGCCGTCCGGATGCGATTGGCCGCGCACACCGATCCCGCCGTCCGGGCTGCCCTGGCCGCTCGCGCCCGTGACGCACCCCGCGACTTGTACGAGCGACTCATCGACGATCCGGACACACGGGTGCGGGAGTACCTCGCCGAGCACGACGACGTACCCGCCGATCTGCTAGCCCGGCTCGCCGACGACCCGGACCCGAAGGTCCGGGCCACGCTCGCACGGTGGTGGACGCAGGCACCCGAGGCGGTCCGGCGGGTCCTACTCACCGACCCCGTCGACGAGGTTCGCGCGGCCGCCTGCTCGACCTACTACGCGCGGTCACCGCATCCGGCGCCGCCCCCCGACCTCGTGACGGGACTGCTCGCCGACCCGGTAACCCGCGCCGGAGCCGTACGCCACGCCCTCCTGACACCGGAACTGGCCGTACGGCTCGGCGGTGACCCCGACTACCAGGTTCGCCGCCAGCTCGCCGAGCACCCGCAGCTCCCCCCACCACTGCGGGACCTGCTCACCGACGATCCCAGCGCGAACGTACGCGTCGGTGTCTTCAGCCGCCGGGACACGCCCGAGCCGTTACGCCACCGGATCTATGACGACATCCAGCAGAGCGCGCGCCCGCTGACCGACCTGCTCGACGACGAACTCGATGACAATGCCCTCCTACAGCAGGTCGAAGACCACATGGCCATCACCGAGCTGCGGTACCTACGGCTCGACTGGGTCACCGCAGACCCACTGCCGTACCTGTCCTCGCCGTACATCTGCTTCCGTCGCTCCGCGGCGCGGAGCCGGGCGCTGCCGCCCGACGCGGTCATCCGGCTGCTCAACGACGACGACAGTGGCGTACGTACGACCATGGCCACGCACGCCCCGCACCTGGTTGATCCAGCCACGGCCGAGCGCATCGACCGTCAGTTCCAGCCGGACAAGAAGACGAACTGGCGACCGGCCGACGAGTTCACCTTCCCGCCGCAGACCCTGCGCCGGTTGGCGACAGACCCGGATCCACGGATGCGATGCCTGGCACCCCGAGATCTGGACCTGCCCGTCGAGCTGGCCGCACGTCTGGCCGCCGACCCCGACAGCGAGGTTCGCCACGCAATTGCCGGGCATCCGAACATACCGGTCCACGTACGGCGCGCCCTGCTCACGGATCCGAACGAGTGGGTAGCGCGCGCAACCGCCACTGCTCCGACTCTGCCGCTGTCCGAAATGGATCGGCTTCTCACCCTCGCAGGCGTCTGACCGCACAACTCGGCATCGGGTGCTGACCGACGTGCTGCGGCTGTCGCGATCGCCGGACCTGGCGGTAGCCCGGCTCGCTGACGAACTGGGACTGACGGTGTGAGCACGCTACGGACCTGACCTGGTCGTTCAGAACGTCCGATCGTACGCGGAGAGATCCTTGAAACGGCTGGTGTTCAGCCAGTCCGTCCCCATCATGTTCACGAGGCAGCCGGCGGCGCTGAGCCGCTGGGCGATCTTCTGCAGGCTGGCCGGGGTGCCATCGAAGTGGATGGTGTTTATACCGGCCAGGTCGGAGATCGGGCGCAGTTTGCCGATCTCGACGATCACCGTACGGTTGCGTTGTAGGGCCAGGGCCATGCCGGCCTCCAGGAGGACGTTGGGACGAACCTGGCCGGTCAGTTCGCTCTCGTGCACGAGATCGCCGTTGTTGCGCAGGCTCTCGTGCAGGATGGCGCCGTCGTCCGGGGTCATCAGGACGACGGCGGCCTGGTTGGTCTGGAAGGCCCGCTGCAGGACCTCGCCCATGTAGGGGGAGGGTTCGCCGGTCTGCCGCACGATCTCCTCCCAGTCGAGCGGGTGCAGGTCGATGGCTTGCAGGAAGGTCCAGAGAGCCTGGCGGGCCTGTTCATCACGGCCGTGGATCACGAAAACGTCGCGCGGGTTGGGCATAGGCATGAGGTCTCCTGTGGGTTCGGAGCGTCGAGCGGGTGGGAGTTCGGTCAGCGCACGGGCTCGGTCGTCAGCTATGGCCAACGTGGTCAGTTCGTTTCTGAGGCTGCGACGGAGCCAGCCGGTCAGAGCCAGGTCGTCGGCGAGCGGACCGGCAGCGCCGGTGGCGTCGGGGCCCAAGATCTCGCGTATGGCGACTTCCGCGTTCTTCATGCTGTGCCGCATCTCGCGCAGGGCTGCCCGCCAGTAGGCGAGGTCGGCGCGGATCTTCGTCAGGTCATCAGGGCCGGCGGCGTCCAATCGCTGCTGGACTCGGCGCAGTTCGCGGGCTTCCTGCCATACCCTGAGCTGGTGGCGGACAGTGGCAGCATGTCGGAGATGGTGGCCGAACGGTGGCAGGACCGGCAGCCCGTTCGACCACGTCCAGTCGCTGAGTTGGTCGTCGTGGTCGGGTCGGGCGAGAATCAGAAACCAGCGCTCCGCGCGGTCGTCGGACCCGTGTAGGCGGGGCTCCCACATGGCCAGGCCGGCTGCGGTCAACACCCCGTCATGCCACCAACCGTGGGGGCCGGTGATCGGTAGGTCGTCGGCGACCTCCTCAGCCAGGCGCGGCTCGGCCGAGCCGGAGACCTCGGCCTTTCCCAGGAACAGATATGCCGCCCCGAGCAGTAGCCCCGACCATGGCCCCGTGATCGAACGCCACAACCGGTCGAGTTCACCCCATCCGGGCGCGCCGTCGAACAAGGTGCCAGGGGACAGTACCGCCGACAGGTTGACGGTTGCGGGAAACCGGCGCAGCACCGCCTGGTACAGCATGTCCGGGTGCTGACATGCGGCCACGATCATCTCGCCCCCACCGAGATCCCTGGGTAGATCGCTGAGCATCACCGGAAGGGTGGTGGGTAGCCCCGACCGCTTGAGCGGAGCGGTCATGCCGAGTACCTCTTGGCACCGCGTCCAAATCTTCCTCAGTTCGCCGTAGGCAGCGTCAGCGTGCGGCCCGTCCCCCCGGGCGAAGAGGTGAATTACCAGTTCTTTGTCAGCGGCCGCCGGACTCACCGCTTGGCTTTCCCTGACCGGACTGCTTCGGGCTCTCGAGTGTGTCCTTGAGCCGGGTCACCTTCTCGCGGATCTTCGGCGGTTGTCTGCCGGTGGCGCCGCTGTCGGCGCTCTTAACCTTGGTGGGGCCGCTCCACTCCAGGTCTGCCACGGCATCCCGGAATTCGTGGGTTGCCCCGGCCGCGAGGGAGGCTGCCACCCGTTCGAGCAGCGTGTCGATGTCGGCCCAGCCTCCGGGATCGAGCCGCCAGACATCCATGTCGTCGAGCACGTTGCGGAGGTCGTCGAGCAGGTCGACCGGGAGGGAGTGATCGGGCATGAACCGATCGTAGTCACGGCCGCTGCCCGGGGATCGGGGCGCCGGCAAGGCGCTCAACCCCCGTCGGGTGCGGCGCGGCTCTCCAGCGGTCGAACCCGTCACCCACGATGGAGAGGCCGGCCCAGGTGTGCGGGGGTACCTGCCGGTGGCCGGAGCGACGCAGGTAGTCGATTTGCACCTGGCGCAGCGCATCGACCGGGGAACGGGCGCGCGCCAGCTCCGCGTAGAAGGCGCCGAGCAGGGTGGCGGTCCGGGACGTAGCGATGTCGACCGTGCCGGCGAGGACCCAGCGGGCCCCGGCGAGCAGTGCCGCAGTCGGAAGGCCGAGCGGCTCGGCTGCCGCGCGCTGGTCGAGCCGCCCCGCCCAGCAGGCGGGCATCAGGACCGCTTCCGGCAGGCGGCACCCGAGCAGGTCGGCGGCGGTCAGGGCGTCACCGTCGCCGAGCTCCAGGGCCTGGCCAAGGCCGCTGACGGCCGTGCCGTGCACGCTGAGCAGGACCGCCGCGTGATCTGCCGCATCGGACAGGGAGGACCGCACCTGGTCGCGGGTGAGCACCGTAGCCGTCGGAAACGCGAGCTCCAGGGCGGCCTTTTCCCGGCGGGTGCCGGGCACCGACTCGTCCAGGTACGCCAGCAGGTCCGTCCCCCGGCGGGCCGGGCGCGACCGTAGGGCCGTCCAGAGGGTGATCGCGGGTACGACCGCGATGCGCGCCAGCTCCGCCAGGTGTTGCGTGCCAACCCGGATCGCGGCTACCGGCACCGGCCCCAGCAGCCCGCCGGTGGAGATCACCAAGGCCGGTTCCTCACCCCTCTTCAAAGCTGCGGCCAGGCCCGGGGGAATGATCGCCGCGCCCAGTGCGGCCAGGGCGTCGTCCTGGAACTCGGCTGCGAATCCCGGCTCCGCAGCGTGGTAGCGGTCCAGCCAGCGGCGTACGTCTGGCGGTAGCAGCACCTCGTCGACCCTGGTCGTGCCGTCGGGGGCCAGCCAGATCCGGTTGCAGATGGTGGTCTCGTCCTCCAGCACGTCGACCAGCAGCGCGTGCCCACCTTCCGGCAGTGAGGCCCGCGTCGCGGCGAGGTCGACCGGTTCCGGTACGACGCTGCGTCGCAGTTCGGTGGTGGTGAGCCGGTCGAGTTGGCGGTGCAGCTCGGGCAGGCGGGCGGCCTCGTCGGGTGTTCGTCGGGCCAGGGTGATCGCCGCGACGAGCTCGTGCAGCGCCGGGGAGAACCTGGCTCCGGCTCGGATGAACGCTGCCACGGCCTCCGCGCGGGCCGCGGTAGCCACGGTGAACGCGGTGGGCCCGTCCTCGTCACGGGCGGCGCAGTGCATGGCCAGTATGTAGGCCTGCCGGTTGTCGCGGTAGAACGTTTCGCGGTCGGCTGGATCACGCAGTCGTCGCCCCGCTTCCTCACTGAGATGGAACGCCCTGACCGCGTGCTCCTTCGCCTCGGTGACCTGGTCGTCGAGGATCAGGTCGTGGGCCAGCTGGTAGTGCGCCAGGGATGCCGCGCTGGGATCACCTCCCACCTCCAGCAGGAGCAGTGCCTGGCGGAACATCTCGATCGCAGTGGGTCGGTCGCCTCGCGCCCGCTCGACCATCCCCCATTCGAGGGCGGCCTCGGAGAGATGCCGTGCGTCCGGGGCGTCACCGAACGGCAGCGCCGCGAGCCGGGCCGCTGCCTGGTCGAAATCTCCCACGAGTCGGTCGAGGCGCGCCAGGCCCAGCTCACTGAGGAGGCGATTACCAGGTTCGCCGGCACCGAGGCGCAGCGCCTGGTGGAACCGGCGACGGACGTAGGTTTCGGCAGTGGGATCCTCCGGTGCAGCGAGGAGCCGCATCTGACCAAGCCTGCGGGCCACGTGGGCGGCACCGAGGCGGCGACCCGCCCGCAGGTAGATCGTGAAAGCCCTGCCGTACGCCTGTCTCGCTCCCACCGTGTCACCGAGCTGACCGAGCACGGCGCCGAGTTCGCGTTCGATGTTGGCCGACCCGATCCGTCGGCCCAGTGCGGCATAACGGTCGCTCGCCTCGGCCAGCAGACTCCGCGCCCGGTCGAAGTCGTAGGCAAGCCGTGCGGAGACCGCTGCCATATGGGCCCAGTCCGCGCGCAACTGCTCGGTCCGTGGATGGGGTGGGCAGCAGGGCAGTAGCTCTGCCAGTGCGTGGAGATGCTCGCGTGCCTCGGTGAATCGGTGTCGCAGGTGTGCCACCGACGCCCGCTGCGCGAGGACCTGTCCGACCCTCAGGTGGTCCTCTCGCGAGGCGGCCAGCGCACCGGCCTTGGCAAGCAGGCCGTCGGCGTCGTCCAAGCGACCCTGGTAGCGGGCGAGGATCCCACTTTCCAGCAGCGCCTCACTGTGCAGGTCAGCCAGTTCGGGCACGTCGGCAAGCTTGATCACCTCGGCGTACGCGACGGCCGCCTCCCGGTAGCGCTGCTCGGCGCTGAGCACCCACCCCCAGTCGAGCAGCACCCGGGCACGGATCGCCGGGGGCAGATCCGGCCGAGCTGCCAACGGCTCAAGCAGGCGCCGGGCGGCCGGCAGATCATGACTGTCCACGGAGGCCGACGCCGTCTGCAGGATCCCGCCGATCTCCTCGGTCACCACGCCATAGTGGACCGTCCTGGCAATCCTTGACAGGGTCCGGGACGATCGGGCCGTGCGGTGGCTATCGACCATGCGGGGATTGCGGCGAGTCGCGGCCCACGCGTTCGCCGGGTTCGCCTCTGCGGCACTGCTGCTCCAGACCTATCAGGCGATCTGGAACCGATCCGTCTATCCCCGGCGGGAGCTCATGGTCGCCTTCGTCGTGGTCGTCGCCGCGGCGGCGTATGGCGTCGCGCGGGCGTGGCCGCCCAGCCCGGTGCGGCGGCGTCTGACCCACCCGGACTGCTCCATCAAGCTCACTGCAGGAGATCTGTTCGACCAGATCGAGTCGCACCTCGTGGTCGGTTTCACCGACACGTTCGACACGGACACCAGAGACGACCGCATCATCAACCGCGGCAGCGTACAGGGCCAGTTCCTGACCCGGATCTACGACGACGACCGGGCTCGGCTCGACATGGATCTGGAAGCAGCCCTGGCGGGGGTTGCTCCGGCGGGCGTCCTGACACGTCAGGAGAAGCCGCTTGGCAAGAGGACGCGCTATCCGGTGGGCACGGTTGCCACCCTCGGCACCCCGCAGCGGCTCTTCTTCTGCGTGGGATACAGCGCCATGTCGCCCGATCTGGTCGCGCAGTCCGGCCCCGACGAGTTGTGGCACAGCCTCGGCCAACTGTGGGCCGAGGCGCATCGCCGGGGGCAGCGTGGCGGGATCGCGATGGCGGTGGTCGGGGCTGGGCTGGCCCGGGTCGACGCGGTGCAACGGCCAACCCTGATCAAGCTGATCCTGTTGTCGTTCGTCGCTGCGTCGCGGCAGCGTGTGATCAGCCGTGAACTCTCGATCGTCGTTCCTCCCGGAGAGTTCGCCGAGTTGGATCGGCTGGAGTTGCAGGAGTTCCTCGATTCCCTCTGAACAGCCTGCCGGGTGCCGGTAGCGCCCCGACCTGCCAGGAGCGCCATCAGGGGCGGCGGGTGTACGCGTCGAGCCCGGTGAACCTCGTGGTGTCCAGCCAGTCCGTGCCGGTGTCGTTGATCTTGCAGCCGGCGTTCTTCAACCGCTGGGCGATCTTCTGCAACTTCTCGACCGAGCCGTCGAACCGTATGACGTTGCGGCCCCCGATGTCGGAGAACGGGCGTAGCTGCCCGATCTCGATGATGATCGTCCGTTGCGGGTGCAGGGCCAGCGCCATGCCTGCCTCGAAGAGTACGTTCGGGCGAGGCTGCCCGGTCGGTCTCGTCTCGTAGTCGGGTTCGTTCGCACCGTGCAGGTTGGGGTGCAGGCTCGCCACGTCGTCCGGGGTGAGCAGGACGATCGCTGCCTGAATGTCCTCGAAAGCGCGGGCGAGCACGTCGCCAAGGAACGGCGCGGCACTGCCCGTCTTGTGCACGTTCTCTTCCCATTCGACCGGCCGCAGGTCGAGAGCCCGTAGGAATCCGTAGAGGGCCTTGCGGGCCTCTTCGTCGCGATCCTGGATGACGAAGACCGTTCGGGTGTCGGGCATTGACGTCTCCGGTATGTCGTGGCCCGCCGGGTCGGGCGGGCGTAGGGCCAACTCGAACAGGTCGGGGATCGGGCGTTGGCTGCCTTCGCGAGCCTGGCGATGGAGCGCAGATTGGTAATGTTCACGGACTTTCTGTGGCATACGGGGTTCCAGGTCCCGCAGCCAGAGGGGGGTCGGGCGGACGTGGTCGATGCACGCGCGCACCGCGATGGCGGCCAAGTCCACGTCGTGCTCAAGTAGTTGCGTCACGAAGCGCTCCTGCTCGCCGAGGGGCATCCCCGCGATGGCGTCGGCGATGGCGCCGTACCACGAACTGGCAAGTTCCTCACGCCATCGGGTCGGGTTGGGAGCCAGTTGGTTGAGCCGCTGGGCGGTGTCAAGCACCAGTTGACTCGAAGTGGGGCCGCCGACCCGCTTCAGTAGATGCCCGAGTTCGGCGAAGCAGGCAGTGAACGCCAGCCGGTCGGACTTGTCATCCAGTTGGTACCCGGCATCCCAGACGAGCGCGAAGACCCGACGGGCGAAGGACTGCCTGCGCGGCCCGCTGGGGGGTAGCGCGACCAGCCGCGCGTTCGCGGCCAGCAGGGCCCGCCGGGCGAAAACCTCTTGGGTGCGCACCTGCTCGGTGCCAAGGTCACGTGACCCGCCGGGGCTCGTCGTGGGCCTGCTGCGAAGGGCTGCACCCCGCTCGATCACCGTCCGGAGTGGGTCGAGGAGCGGCCCAGGGTCCACACCAGCCCAGTCCGCCGATCGTATCGACGCCAGGAGCAACTCCAGGGTCGAGATGACCAGGTACGCGCTCGGTCCCCGCTCCAGGACGTCGACCAGCAGGGCAGGCCCGGGAGCACGGTCCACGCCGCGTTCGAGCAACAGCCGCCACAGCACGAAACCCTGCCGCCGCTGGTCACGGTTGCCGGCCTCGACGAGTAGGGCACGCAGACGGCGAAGCTCGCCGTGATGGTCGGCGAGCAGTTGGGTGGTCACTGTCGTGGTTCGCCGCAGCACCGCGCACACATCGGTGACGTCACCGCTGCGTCCCGCCTCCGAGATCAGGTACCCGAAGGCGGCGTCGGATCCAGCCCGGGCGGCGTACTGCAGGCGGGCCAGCACGGATGTTCGCAGCACCTGGCGTTGCAGCCCGTCGACTCCGACGGTGGTGACCCGCCGCAGTGCTCGAATGGCGTCCGGTCGCCCGGCGAGGGCGGCGTGTACCAGCAGCGGCAGGAGGGCGTCACGCCGGTACCAGTTCTCCTCCGGCACCTCATCAGGGAGCGCGACAAGCAGTTGTTCGCCTTCGACATTCGCCCCGTGCAGGGCGTTGACGAAGAGCGTAGGCGCTGGTCGGCTACGGTCCGCACGGCGGTCAGCAGGCAATCGGGTCAACTCTTGCCGACATCGTCGGCGTGCGTGCTCGGCCAGCGACGAAGGCGGCCTGTGTTCGTCAGCCAAAGCCTGACCCAGCACCGTACAGACGCCCTCCTGGCGGGTCGGGTCCCGTTCGGCCAGCAGCGCGCCGAGAAAGGCGCCGGCCTCACGAGAGTCCAGCGCGCCGGCTGCCTCGGCACAGGCGCGGAGCTCGGCTCGGCGACCAGCCTTGCTCCAGAGCGACGGGACCCCTCGGCGTGGGCCGAGTGCGGAGCAGGTGTGTGCCAACAAGCCCACCCCGCTCTGCTCGGTGAGCTGACCGGCGCGCAGGACCGAATACGCAAGCTCCAGTCGTTCGGCGTTGGTCTCGTTCTGCACCGTCCACACCATCTCGGCCAATGCCGTCGCGACCTCCGTCGGAAGGGGACTGGTAGTGGCGAGCCGCCCCATCAGGTCGAGTATCTCCGCCATGCCCTCTACATTCCGGGTTGAGGCTAAGGCGGTGAGGCAGCGCGTGAGCTCGGTCGCGCACCAGCGAGGTGCGTACTGCGACAGCGGCTCTAACAACTGTAGGTGCACGTTGTCCCGACGGCGCCATTCGTCCGGCGGCTGGTCGGCAAGCCAGTCCAGACAGCCGTGATCCATCAGGAATCTCCGCACCGCCTCGGGCTGCTGGGCAGAGAACCGGGCCAGCGCCGCGACCACGTCGAAGGCGAGCGCCTGGTCGATCCGAGCGTCGCCCTGCGGACGCGCGCGGTGCCAGAGCAGCGCCAGCTCGGCCTCGACCCGCTCGAATCCGATGTGGTGAACCGACGGCAACAGTCGCAGGTAGTCACGGACCGCGTCCACCGGGGCGCGACGCAGGGCAGCCTCTGCCCCCGCACGGAGAATGCGACTCGGTGCCGGCATCCGAGCATACGTACGCAGCGTCAGAGTGAGCAGATTGGCGTCGTCGGTGCGGAGCCAGCCCCGCAGGAGATGCTCGACGAGCGCCGTCGAGACTCGCGCATCACGGCCGGCCAGGAGCAGTACCTGCGCGGCGACCTCGCCGTAGAACAGGTCGAGCGGGTCTGCGGCGACCTGGGCGGCCAGCGCCGTGAGCAGCGCCGTTCCTCTGCTGGCGACGCCACGCGCGGCGGCGTGCTCGAAGAACGTCTGGTGGAAGAAGCGCACCCGCTGGCTGTTCGCCGGCATGAGGAGCACGCCGCGGGCGTGCAGTGCTTGAACGGCGGCGTTGGCTGCGGTGCCCGAAACCTGGCTGAGCTGGCGTGCGCGCTCGACCAGTCGAGTCGTCTCCGACTCAACCACCCCCGCAGTCAGCAGGGCCAGGGCGACGGCCTCTGCTTCCAGACTCAGATCGTGCTGGTCCCGGTGTGCAGGCGGGCCCCGGTGATCCTCCTCAATCCGGCGCCACCAGTACCGTTCGTACAGGGTAATTGTATCGATGTCATTAGGTGGCACCTCGTCCGGTGCGTACAACTCGAACATGAGCCTCAGCGCCAGCGGAATCCGGCACACCTCGCGCAGGGGTAGGCCACGTAGGGACGCGTCACTGACCGAAGCGACCACCTCCGGCACGCGTTCTTCGTCGTAGAATGCTCGGGCGTAGGCCTCAATCGCGGCGGGCTGCTCGGTCCGGTCGAAGGGCCCGAGTCGGATGCCCGCTATCGAATTCTCCGGACCGCGTCCATCCTCCTTGTCGTCGTAGTCGACCTCAAGCTGGCGAGCCTCGACAGGTCGGCTTGTTACTAATGCCGGTATTCTGTGTCGTGCAGCCAATCCGAGCAGCGCGTTTACCCGACCCCGGGTGTCCTGATGCTGCAGTAGCAGATCCAGGGTGTCGACAAGCAGCACGACCGGGAGCTGCGCGCGTACCGCGTCGCGTATGGCGTCGTCGAGGGTCTCTGTTGTCAGACCCGCGCCGGTGTCACCCTCGGCGAGAAGCGCGGTTGCCGGAATCAGCAGGGGAAGCCGGCCGATCTCGGTGAGCCGCCGGTGTATTTGGCTCAGCAGAGCGGTTTTGCCGTAACCGGCCTCGCCCACCAACGCCGTGATCGAGGGTGTGGTCAGCCGTTCGAGGAGTCTTCCCTCGACCACCCGTGTTACGTAGGCGCCGCCGCTGAGCCGAACCGACGTGGCCCCATCGCGTGCCACGATAACGTCGTTTTCGGCGACGGCCAGGGCGCTGATGTCCTGTACATGGCGCAGCGCCGGTGAGATTGCCCGCTGGTCTCGCTCCGGCATTGCCATGACCGGATGGTATCCAGCCGACGAACCATGACGGCACGCCGTCCAGGGGAACCTGAAGGGCCGGTTTATGGATGAATGCCGGCCGGGTCGGCGGGGCCGGCCGGCCTCGACGTCGTAGAGGTGGTGGCGCCGTTGTCAGTTTGATCGTCGACAAGGCATGGCACGGATTCCAGGCCGCAGTGTTTGCGGGCGCACCGCTGCTCGACCTCATCTCAAACGACGAAGCCCTGCGCGCACTCCGGATCCTCGCTGTGTTCATCGATCTTGGTCTGGTTGGTGAGGATCTTGATAGCGTCTTCTCCGCGTGGTTTCAGAGCGTGTTGTCGTACTGCCGGATGTTGTGCTGGTGCAGGGATGCCCCGTCAAGCGGACAACTGCGCAAGGCAACGCTCCCCGCGCACGACTGCGCCCTCATCCAAGCAACGCGCCACTCCCCTCGGAAGAATCGGCAGACGCCCGGGGCAGCATCAGGATGACCTGACCGATTGAAATATCAGGTAGAGCCGAGGTCATCCCTTCGGCACGATGCCCGGATGATGTTGCTGGTCCCCGCGAACCCCCTACGGCCACGCCGGCCCGACGACCACTTCGCGCCCGAAGCCCACGCGGCCCGTGCCGTCGGGATCGACGTCGCGGCGATCGACCACGACGCGCTGACCCGCGACGACCCGCACCGCGCGATCGCGGCCGTGCCCGCCGACGGCGCCGCGGTCTAGCGCGGGTGGATGCTCTGCAGCGACCAGTACGCGGCCTTCGACGACGCCATCGCCGCTCGTGGCGTAACCCTCCGCACCAGCGGCGATGATTACCGCCGCGACGTTCATCTCCGACCTCACCGACCCGACCACCGCCTGCCTGCTTTAGCGCGGCCAGCAGGTGCACCTCGGCCCCGGTCGGACCCCTGCCGCGCAGTGTCCTGCCGTCGACCGCGGTCACTCGTCTGCCGACCCCGGTCAGACCCGCCCGGCTGAGCAGCCAGCGGCACACCGCAGCATCGAGGGCGTCCGGGGCAGTACCCGGGACAGGGTGCTGTCGTCCGGCACCCGCCGGACACCGGTGAACGCGTCGCGGGTTGCACCGAGACGCTCCCACGTCGCGTCCGGCAGGTCGGCGGCCCATTTGACGGTCTCCACCACGCGGCTCGATCCCGAAACCACCGCCGCGATCGCGATCGCGAGCAGTCCCGGCAGCGGATGGATCCGGCCGCCGGCGTCCCGTGGCTCCGGAACCCGGGCGAGGGCCTGCAACAACCCCTGGCGTGTCCTGTTTCGGAAGCGGCGAGATGCGCCGCTGCACCGATCGCGACTCCTGCGTGACAAGACGCCTTTGATAAACAGCGTAAGTCCCGGCTACCTGGACGGCATTGATCGAGGTCTTGACTCTATGCGCCGCCCTGCTCATGATTTACTGCGGCGGTTCAACAGTGAGGGTCAATGTGATGACGCAGGTAGAGCCACCAGCAGGAGGCCCCACATCAGCCGTCACTCTCAGCGAGCTTGGAAGAAATGGCCGACTCGCGCGTGCCAGTTCACGCACGAGGGACTGGCTGACACGTAGGGCCCATCTGCGGGAACTGAGTATCGCAAGCCTCGGTTCGGTGCTCCTCGCTGTCGCGATGATCTGGCTGATTCCGCCGTACGCGGTTCGCGTGGTGACTGCCGGCGCCAAGACTGTGCCGATCGCCGACCCGGCCCACACCATCGTCGGTGACGTGGGTGACCCGACGGCCCAGGCATGGCTGGTGGGTTGGGGTGGCCACGCTCTCACCCACGGTCTGCGTGGCCTGTGGGATACCAACGCTTTCTATCCCGACAAGTACGGCCTAGCCCTGAACGACAGCCTGCTCGGCTATGCCCCGGCAGGGCTGATAGGCGACGGTGTAGTCGGCGCCGTGCTGCGCTACAACATCCTGTTCGTGCTGGCTTTCGCGCTCGCCTTCCTCGGCGGCTACGCGCTCCTGCGCCAGCTTGGCGCGAATAAGGTCGCCGCCGCGGTAGCCGGCGCCGCCCTCGCCTACGCGCCCTGGCGCTACGGCCACGACGGCCATCTGAACATTCTCTCCACCGGTGGTATCACTCTGGCCCTGGCCATGCTGGCGCGCGGCCACGGACTCTCGTTCACCCGCGGCTACCTTGCCGAACGAGTCCGGCCGGGATGGGCGTTCGCTGGCTGGCTCGTCGCGGCCTGGCAGGTCAGCCTAGGCTTCGGCGTGGGGCTGGGATTCGTATACGTCCTCGCCGCCCTCTGCCTGATCACACTGATGGCCTGGCTGATCCACCGCCCACGCCTTAGCCTCCGGCTGATCGTCGGTGATCTGATCGGCGGGCTGGTCTTCACCGCGGTGACCGGATACTTCGCGTACGCGTACCAACACGTGCGCGAGCTCAACCCACATGTCACCCGGGACTGGGACTACGTCGCGCACTTCTCCCCGACACTGCGCGGGCTTCTCGTGGCGCCGCAGTCCTCGCTGCCCTGGGGCACCCTGCACAGCGACGCCCGCACCGCTCTTGGTGGCGTACCAACTGAGAAAGTGCTGCTATGCGGGTATGCACTGTATCTACTGGCCTTCGCCGGCCTGTTCCTATCCCGCTGGTCGCCGGTGCAACGGCTTCTGCTGCTGTCTGGGGTGGTCGTCGGAGTGTTGCTCGCGCTGGGCACGAACGGGTCGATCTACCGCCTGCTCTATCTTTACGTGCCCGGGTTCGATGGATCCCGTACACCAGGCCGGTTGATCTTGTGGCCCACTCTCTGCCTGGCCATCCTCGCGGCTGGCCTGGTTACCCACCTGTACGAGGCGGCTCGCAGGGGCGCCAAGCCGGAATGGTCGGTGGAAGCGGCACGGCTACTGACCGTTCCGTTGCTGGTCCTCGTGCTAGCTGAGGGCCTGCCTGACCTGCACCACCCCCAAACCCCAGCGAAACCGGCCGCGATGGCGCTAGCCTCCGCGCACGCGCCGATCATGGTATTGCCGTCCGACGACGGCAGCGACCTCAACGTCCTACTTTGGTCGACCGACGGTTTTCCCACCATGGTCAACGGTGCGGCCAGTTACACCACACCCAACCGTCAGGCGATCCGCGACGTTATGGCGACCTTCCCCAGCGAGCCGGCCTTGGATCGGTTGCACCAGCTCGGCATCCGCAGCGTCGTCCTGCTGCGCGACCGGGTCCACGGTACCCCGTACGAACCATTGCTTTACATCCCCGACGTACCCGGCATCACCCGCCATGACGTCGGGCCAGACGTGGTTTACACCATCGACACCAACACCAAGAACCCCTAACGAAACGATGTTGGGCGTGCCCTCGGGACACGAGGATCGTTCTGTCTGAACGTGAGGAGGGGTCAGCAGCCGCCGTGGATCGTCTCGGACGAACTCTGGGCCGAGATCGAACCACTGTTGCCACCCCGACCACCACGCCACCACCGGTTCCCTGGGCGTGAGCGCCTCGACGACCGCAGAGTGTTGTGCGGGATCCTGTTCATGCTTCACACCGCGATTCCGTGAAGGTTCCTGCCCCAGGAGTTCGTCATCACCGACGCGGGCGGCATCCCCTCGCCGCGTCCCTGACCGGCGGCGACCGTCACGACGTCACCCATCTACTGCCCCTGAAAGAGGATCTAGGCCGACCGAGGCGGCCATGTACCGGCGGCTCGCTCGGGCAGCTGTACCGAGCGCGCCGCCATCCACCGTCGCCACCTGACCGTGGATTCGGGTGGTTCAGCTGGTCGCGGCGTCTTGAGCGGAGGCCGGAAGGCTCGTTGGTGTCGGCGCAGGGTGCTTCCGGGCCGTGTCGGCGGTAAGGACCGGAGAGGAGATCGCGGCGCCAGCGTATGGCCCACCGGCGGCAGTTTCCGCAGTGTCCACGGTGGGTGCAGTCGGGTAGCGGCGGGCTGCACCTCGCCGCGAGCGACCACGACATAGTTCTCTCGCCGGTGGGAGCTGTTGATTTCTCCGCGTGTCGTGTGTCGGGTAAGTGCCATCCAGTAGCCGGCATTCGGCTAGACCGGTCCAATATGTCATGCCGAGCTTCCGTGATCGCCTAGCTGCCGCCCGTGCTGGATGGAGCTCCGGCCGCATTTCGTGGCAACCGTCCACCGCCGAGCGCCGGTCGCGGGCGGTGGGTCCGGAAGGTCGGCGCAGGCTCCGTATGTCCTCCCGCGCGCCGGGACAGATTGGCGCCCGCTGGGCCCCGACGCGAGAACTGGTGCACACCGTATTCCAGGGCGTCACCGTGCTGACCGCGGTAGCCGCGCTGCTGTTCACCGCCCGCTCCCTGGACTACACCGCCGACGCCACAAGCGCCACTCGCCAGCAGATGCACCTCAGCGAGCAGGGACAGATCAGCGACCGGTTCGGCAAGGCCGTCGACCAGCTTGGCCAGGAAGGGGAGAACAAGTTGTCCATCCGCCTCGGCGGCATCTACGCCCTGGAACGAGTCATGCGGGACTCCGCCGACGACGAGCCAACCGTGATCGAGGTGCTGTGCGCGTTCATTCGTACCCACGCCCCCAGCCCACTCAAGACGCCCGAACACGTCAATACGTCCTCGCTCGACGTGCGGGCCGCCGTCACGGTGCTGGCCCGACGCCCCAATCCAAACGCAAACCAAAACCAACGCCTGGACCTGGCCGACACTCTGCTGGGCTTACCAGGTGTGGCGCTGTCGGGGGCCCACCTGGCCCGGACCTCCCTGTTTGGCGCTGACCTGCTCAGGGCGGACCTGAGCGGCGCGGACCTGAGCGGGGCAGACCTGCGCCACGCGAACCTCGGCGGCGCGAACCTGCAAGAAGCTAATCTAAGTGGCGCGGGCCTGATTGGCGCGGACCTGCCACAAGCGAAACTGAGCGGCACGAACCTGATCGGCGCGAACCTGATCAACGCGGATCTGCAGCTGGCGGACCTGCGTGGTGCGGACCTGCGTGGTGCGGACCTGCGCCACGTGGACCTCCGCGGCGCGAACCTGAGCACCACGAACCTGCGCGATGCAAACCTGGATGGCGCGAATGTTGACGCGGCAACCCTGTTGCCGCACGGGGTGGCTCGACCTACTCCGTCGCCGACTCGGTGACCCTCTCACAACATCGCCTGGGCCTGTTCTCCTCGGGCGCCATGACGATTTGCCAAGATCGCGAGAGGCGACCGGCGCATCGTCTCGGGGTCACCACTGCTTGTTGACCAGCACGGCACCTTTGACGACAGTCGCCAGCGCCGCAGCATCCACTTCTGCCCGAAGGAAGTGCGCCGTCGAGGCAGCGTTGCGCTGCTTCGACGATCGGATCGCATGAGGATGCGGCCACAGGATTCCAGTGGCTCGCCGCGAGAGCCGAGGAAAGCGCAGGGGCTGGAATAACCACATCCTCCGCTTGCGCGGAGGTTCCCGAGTTGAACGGGAATAGAAGGAAGCGCCTGCATGGCCTCGGCTGTCGCAGACCTACTCAGGGATCAGCTCACTGAGTCGGTCCAGTGTATATGCCTCCGACCCGACTGGCAGGTCCTCGGGCGCCTGAATGCCGATAAACGTGACCGGCTCGTTCGGTGGGCGACCGTCCCACGTCATCACCTCGGCCCGTGCGCGCCATCGGTCGACAAGGTATGACAAGGTGAGGTAACGCCGCTCCATCAGTGCTCGTACCCGGTCGGCCGTCGTGAAACTGTTGTCCTCCACCCGGTTGAATGACGGCGTACCCCGCAGGTACAGGTGCAGCCACACGGCCTGCCAGCCGCCCTCACCCTTGGCGAACACCATCGGCAGCGCGATCCGACCCTGGCCACGCAGGTGCGAACGCGCCCGGACCGTCCGTGCGTCAAATGGTGGCCCGAGCTGGTCCTGCGTGCGGGTCTGGTAGCCGAACATCGACTCGGCAACCTCGTCGAACGACTCACCCGTATAGATGTATACCTGCGGAACGACATAGCGACCATCGATCGTCATGGGCATGTCGATGAACTCGGTTGCACCGTTTGCCGCGTCGGTGATGTCGCCGGAATGCACCACGCCGTTGTGGCGGTAGTTCGTCCACGACACTTGGCCGGCACCATGGAACTCGTCATCGAGCAGCAGCACCGACAGGTCGTAGTCGGTGCGACGACTCGCCTGGCGCCAGTACATGAAGAAGCGCAGCAGCTCACCAGACACCGACGCCCGCGAGCCCCTTGGCAGGACCGCGAAGCCGCCCTCCGCCGCCTTGCCGGACAGCGGCAGTGCGACGTCGAGCACCTCCGGGTCCACCAGCAGAGGCCGATCCTGCTTCGGCAGTCGGGCGCTGATCTCGGCGTCGAGCATCGACGACAGCTCGGCCACCAGCTCGGCTGGCAGCGGTGGCCGCTCGTCGGGGCCGACCCATGCGTTGCGCGAGCGGCTCGCGTACATCCGGGCCGACGCGGGCGTCAGCCGGTTGTCGACATGCTCCCGCAGCGAGAGCAGCACTCGGCCCGACGCCGAGTCGAGCGCACCGGTGACTGCGTCGACGACAGCGGTTCGCTCTGACGCCGGCGCCAGCCGCAGCAGCCGGTCCGCCGATCGCAGGAGCAGGCCCGGCGCCGCCGACAGTACCGAGGCGGCCGGACCGATAGCGCCGGCACGGATCGCCGCCTCCGCTCGGCCGGCGAGGTTGCGTACCCGCCGCTCGCCACGCGCGACCGCGAACACCTCCTGCGCGTGCGGCCACTGGTCGTACTCATGCGGGTGCAACCGCTCCCCGAGCCGCTTCCACCGTTCCGCGTAGCGCACGACGTCACCAAGCTTGTCCGAACTCGCACCGACGACGTTGTTCAGGGCGGCAAGCAGCATCCGCCGCTCCGGGCGCCGGAAGGCGCGGAATCGCGTGGGCGTCTCGAGCGAGGCGTCCCCGCCGGATACCTGGCAGGCAAGGCGCAGCACGTCGGTCGTCGTGTCCACGCCGACCAGCGTCCGGCCGAGGACGAGCCGGATCCCGTTGAGCACGGCACGGTTCTCCCGTACCGGGATCTCGGCCGGCTGCGCGCCGTCCAAGCAGGCGACCGCAAGCTCGCTGAGGATCGCAAGGTCAGCCTCACCGAGTGGCGTCGAGCTACCAGCCAGGGTCAGATAGAGCCGCGCTGCCTCCACGTCGGCGGTATCGCCGAGACGCAGCAAGGTCACCCGGTCACCGGCAGCGGTGATGAGGTCGTCATGCGCGGCCAATAGCTGGGCATAGGTGTGCTGGTAGGCCCCGTAGGCCGGTAGATCGAGCAGGTTCACCCCGCCCGAGGCGACGGCATCCCGCAGCTGCGCGTCGGTCGCTGTGCCCCCGCCGGCGAGTACGGCCGCCCGAAGCCGGTCCGTCCAGAAGTCAACGGTGTCGGGCACGTCGTCCGGGAAGCCGATGAAATAGGCGTTGTGCTGGACATGATCGCCCACCAGTTCACGCACAGCCGAAACGACCATGGCGGCAAGGTCCATCGCTGGAGCGGGGGCCAGGGTGCCGATGTGTTCCAGCAGAGCCCGCGACGCCGAAAACCCGACATCGAGCAGTGTCGCATCCAGTTGCCGGGCCACCGGCGTGCCATCGCCGGCCGCGCCTTTGCTGGCCGGCACGCGCAGGGCCTTCTGGATGATCAGCTTCTCGAGCACGTGGTTCCCCGTTCCGGTCAACTCCGGCCGTTGCCGGCACGCAGCCGCGGCATAGTGGGTCGCCGGGGACTCGAACCCCGAACCCTTCGATCCAACTAGGAGAAGGAAGCGCACCCATCGCCGCGCAAGCGGAGAGCGGACCCGCTACTCAGTCGAATGCTCTATCCAGTTGAGCTAGCGACCCAGATGTCGATCATCGCACCGACTGGGCTGACATGGCTATCCCGTTTCGAAGTCACTGCCCGCTGCGGCGGACATGAGCGTGCCGTTCCCTGGCGGTGACGGCAAGCGCTGGCAGCATCGGCGCAGCCCTCGTCGGCATTGCCACCGCCCTCACCATCAGCCGCCGCCGTACGATCCGCGCCATCACCGCACCCGGTCTCGCCATCGGCTACGCCCTCGTCATCACCGTTGACACCACCGGCGCCCTCATCGTTGGCTACCTCGCCGCCCTCACCTGGTGGGGCATCCGACTCACCGCACACACCCTGCGGCTCGCCTTCCCCCAGCCAGGAACGGCACTGCGCCGCCTCGCCGACCGGACGGGCGGCTGAAGGACCGCGAAGCCCCTCGGGCTGCTACCACCGCACCTACAACGGCTATGGCAGCGACGCCGGACGCATCGACCATGCGCGCAGCATCTACGTCGGCCAGCAGCAAATCCTCGCCCAACTCGACCCATTACTCGTCCCTGCTCTCCTGCCTAGTGCTCTGACCACGAACGTTCACGGTGTTGGATGACACGCCGTCCGGCCTGTCGGTCGGGCGGTGTCGGGGCGGTCCGGCTGTAGCGGTGGCAGAACCGGTACGCGTGCGGCGGCTCAGTGATCAGGAAGCAGCCCAGTTCGGACCGCTAGGCACCTTCGTCATCGCTGGCTCGAACCACCCCAACCCCCCCGCGTTGACCCGGCGGTTGCAGGCCTACCTTCGGTGGCGCAACGCCAACTCCCGCCGCCCCGACATCCTGGCCGCCCAACGCTGCGAACGCGCCCGCATCCGCAGCGAACGACAACGACACTGGGGCCAACCCACCACCCGAGCAGCCTGACCCCAACACCGTCAACGTTCGTGGTCACGGCACTAGATGCTAGATGGCGGTAGCGCAACAGCAGTCGAGTGCAACCCGCGACGGGCAGTCGTCTGCGACGGTGGCCCGCAACAACAGGAGAGACGAACGCAACGACCCGTGACGCACCCTGCCGATCCGGCAGAACAACGCTGTCCCGGCCTGAGTATCCGATGGGCTCAGGCTTTGGGGGCCACGCGGACGACGCTCGCTCCGCCTATGACTCCGCCATCCTCTCGTACGGCAAAGATCAGGTTGTAAGAACCGGGCGGCGCGTCCCTCGCGATGGGAATGACGCTGACCGGTCGTTCGCCCGCCGCACCGGATGGCCGCACCGGCTGGGCCTCGAACGTCACCTCTCCCAGAGCAGGCCGAGCTGTACCCCCGGCAGCGCTCTTCAGTTCACTGACGTCCCCGTACGGGCCAGTCAGACGCGCAGTCAGCTCGACCTGTGTCGAATTCGCGGCGGGGTCGGTCCCCGGCTTGACGATCCAGTGAACCGTCATGTCCTGGCCAGGCTGGTAGACCGTGTCCACGTCCTCGCCATCGCAACACGTGTAGGTCGTCGGGGTGCCTGCTGGGGTGGTGGACCGCCCGGAGCCGCAACCCGACATGACCAGCAAGGCCAGGCAGGCAACGGCCGCCACAGGCCGGCACGTTTTCATGAGCATGAGCGTATCGAGCACTGTCCTCGAACGTCTCCCCGGACAGACCTGGCCCCGCCAGCATCCAGTTAATGGGCCGGCTCTGAAGTGAACGCTCACGAGTCTGGACGCCGCGCCGTCGAGTAGTTGCCGGCCCGATAGCCGATCTGCTTCCGCCAGGCGTCCCTGTCCATGGCAGACGTACGCTGTCGTTCGACGGGCAACTGCCTCTACCTGCTGCTACGAAGCGGCAATCGGGTAGCCAATCGTGGCGATGTCTTGCCTCAGTTCAGCAACGGTGAGTTGAGGGTTCAGCACCTGTAGCACGCGGTCGGTGAGCGGCCGGTTGGCGACGACGTGCTCGACCGCCGCCCGATCCGCCTCGATCTCGTAGTAGTAGCTGGCGAACTCGACGAAACGGTCAACGATGTCGTCAAGCAGGATCTCGAGCATGGCGGACCCGTCCGGTCCGGTGTCGTCGTACGGCCCACGAAGTGGCGGAAAGGCGATTCCGTCACCGGCGTGCCAGCGGTCGTCATCGGCCAGCCGCCATATGACCGCGGTAGCGATGAACTGCCCGGCCTCGTCGCAGAAGGCAGGTTCCTCGATCTGTGGACGCAGCTCCGTGGGCAGCCCGTCGAGCAGTCCCGGCCACAGCTCGTAGTCTGGATCGCCGTAGGGCGACATCGCCGACTCGTGATCGAAGACCCGGATGAACACGCCGTCGGGGGTGAACACGACGGCCCACTCGTCGCCGCTGCCGTTGCTCATCAGCGCCGCCTCATCCGTGCCCCAGGCACGGGTGTAGGCGTAGTACGCGGCCCCGCCGTCGATGATGCATTCCACCAGGGCCAATGCCTTACACCGCTGCCGCAACCGGTCGAAGGAACGCGATCACCCGATCGCGAGGGCGAAGGCGGGCCGAGACGTCGGAAAGCGTGGTCGTGGAGCGACGGTGGGTGGATCGGAATCGGGGGGTCGCGGGGCACCCCCGATCGGAGGATGTCCCCCGGTGGGACTGTCGGGACGGTTGATCATGACTCATGTAGGTCTCCTAGCTGCGCTGTTGGGTGAGCAGCGACTGATTTGCAGGCTGCCCGCAACGACCATGTCCGGGCCGGACCGCCGACCAGGGCGCGAACCCACTCCGGTGTATGGAGCAGGAGGCTCCGACGTCATTCGCTGCGGCGGGATGGACTCCCCCGTTCGCTGACGGCGAGACGCTTGGCGAGCTGCTCGATGGCGGTCGGGTCTGTCGCACTCCCGCTCGCAGCAGCACAGGCGGCCCGGATGTGCGTGGCGGCGCCGACCACAGGGCGGGGTGGCCGGGTGTGCAGGGTGAACGACGCGGTCTCCCGGTTGCCGATGACCAGCCTCGCGGCTGCCTGGTAGGCGTCCAGATGGCTCAGATCGTGTTCGGACAGTTCGGGGAACATGTGCCGGGCCATCTGGTGCGCATCTTCGGGCGCCACGTTGAAGGTGATCTTGTTGCGGGCGTTCGCGCTCAATGCGAGCTGGGTGGGTCGTGGCAATTGAGCGAGGTCCTGGTGGGCCAGCACCAGGCTCAGGCGGTAGCCGCGCGCTTCGGCAAGCATGTCGTCCACCGAGCCGGGCAGATTCAGAACGTTGTGGCGGGACCCCGCACGGAGATCGCCAACAGGGTCCGTTTCGACAGCTCAACAGTCTGTTGGCTGGCGTTGGGTAGAAACCTTGCCAACGGAGTGCGTCCGGCTTTCGCCGTGGGAAATCGGCTCGGGCCCCGGGGCGTCTCTGCCGCGACAATGTCCTCGCCATGGCGAGACGTCCAGCCCAGCGCCCGGGGTCCCCCGGATCTTGGTCATTCACGTACCGTGGTCCTACCTCGCCGTGGCGGGCGCATCACGGAAAGCGTTGGCCGAGCAGGAAGCCGGGGGGCGAATGCAGCAGGGCAGCAGGCATGAACGCCTTAAACTGGCGAGTCTGGACTTCCTGGGCGACGATTCCGCCTTGCGCGAGCAGGCCGATCGTGCGCTGCGCGGGACGGGACGTGAAGTGCGACCCGAGGAGCGCTCCGGGGCGGACCAGACCGGCTCCGTCCGCGTGGTGGTCGACACCCAGCGAGAGGTCTCAGCTGTCACGATCGCTCGTGACTGGCGCAGCCGGGTCGGCCCCAGCGGGTTCGCCGATGCGCTCTTCGAGGCGTACGCCGACGCCGTGCAGGCTGCCCTCGAACTGGCGGCTCTCCTTCGTCTGCAGGCGGAGGAGAGTGGTCCTGCATCGCCGGAACGGGAACCGCTGGACAGGAGCCCCGAGCGGGACGTCGACGAGCACACCTGGCTGCGCGACACCTGGCGAACGCTGTCCGCCCTCGACGCAGAGCTCGACGCTGCGACTCGCCTGCCCAAGCGGACGGACGAGTCGAGCATGTCGAGCCCGAACGGCTGTCTGACGTTGCACATCCGCGGCGGCGGCATCACCGGCATCACCGGCGACGTCAGGCGGATCGCACAGGCAGACGCGGGTCAGCTGCAGTTCGAAGCCGGTTCCCTCTTCCGCGCGTTCGAGCTGGCCAGCGCCAGACGGACTGGATCGTGAGGTAGTGAGATGGCTGAACTGAACGTCATCACCGATTCGCTACGTGATGAGGGAGCTAAGTGGCTGATGCTGTCGGACCGGGTCGCCGCCATCAAGGTCGCTGCGGAGCAGCTGCACCTCGACCCATCAGCCTTCTTCATCGGTGACGCGAATGTCCTCATCCACTCACTGGCATACAGGGATTTCCACACCTTCATGGTCGCCGTTCTGAATGGGGCGGTGACGGAATTCGAACAGGTGGGCGAGGCCCTGCGGCACATCGCCGACGAGTACGACCGGGCCGACGAGGTCGTCTCACTCGACCTCAACAAGATCTACAAGGCCTAGCGACCGACCGCGCGACGTTCGGAGAGGGCACGGAGCACCCCATGCAGCCAGGCACCACTGATCTCGAGTACGGGGAACCGTTCAACAAGGCGTTCGACCACATCCGCGCCGGCATCGACACGGCGATCGCCACGTTCAACGAGATCGTCGAGCACGTCCAGCAGTGGAAGTGGCTCCTCGGACCCGCAGCACTCCTGTGGATCAAGCACAGCCTGGACAGCACCAAAACGGCACTGAACGCCGTCCTCGACCGAGTCGAGCAAGCCTTGGAGCACCAACTGCCGGTGCTCTCGCTGATCGAGGTCAGCTTCCGCTGGGTCAACGACGTGAAGACCCCGGTCTCCGATCTTTCTTCCGCCACCACCGACCCGGCGAACGAGAACCTGCCCAAGTGGACCGGCGACGCCGCGAGTGCCTACAACGCCAAGGCACTCAAGCAGAAGGCCGCGGTCGACGAGTCCGTCGTCAAGTCGGAGTTCATCAGCCAGTGGCTGTTCACGATCGCCAAGGCGAACGTCGACTACGCCGTCGAACTCGCGAAGATCGTCACGGGACTGGTCGGCAAACTGGCGCAGGCCGCGGCCGAAGGGGCAACCGTCATCGACCTACCGTGGGCCATCTCCACCCTCGCCGAGTCGGTCGGAGACCTCGTCACCGCCGGCCTGGACGTTCTGCTCACCATCGGCCAACGCTTCATCGACGCGCTGGGCAACATCCGGGACATCGCCACGCAGGTCGGCGACCACTCGAAGCTACCCGGTGGGCGGTGGCCCGAGGCCGTCCGCGGATGACCAACGGGCACATCACACCGTGGGTACGGCCGCCTGGGTGGCCTTGAGCAACGTCAGCGCCTTCGGCGCGAGCGTTTCGGTGGCGGCGTACGAAGCACCGCCGACGGCCAACCAGACCTTCACCACCAGGTTGCCCGTGCGCGCCCGGACCATGTACTCGGCGTACTTGAAGCCGGGCTCGGAACGCCTGGTGTAGGCCTCGGCCTCGTCGCCCACACCGGTGATGACGCCGGCTGGAGTCATCACCGTCACCTGCGCCGTGCCACGGTAGAGCAGCCGAGCCTCCTGCTCGCTGACTGGCGTGGACGCCTCCACCCGCAGGTTCGCCTCGTGCCCGTCCTTCGTCCGCATCTCGAACAGACACGACGCACCCGGCTGCCCCAGCGGTGGCTTCGGATCGGTGCGGGCCACCGTCAAAGACAGCTCCGCCAACGGCCGAAGATCAGTACGCTTACACAGGTCCAGGTCTTGAGCGCGGTAGACAGGGCCGACCGAGGCTGCAGGTGCGGTGGAGGCAACGCTGCTCGTGGCCGCCCCGGCGGTCGGCGCAGCCTCCGGAGCCGAGGCACCGTCACAGGCGGCAGTGGCGAGTACCGCAACGAGCGCCACGACAAGTCGAGTAACACCGGCCGACGCAGACACGTCCCGAACATACCGGCTGCGACGCTGGCGAACTGCCCGAGCGACGAGCCACTATGGTGCCGGGTATGACCGCCGCAGAGACCCCGGAGCAGATCGCCCGGACCCGGATGGTCACCGCCCGAGCGGTCCTGCAGGGCCAAGCCGATCTTCGGACGTACCCCTATCGTCTCTTGGCCGTGGTCTCCCATCACGGCGTCAGCGGCGACAAGGTCAGCGATGCGGTTGCTGCCGCCGAGGTCCTCGGCCAGTTCGGCTGGGACCTCGTCAACATCTCGGAATTCGCCTCCAACAAGATCGTCTACGCCTTCCTGCGGAGACGGTGACGATGACTCCCGGACCCTGCTGACCTGACGCAGCTGAGCAGGTGACCGGCATCGGACCGATGCGTTCCGTGGATCTGCTGATCGCACTACTGGCGTGTCGAGCCGCCCAGCGATCTACAGGAGGTCAACGATCACCCGGAGCGAGGCCCGGAGGGGTGGATGCGGTGGAACGGGCCTTCGACAGGCCAGAACTGATGGCTGTCCCTGCCCGCAGGTCGCGTTGGACGCCTGCGATCGGCCCTTGGGGCCCCGTCCAGTACGGGCACGTCCCGTTGACCGAGCCGTCGGGAGCCTCGACAGTTGGCGCGCGGTCAGTTGGACACCGGAAGGGCTACGACGGCGGCATGGGTCGAGGTTGCTCCGGCGCGCCGAACGGATCAGAGGAAGTCCCGCCAGAACGCCACCGTCGCCCTCGGGTTCCAGCGCTGATCTGTCCTGTCCATACCCGGCCCGCCGAACTCCTGATGGATGTAGTCGACCAGGTCCATGCCGTAGTAGATGATGTCGGTCTGGACGATCGAGAGGACTGGGTGCCCGACGGTTCCACGCCCGGCGGGCAGGAACCGATGCCCGTAGACGGGTACCAGCCGTGGCGCCTGCGCAAGCTTGAGCCGCGCGGTCTCCAACGCCTCATCGCGGCCTGCCGGCCGATCGCCCCAGGTGTCGTGCCATACCGTGTTGTGTTCCACGTCGAAGAGCACCCCTTCCACGGGCCACTCCAGGCGCTCCCGAATGGCACCGGGGTCACCGCTGCGCCAGTCCGGCCAGGGCCTCTCCCACGCATAGGACACGCCCTCCTCCGGCTCGAACGGGACGTTCAGCGGCAGCCCCGCCGCAAGGAACGCCCGATGGTCATCGGCGAACTCGAAGCCGTACGTCCTCTCAATGCGATCGAACTCCTCATCCGTCAAGCCCGGCGCGATCTCACAACACCCGTTCTGCGCGAGTCGACGCGCCGCCTCCATGCCCAGTCGAGCACCATCACCGTTGATCACGCCGGCACGATAGTGCTTCGGGCCGGCCAGGATGAACCGCTATCGTGCTGCCGTGACCGGCTCTGCAGAGCGTCCGCTGCTCTTCCTCGATGTTGACGGACCCCTCATTCCGTTCGGTGGACCGCAGCAATACCCCACTTGCGATACGGGCACTGAACCACGAGAGACCAGCTCGAATCCGCTGCTGGGCAGGATCAATCCCGAACACGGACCCCGGTTGACGGCGCTACGGTGCGATCTGGTCTGGGCCACGACATGGATGGACGACGCAAACGAGACCATCGCGCCACGGATCGGTCTGCCGCAGCTGCCGGTGGTGATCTGGCCGGAGCCGACCGACACCGACGAGCAGGACGAGCGGAACGGGCTGCACTGGAAAACCCGCGCCCTCGTTGATTGGGCCGCAGGCCGCCCCTTCGCCTGGGTCGACGACGAAATCACGAACACCGACCGAGCCTGGGTGTCAGCACATCACGCAAGACACGCCCTGCTTCATCGCGTCGATCCCCGTCAGGGTCTCACTGATGCTGACTACGCCGCACTCATGGACTGGCTACACAGGATTCACGACACACCGCCGCGTGACGTGGCCTGAATCCCCAACCAGAGTTGGGTGCCGCGACACACCGACGACTCAAAGTCGAGAGCCTCACTAGGCTCACCCAGATACCGGGCCCGCCGCCGCTGGTCCGACATGAGCCCAACACCGTGCGGTTAATCCTGCGTCCGGCTGCTGCGCCTTCCATCCAGCTGAAGGCTGAGGCTTACCTCTGCGGACGGGCGTTGATCTGCTCGACCGGTGGAAGCCGCCGAACGGGTTCGTCACCGATGGAGTAGACCTCCAGGCAGCACAGATAGCCCTCACCATCGACGAGCAGCACAATGCCGGCGTAGAACTCGTCGTCGCTGATGTCAGCCGACACTGGCGCACCGGACAACACCGGAGCCGGCGCTGCGGCGCGGTCCACAGCAAGGTTAACGGTCACGCAGCCGCAGTCGCACCGACCCTCGACAGTGGCGAACGGCAACTGCGCACGCAACTCGTCGCGCCCGGGGAACGGCACGGACAGCAGCCGCACGACGACGTCCCGCTCGACGTCGCTGAGCGGGCGAGGCATGTCGTCGCCGGTCAAAGCGCCGCCTGATGGGGCAGGCCGGCATGGAACCGCAGCAGCCGGACCTTGTCCTCATCGAGGATCGGGCGGGCACGTTCGATCAGCTTGTCGAGTTCGGCGGCACGATCGCCCGATGGCCCGTGATAGGTCGTGGCCGCCTGCCGATTGAGCCACGCGCTGATGTCCGCCCGCGCACCCGCGCGCAACCGGTCGTCGGGATCATCGATCAGCCGTAGGTTGGTGGCCAGCCGCTGCCAGGCGTTGGCCAAGGTCAGTAGCCGGTAGCCCGCGAACCGGACATGCGGCGCGTTGCCCGGCCTGAGGAGGGCCTCGAGCATCTCCGGGTCAAGGACGCCGAGGTCGTGTCGCAGGGCCGCCACTATCTGGCGGGTCACCGCACCAGACTCGTCGCGCAGCAGTGGCACCAGTTCCGCTGGCCGGGTCACGCCGAGGCGACGCAATGCTCGGACCGCTTCGACCCGACCACGCGAACGTGGATGCGCCAGCCACCGTCGAACCAGGCCGGCATCCTCGACGCCACCGGTCTCGCCCAGCCCGGCGATCACCCCCGGCGCCGGCGGCTCCCGTCCAGCAAGCAGGCGATAGAACTCTGCCGGATCCGCGCCGCTGCGGCGCAGC
Source organism: Micromonospora ureilytica (assembly GCF_015751765.1). Taxonomy (NCBI): domain Bacteria; kingdom Bacillati; phylum Actinomycetota; class Actinomycetes; order Micromonosporales; family Micromonosporaceae; genus Micromonospora; species Micromonospora ureilytica. The sequence goes on from NZ_JADOTX010000001.1 coordinate 2,925,346, forward strand.
CCGGCCTGAGCGATCGCCCGCACCAGCGGATGCCGATCCGGCAACGCCGCCTCAGCGGCACCCAGATCCCCGACCGCAGTCACGGCCTGCAGCGCCTCAGCCCGAACCAACGCAGTACGGCTGACCAGTAACCCCCGCAACTGAGCCGGGTCCGTCGCGGCCTGAACGGCCCCTCGGGCACACAGGGACCGGATCGGCAGGTCGTCATCCTTCATCGCGGCCGTGATCAACCGGCTCACGCTCAACAGGCCACCGGCCGTCGCGGCGCGGTACGCCGCCCGCCGGGTCCGACGATCCCGCGCCGCCAGCAACGGCTCCAAGTCGTCCAATGGCAGGTCCCGCAGGACACCTTCGACGCGCTCGGCCAACCAGGCGCCCTGACCTCGACCGCGCAGCGCGAACGCCATCTCCGTGAGCTGGGTCAACGACCCCCGCGATGACGACAGCCGACCATCCACCGCCGCCCGTGCCCGCTGGCGTACCTCGGCCACCCAGTCGGCGGTCCGAAGCGCGAGCACCGACAGCGCAGCCGGGTGCGCGTGCTTCGTCAGGTGAACGACCGCCGCTTCGCGGATCCGCCCGTCACGGTGGCAGCCGGCTACGACCAGGCGGAGTACCTCCACCTCACCGTCAGCCAGCTCCGCCGCAAGGCTCCGCGACCAGCGCGTCGCCGACCACCACCGCTCGCGCAGCGCTTCATCCACCGCCAAGCACCACCGCGCCTCAGCGGAACCAAACGCATCCACAGCCGCGGCCCGCAGGCCCGGCTCACCGTCGCGGGCCACCGTCAGCAACACGGCAGAGAACTCTGCGGGGCTAACGCTTCGATCGGCACCGCCAGCCCGCGCCCACTCGATGGCCGGCAGCTCAGGCAGGTAGTCACGTTCAGGCGACTCGCTCGAGCTGGCAGACATAGCTCGCAGCCAGCGCCGCAGCGCTTTGCCCAGCGACATCGCGTCCACCGACGCCCCCGTTCCCACCGCAGGTCACCATGATCGCAGCCATTCTGTCGCCCATGAGCCGACCGAGCGACCGCATTCACCCGTAGCCCACGGCGACTCCGCAGCGGGTGGCAACCAACCGTCAGACATGGCCCGAACCAGATAAATGACCTTCGAGGTACGGAGAAGGCGGGTCAGCCGCCGTTGGGCCGAAACTCGCCGTCGTTGGGTGACGGCGCCCCCGCTGTTGGGCTGACCTGACGGGCACGTCGGTATCCCTGTTCTCCGGATGGGTCTGCCGCGATCATTGTCGGGCACGACCCCAGAGACGACCGCTGCCGTCAACGTGCGGAGCACTGGTCGATGGCGAGCCTCAGCGCAACACGCCGTCCGTGCCGTCGTCGTCCGCGCCCCATACGTCGTCGTCTTCGCTGAGCCAGGTGCCGTGTTGGGACTCTTCGTTGCCGTCGTCGGCCCCACCGTTCGTCCCGGTCAGGCCGCCCCGGACGCCACCGCCGACCGCCCGGGCACCCGTGCTGCCGGACCCACCCCGGCCGCCCGCGCCGACCATGCCAGGCCCCATCGCCGCACCGCCCCTGCTGGACGGACCATTGGCACCGCGCCCGGCACCACCGGTACCAGCCGCGCCACCCGTCATCGGCGACATGCCGAGGCTGACCGGGCGGCCCAGGGAACCACCGCCCGGAATGGGGGCACCGGCCGCGCCCAGGCCTGCCGTGCCACCAAGGCCGCCGCCCCCGGCTCCCAGGCCGGTCGCGCTGGGCACGCCCCCGCCGGCACCAAACCCGGAGTTCACGCCGGTGAGGGTTCCCGTACCTGCGCCTGCGCCGGCCAGGCCACTGGTGTACTCGCCGGGCAGAGCGCCGTCACCGAGGTCGTTGCCGACGCCCGAGGGCTTGCCGCTGCCGCTTGGGGCGTTGCCGTCGTAGCCGCCAGTGCCAGAGGAGAGGTCCGGGTGGGTGCCCGAGCCGAAACCTGCCCCGCCGGAGCTGACGTGACCGGTTCCCAGAGAAGGTTCACCGCCGAGACCGCCGGTTGAAGGCCCTCCACCGAGGCTGGCCGCCTGGCCGGCACCACCGGTGTCCGTCGGACCTTCCAGGTCCACCCCGCTCGGGCCGCTGCCTGTGCGCTTCTCCGACAGAGCACCGCCCGGGGTCTCCCGCTCCCGGGCTGCGTAGTCGACGCTGACCTGGTCGTAGGCTTTGCGCGCGTCCTCGGTGTTGTTGTTGAAGAACTCGCCGATCCGGTCGTTGAGCTGGCCGAGCTTCTCCATCGGCCAACTACCCGCGAAGTCGGCCCGGATGCTCGCCTCGAACAGCCCCGTGTCGATGACTATGGCACCGTTGCGGGCCGCCGCCAGGTCACCCACGCACCCCTGTGGGACCGGCATCGCGTTCTGCGCACGCTCCAGATCCTGCGCGGCGGTTTGCAGCACGGTCACGATGCTGTGCTGACCGCTGCCCGACTCCCGGGCACCGTCCACAATCGTCTCGGCTTGCCTGGCCAGCGCTTCCATGTGCGTGCGAAACGCGTCATACGCCGGGCCCTTCCAGCTCTCGCCGAGGTCGAGGACGTCGGCGTCCACCAGGCGTTTGACCTCCTCGATGTTGCCCAGCAGCGCCTGCCAGCCCAACGCGGCGCTGGTGATGTCGGCCGGCCGGCCTGCGACCAGCACCTGCCGCGCCATTTCCTCCCAGCTCGGAGCGCTCACGTCAAACTCCTTCCGCGCTGCTGCCCGGAGCGGGGCCGCCGGCCCTCAGGGCGCGCTGCATCTCCTGCGCTGACATCTTGTTCGCGTCCTCGGCGGTGTCGTACTTACGCTTGACCTCGCGCAGCGCATCGGCCGCCCGGTACAGGTCGTTGGAGAGACTTGTCAGCGACTCCGAGGTGGTCCGGTGCAGACCATGGTGAGCGGCGGCAAGGCTCAGCCCTTTGGGAAAACCGCCCAGCGCGCCGCCGGGGCTGGCCAGTGCCGCTTCGCCGCCGAGCAGGTCCTTGATCTCCTCCATGTCGACGGCGAGCCGGCGCAGGTAGCTTGCGTGGCGCTCGATGTTGTCGGCGGCCGCTTCCAGACGGTCCGCCTCCCACTCGGTGACGTCGCGCTGACCGGGCCCGCCCACGAGCTGTGACGGCGCCGATCCTGCGCCGGCGCGGACGTCATCCTGACGGAACCCCACGGCCGGCCCATGCGCAGCCACCGTGGCAATGGGCCGCAACGGGCTGCCCGCCAGCATCGCGTCGGCGACGCCGGGCGGCACCCGTATCCAGCCCTCCACCTGCGGCGGGCTGTTGCCCTCGTCGCTCATCTCCGTCCTCCCCGTTGATCGGTCGGTGGTGTGTCAGCGCTGGTGCGGGCCGCCCAAGCCCTGGCGCGGCGCGGTCCCGGGCTGCCCCGATCCACCTGCCTGCCCCGACGCGGGCGGAGGGAACGGGGGTGAGGGCTGAGGTGGATGCGGATGCTGCGCAGAATCCGACCGCGGGGGTGGCGAACCTCCCGGCGGACCGTAGCCGGGCGGCGGGACGGCCGGGTGCCCGTATCCGGGCGGCGGGAACCCCGGACCACCGACCAGCGCTCGGCCCGGTTCGGGTCCGACCGGCGGCGCGGTGCGACGGCGCCGGCGGCGGGCGACGACTACGGCCAGCACCGCCGCGCCGATGACGACGGCCAGGCACAGCACGCCCGCCACCACGATGCCGGTCTTGTTCTTAACCTTGATGGCGACAGCCGGCCCTTCGGTCTGCTCGCCCTTCGGGGCGGTCGTCGCTTCACCCGGCAGCGCGCCGGCAGCCAGCAGCGGGTTGCCGTCTACGGCTGGCACCGGGCGCTGCAGCGCGGCAAGCGCGTCCACGGCGCCGAAGCCGAACTCCGGATCCCGACCCGGCACCCCCGCGTCACGGGCCGTTCGGATAAGGCGATTGATCACGTTCGCCGCGTCCAGGTCCGGGTAGCGTGACCGCACCAGCGCGGCCACACCGGCGAGGATGGCGGTCGCCTGACTAGTGCCCGAGGCAACCGCGTAACCGTTGTCCTGCACCGCCGTCGGCACGGGAGCGATGATGTCGTCGCCCGGGGCCGCGAGGACCACTTCAGGGCCGGCGACCGAGTAGCGGGCGAGGCCTCCCGATCGGGTTGTCGCATTGACCGCAATCACGCCGGGTGTGTTGGCCGGAGAGTTGACCGTTCGACCGCCCGCGCCGGTCGCCGCGACGAGCACGACGTTCTTGGTCAGGGCGTACTGGACCGCCTCGACGATCCGGACGTTGGCGGGCTGCTCGAAGCCGATGGACAGGCTGATCACGTCGGCTCCGGCGTCGGTGGCCCAACGGATGTCGCGTGCCACCTCACCGTCGTAGGCGTTGCCCTCGCTGCCGCTCAGCGCGATCGGCAGGACCTTCGCCTCCGGCGCGATCCCGAGCTGCCGGTTCCGGTCGCCGCCCCGCCCGACGATCAGGCCGGCCATCGACGTGCCGTGGCCCTCCTTCGTGTCCCGGTCGATCCGGCCTTGCGGAGATCCCGCCGGGGCAGCACCGGGACGGCCGGCCAGTTGGCCGGCGAGCGCCGGATGCGTCGCGTCGACGCCGCTGTCGATGACAGCGATCGTCACCCCACGCCCCTTGGTGATCTCGTGGGCCCGCGGGATCTGCAGCGCGTCGATATACCACTGCAGGCCGCGTACCGTGTCGGCCGCCGACGCTGGAGCTGGCACGCCCACCACCCCGGACCCGACCACCGCGCCGATCATCGACACGGCGACGGCGAACCTCAGCACCGATCGGCGACCTCTACCCGTACGCACGGCACTCCCCGAACCTCGACGACTCGCTACGCGTGCGGCTTCGGTCCGGCTCGAGCCGGACCGAAGCCGCACGTCTGATTTTCTCAGCCCCGCACCTTGGTTGGCGTTGCTCATCTCGGTGGAGACGTTCTTTGCATGGGCAGCGCCGACGGCGCCGCCAATCTCGTTCAGGATCTTGCCGACGTCCCGGACGGCGGTGTAGTCGCTGCTCCGACCTCGAACACCACGTTCACGCCCTTCCGTCTCTTGTGGCGGCGGATCCGCGACGCGAACCTCCACCGCATGGCCGCAACCAACCCGGCCGCGGCGCAGGTGAGACGCTAGCGCAACGCGTCAAGATCTCGCCACCCTGTGTGACCAGCTGAGCCGGCGCGACACCTCGTGCAGGTGATCCGACGGTCGCCATCCACGCCAGACTCGTCGGCAACCCGCCGCAGCAGTCCGGTACCACCGCCGGACCGGAGGTTGGCCAACCGTTGGCCAACGGTTGGGTAGCCAACGCGCTGCTCTCCCAGCAAACCCGCCGTCACGACCGCTCTTGGTGGTCGTGAGCACGGGCCAGCCGGTGTGGAAGCCACCCACCGATGACCAGATCCTCCGCGACACCCGAGAATCCCAGCGGGCCGGACCCATCGTCCCGAGACGGCAGACCCGACCCATACGCCGACAGCTCCACCTTCGGCCACCACCGCGACTTCCTTCACGTCGACGTCATCGTCGGTGGCTCGCCGATCTGGATCTCGGTGTGGCGCAGCGGCGCCCTTGGCGAGATCAGCGAGTCCACCTTTCGTCGCCTGCTGGCGCGTCGGATCATCGCCGTTTACAGCCGGCGCGGCGCGACCGTGGTCGACTTCGACGGCGACCCAACCGTTCGCGACGAGAGCATTGCCGCGGGCCGCACCTACCGCCCAATCACCCATGCTGCGGATCTGGCCGGCCTCGACACCATGGAGCAGGTCGACCTGGTCGTACTGCGCTGGCCGCGACCCCAGCCGCTCGCGCGACCCAGGCCGGTCGACGGTGCGGTGGCCGACCTCTTCCGTGCTCTCCGCCTGGTCATCACCCCGGACGGCTTCGCGGTCCTCATCGTCGAGCAGCGTCCGACCCAACCGGTGCCGACCGAGGTCGTGCACCTGGCCGGGCTTGTCCCCGAGGCTCACGCCGGTGGGATGAGCTACCTCCAGCACGTCCTCGCGATCACTCCACCCGTAGGCACGGCAGCGGACAGCGCAGACGCCGCACGGTCCGTGGCCAGCCAGCACGGCTCACCGACTCACCTGCACCTGCTGGTCTTCGTCGTACGAGCAGGCCGCCGTGACTGACCAGCCGGAACCTGCCGCCCACTATCGTCGGTCGCGTCGCCGCCCAGCCCGTCCGCGGGTACGGCCGATCAGCTACCGGCAGGCGTGCGCCTACATCAGCGCCCACCACCAGCAGCTCGAACGACCGCAGGGACACACGTTTTCCCTCGGACTGACCAACCACGCCGGCAACCTCATCGGGGTCGCAATGGTCGGCCGTCCCGACGCCCGCCACCACGACGACGGCCTGACCGCCGAAGTCACCCGCCTGGTGACCGACGGGCCACGCAACGCGTACTCGGTCCTGCTCGCCGCCGCGTGGCGAGTCGCCCGACGCATGGGCTACCAGCGCATGATCACCTACACCCGTACCGACAGGCCCGCCGCCGACCTACGGGCCGCGGGTTGGAAGGTCGTCGTCGAGGCGCCCTCCGCACCAGGGTGGAATCGGCTCGGCCGGCGCCGAGCGGCGCGCAGCACCGGCGACGGGACCCGCAGTCACTGGCAGGTCACCACTGAGGACTGGCGCACCCGAACCGAAGCCGCTGACCGCGTTCCCCGGCGCGCCAGAGAGGGACGGGGCCTACGGTGACCGGCCATACCGCGGCCGCGCACGTACCGGCGGATCGGTTGCTTCACCACCGCGACGGGCCCATCGGCACCCTGCGGCCGGTCCTCGACGAATGCTCGACCTGGAGCGTCACCTCATGCCAATAGATGCAGGAAAGATGCTTGCTGGTCTGCCCGCTCCGTGGCGCGGTTTCCTGGAGGACTGGCATCGGTCGTTGCGGTCCGGGAACTATCCGGAGACGACCCGCTACAACTATCTGCTCGCCGCGGCACAACTGGCCCGCTACTTGCAGGACCGCGCGAAATCGGCACCTGACACGGCAGAGGCAGCACACGATCCCACTGCCGTAGCCCGGGCACACGTGGAGGAGTTCCAGGCGTGGATGGTGGAGACCCGCTCACCCGCGACCGCCCTGAACAAGCACAAAGCTCTGCAGCAGTTCTTCGAGTGGCTCGCGCTCGACGTGGAGGAGATCGATCGGTCGCCGATGGAGCGCGTTCGGCAGCCCAAGACGCCGCAGAAGCTGATCCCAATCATGCGCGACGACGACACGCGACGCATCCTGGATACGTGTCGCGGCAGAGCGTTCGTCGACCGGCGAGACGAGGCGATCATCCGCCTGCTGTACAACACGGGTGCGCGGCTGTCCGAGGTCGCCAACCTTCATGTTGACGATGTCAGCCTCGCCGACACAGACACTATCCGCTACCACGGCAAGGGCGCCAAGGACCGCCGGGTGCGGCTGGGACCCAAGACCGCTCGCGCCATGAGCCGCTACCTCCGAACGCGGTCCCAGCACAAAGGATCACTCCTTGCCGAGCTCTGGCTCGCGGACCGAGGCACACGGGCACTCGCCGCCAACGGCATCAAGCTCATGCTGAAACGTCGCGGCCAGCGCGCCGGCGTCGCGAACGTCCACGCCCACCGCTGGCGGCACAACTTCGCCCACGAGTGGAAACGCGCCGGCGGCGACACGGGCGACCTGATGCTGCTGCTCGGTTGGACCTCAGACGACATGCCCCGGCACTACGGCGCGAGCGCAGCGGCCGAGCGCGCCCAGGAAAGCCAATCCCCTGTCGGGATCGGTGAGCGTGTCTGAACCCGAAGAACAGAAAGCCGGGTCGACGGGGCTGACACCGGAGCAGCGTCGACGCCGGGCACGCATCGCCGCCCACGCATCCTGGGCCAAAACGACCGACCGCCGCGCTCGCACGGCAGCTGGGACGCAGGGCTTCCTCGATCGCTTCGAGCGACAGGTCGATCCCGAGGGGGTGCTCGATCCAGATGTACGCGCGGAAATGGCACGACACGCCAGGACGGCGTACATGTTGCAGCTGGCGGAACGGTCCCGAAAGTCCCGCCGGCGGCGTACAAATCCGAGTGCATAGGCAGGTACGCCGCGATGTACAAGGATCGGCATGGCAAAGGGCTCCCCGGACGGCTGTCCACGGACCCCATCGCCGCGCGGGAGGCGGTGCCGTCGGTCACGCTGAGTCGAGGCATCGCGGACGCACAGGTGGATTCGACCAAAATGGACCCGTGGCCTTGTACGGCTGATCGGGCAGAATGCCCTACGTGAGCGCGCCAATATCACGCCGGGTCGAGGAGAGGGCCGTTCGGCTCGACTACGGGCAGTTCTGCCTTTGCGGTAATCCATCACCCGATGCCGACTACATGACCCTGCTCGAACAAGCGATCAACGGCTCAGGCGTCGCGGCAGACGACCACGGGGTCATCGTCATCTCCCCTCACCAGAACAACTTCGAGATGCCGTTCCGTCTGGAGCTGTGGGACGATCGGCCGCTCGATGATCATGAGGATTGGGAGGAGGTCTTCGAGGCCAACCTCCTGGTGGTCGATGACGTGCTTCGCTACTTCAGCCCCACAGACGCCGTCGCCGACTTCGAGGTGCCGAGCGGTCGGTATGCCGCACGAATATCAGGCCAGGGGTTCGTCAACCGAGGCTGGCCCGGCTCGATCACCCCCGGAGACAGATGGCGGGTGCAGCTCTGGCCGTCTGCCGGCGATATTCCCGTGCGCCGGATCAAGGAGTGGCATCATCCTGCCACCTGAAAGCGACCCCACGTACGGGCCGAGACACCCCTCCGAAGATGTGATGAACAGGCGCGTAGCGCCAGAAAGCACGGCCGGACCGTATCGATGACCGACACTCCCCTTAACGCCGGCCGGCGCGACCAGCCCGTGACATCCTCCGCAGCGCACGAGCGGCGGCAAGAGAGTGGACTCGATCTTGAGAGACAGCCCTCGCGACGGAGTGGTTCCCGTGGCCTACCTTGTAGGTCATGCTGGCTGCGGACTCTCCGACGATCACCGACTGGATGCAAGGTTGGGGCAGTATTCTCGGCCTGCTCGTTTCGACCGGTGCACTCATCTTTACAGGTTTACTGCTGCGCCATGAAATAGCGGTCCGCCGGGAGGAGAAGGCCGACGATCAAGCGGCGCAAGCGCGGTTAATCATTCCGAGGCTGCACGGTGCAGAATTTAAGGGAGAGCAGGGTCGGGCATTAACCGCTGTCAAGTGGGTCGTTCAAAACCATAGTGAGGCCCCCGTCATGGCCGTACTCGTCCGCGTTTATCCTAAAGGAGCATTTGATCGAGGACGGTATCACAAAGCCAAGTATGTCCTGGAACCACACGCTAAGCAGGACGGCTGGTGGGAACTCCCTGAAGTGATCCCGTGGCCTCCGGAGCAGATCGAACCGCCACTCGGCGGACTATCCATAGACGCGCAGTTCGTGGACTCTAGCGGGCTGCAGTGGAGACGAGTGCGGCTCCATCCCCCTCAGCGAATCATCGGCGAGGCCGCAGCGGGCTACCACCCGCGAGATGTGACCCACCTTCCAGATTAGGGGAAGACATACCGGCCGGCCGAGCAGTCAGTCGCCGTGTCGGGCGACGAGGGTGCGTGAGTAACGGCGGCGACGGTGACTGCGCAGACGCACTGTCGCCAGGATGGTCGAGTGCACCCAACTCGGCAGATCCGAACGCCGAGCTGCGCGTCGCTGCCTGGCCACCGGTTTACGCGACGTCACCAATCGGTACTACGACCGGTCCTACCACTGGCGTCACGAACTGCCGATCAGCGGTAGGCCGGCTACTCCAACGAAGCTCTGTACGGCCAGTCGTAACGGAACCTGCACCGGAGCCAGTACGCCAACCCCAGCCCGCCCCGACTCGGATCACCGGTCGACGACGAGAGCAACACGGTCGGCCAAGCCGGCACTCGAATCGACCGACCGTGTTGCCCGCGCTACACCCCTTCCCCGATGCCCAGTTGCACCTGAATCTCCTGGGCCCGTTCGGCCGCCGCGCTCGCGCCGTAGTGGCGAGGCATATCCTCCGAGGTCCAGCCCAACAGCAGCATCAGGTCACCGGTGTTCCCGCCGGCACGCTTCCACTCGTGGGCGAAGTTGTGCCGCCAGCGGTGGGCGTGCACATTCGCAACGCCGGCGGCGAGGCCCAACCGCTTCAGACGAATCTTGATGCCGTTGGCCGCCAACCTCCGCCCACCGCGGTCGGCGAGCCACAGATCCGGCAGCTCCGAGCCCTTGTGCTTGCCTCGCGCGCGGAGGTAGCGGCTGATGGCCCGTGCCGTCTTCGGTCCGAATCGCACCCGGCGGTCCTTGGCCCCCTTGCCGTGGTAATGCACCGACTCCGTGTTCAGGTCAACGTCATCGAGCAGCAGGTTGCCGACCTCCGACAGACGCGCTCCGGTGTTGTAGTACAGGCGAATGATCGCCTCGTCGCGCAGGTGCGGAAAGGTCTTGCCCTTACAGGCGTCGAGGAGCTTCTTCGTGTCCTCGTCCCGGATGATCGGGATCAGCTTCTGTGGCGTCTTGGGCTGTCGGACCCGATCCATTGGAGAGCGGTCGATGTCCTCCTCAGTCAGCAGCCATTTGAAGAACTGCTGCAGACCTTTGTGCTTGTTCAGCGCGGTCGACGCGGACCGGGTTTCGATCATCCATGCCTGAAACGCCTCCGCGTGTCCCCGGGTCACCTCGGTGGGGTCCTCCGCGGCGTCGGCGGCATCGGGGTCGGGCGAGTGCTCGGCCAGGTATCGGGCTAGTTGCGCCGCGGCGAGGAGGTAGTTGTACCGGGTCGTCTCCGGGTAGTTGCCCGCCCGCAGCGTCCGGTCCCAGTCCCGGAGGTATCCCGCCCAGGTCGAGGACAGGTCGGTGGTGAGCTTGTTCAGGTCCAGTAGAGCCATGTCGGTCACCCGTCGAGTCAAGGGGTCGATAAGCGGCGTACTCGACCTCGACGAACCACCATGAACACGAAAAAGAGGGTTCCCACAGGCTCTGACCTGTGGAAACCCTCTCGCTGTCGGGACGGCCGGATTCGAACCGACGACCCCTTGACCCCCAGGACGCTTCGCCACACGTCCACGCACGCGGCACACGCTATCCCCAAGATCAGGCCGTGCGGTCAACGTTGTACCGCGCGCCATCGCGCAGGCCGTGTGGTCCCTACATGGTCCCCGGGACGCCGACACGCTGGATGACCGCAGCGCACGGTTTGGAAACTGTGGTCACGGCCTCATCCCGCCCGGCAGTGATCTGGCGTGACCTGGACCGCCAGGCTTGCTGGCTCGTCAGGAGCTGACCGCCGTTGACCCTCGGCTCCCGCTCCATGGGGCACGCAACGGGCACGGGCAGCGCGGCGGAGGAGGCTCCGGTCATGTGTCGATGTTCATCGGCATGTACGCATCGTGGGTGGCGTAGTGAATGACGGCCGCGCAGGCATTGCCGGCAGTGGGCCTGCGGCCCTTCCTCCATTCCGACCACACGTCGACCGCCTCACGCGCAAGTTCGACCTCAAGGAGATGCGGGAGTTCGGTGGGTGACTCACCGCCTGGCCCCTCGATCGCGGCAACAGCGTCCGACTCAGGTGACCACGGACGAGCCGCGTAGAGGGTCGCGTCGTCCGGCAGCTCGGCCAGGCGCTCAATCAGTTGCAGGAGCGAACCATGCACACCTTCAGTATGGAAGAGCGCGCCCAACCGGTCGTGATGCCCGAAACGCCTGCGGCCGGTGGTTTGCCCGGCTGCGTTCCGTGCCCCCCTCGTGCCCGCTGGGTGCCACGGTTGCTGGCCACAGATGGCCCGTGCTGACCTTCAGACTCGGTCGTCGTGACCGGCGGCGGGGCGGAGGTGCTCCCACTGTGGGTCGTAGCAAACAAGCCCGTGATCGGCGGCCATCTGTGCCGCTCCGGCCGATACCTCGTCGGACCGGTTGAACGGGATCGTGAGGTAGAGCATCGGGCCTGACGCCTCGTCTATGAGCCCTTCGGACAGGGGATAGAGCTGGGCGTCGTGGCCATAGAGGTCGGGCCACCGAGCTGCCACAGCATCGACGTAGGCGCGGATGCGCGGCGTGGGCCGCAGTTCCTCTTCGCTCTCGAAGTACTGCTCGTAGAGGGCTTCGTATGCCTCAGCGGCCGCTTCGTCGTCGGCGGGCAGGTCGCCCTCCCACACCGCCAAGTCGTAACTCATGCGGGGAGTCTGCCACTGCTGGCGGATCTCTGAGGAGGGCCGGGGTTCGGGGAAGAGCCCCGAGGTCTTCTGATCCTTGCGACTCTCAAGCGTGGCCGACCGGCCCGGCCGATGCCGGCCGGAGGTCGCCAGCAAGCCGGGACCGGACCAGCGCGGCCCGCTTGCGGACCGCCTTGATCCAGAGAACGAGCGATTCGGCAGCCATCCCGGCTGGACACTTCAGACTTGACCGTCGGTCAAGCAGCGCCAAGCCAACTCCAACTTGACTAATCTTGGTCCCCAAAACGGCGAAAGGGCCGAACCGATTTCCGGATCAGCCCTTTGACCTGCGTCGGGACGGCCGGATTCGAACCGACGACCCCTTGACCCCCAGTCAAGTGCGCTACCAAGCTGCGCCACGTCCCGCCCCCGCGTGGTTTCCCCCGCGGCAGCCGGTACAGCTTAGCGCAGCAGCTCCGGCCCGTCCGCACAGGCCCCACCGGCGTCGCGACGTAGCCGAACCACCCCACAAGGAGCCACCGCACAACCCCTAAAGCGTCCTAGGAGGGTGAGGTTGGGCAGGCCGATGCCGGATGGGCAGGATCGCCCATCCGGCATCGGGAGAACTGGAACCGCGTCAGCCGTGCGCCTTGCCTCGGCCGCCGGGGCCGAGCTTCTTGCGCGGGCGGACCGAGATTTCGATGGGGCTGCCCTCGTACCCGAATTCCTCGCGGAGCTTGCGCTCGACGAAGCGCTGGTAGCCGGCGTCCAGCGGGCCCGTGGTGAAGAGCACGAACCGTGGCGGCGCGACACCGGCCTGGGTCGCGAACAGGATCCGCGGCGCCCGTCCACCACGTACCGGGTGGGGGGTGGCCTGCACCAGCGCGGTCAGCCACTGGTTGAGGTGCGCGGTCGGCACGCGGGTTTCCCAGCTGGCCAGCGCCTTGTTCAGGGCTGGGGCGAGCTTGTCCACGGCACGGCCGGTCATCGCGGACAGGTTCAGCCGGATCGCCCAGGGGATGCGGCGCAGTTCCCGGTCGATCTCCTTGTCCAGGTAGTACCGACGGTCGGCGTCGACAAGGTCCCACTTGTTGAACGCGATGACCAGCGCCCGGCCCGACTCGGTCACCATCGACAGGATCCGCTGGTCCTGCTCGCTGATCGGCTCACTGGAGTCCAGCAGCACAACGGCCACCTCGGCGGCCTCGATCGCGCCGGCGGTACGCAGGCTGGCGTAGTACTCGGTGCCGCTGGCCTTGCCGACCCGCTTGCGCAGCCCGGCCGTGTCGACCAGTTGCCAGGTCTGGCCGCCGATCTCGACCAGGCTGTCCACCGGGTCCACAGTGGTGCCGGCCACCGAGTCGACGACCGCCCGCTCCTCGCCGGAGAACCGGTTGAGCAGGCTCGACTTGCCGACGTTCGGCCGTCCGACCAGTGCCACCCGGCGCGGTCCACGCGGACGGTTCTCCACGATCGCCGGTGCCTCCGGCAGCGCGGCGAGGATGGCGTCGAGCAGGTCGCCGGAGCCGCGTCCGTGCAGCGCGGACACCGGGAACGGCTCACCGAGGCCGAGTGACCACAGCGACGTGGCCTCCATCTCGATGGAGGTGTTGTCGGCCTTGTTCGCGATCAGGATCACCGGCTTGGCGCTGCGCCGCAGCATCTTCACCGCGGCTTCGTCCACGTCGGTGGAGCCCACCATCGCGTCGACCACGAAAAGGACCACGTCGGCGGTGACGACAGCCGTCTCGGCCTGCGCCGCGATGGCCGCGGCACGGTCCTTCGCGTCGGGTTCCCAGCCGCCGGTGTCCACGACGGTGAACGCGCGGCCGTTCCACTGCGCGTCGTACGGGACCCGGTCGCGGGTCACACCGGGGACGTCCTCGACGACCGCCTGCCGGCGGCCGATGATCCGGTTGACAAGCGTCGACTTGCCCACGTTGGGGCGGCCGACGACGGCCACCACCGGCTGCGGGCCGCTCGGTTCCTCGACGATGACGGCGGGCTCACGCAGCTCGACCCAGCCACCACCATCGCTACTCATGCCACGCCCCGCTCGGTGAGCAGGTCGCGCAGCCGCGCCACGACCTCGTCGATGCCCAGCTCCGTGGTGTCCAGCACCACCGCGTCGGGCGCCTGGGCCAGTGGGTTGACCTTGCGGGTCGAGTCGAGACGGTCCCGCCGCGCCAGGTCGGCGGCCGTGGCCGCCACGTCGGCGGAGTCCTCGGCACTGCGCCGGGCGGCACGGGCCGCCTCGGAGGCGGTCAGGAAGACCTTCAGGTCAGCGTCCGGCGCGACGACCGAGCCGATGTCGCGACCCTCGACCACCATCCGACGAGCGTTGGCGATCATCTCGCGCTGCCGGGTGACGAGCAGCTCACGAACAGCCGGCACGGCGGCGACGGCGGAAACCGCGCCGGTCACCTCCGGGCCCCGGATATCCGCGTCCACGCCCACGCCGTCGACGGTCACGGCGTACCCCTGCGGGTGGGTGCCGATGTGCAGCTTGACCTCGCTGGCGACCTTCGCCACCGACGCGGCGTCGGCGAGGTCCACGCCGGAGCGCAGCACGGCAAACGTGATCGCCCGGTACATCGCCCCGGTGTCCAGGTAGCGCGCACCGATCGCGACGGCGAGCCGCCGCGACACGGTGGACTTACCCGAACCGGACGGCCCGTCCACAGCGACCACACATCGCCCGGCCCGTACGTTTTCCTCCACCGTGTCCTCCTCAGCCCGTACCTCACGGATCGCCCGGTGATCTGGCGCCGCAAGCGGTTTGTCAATCGTCATCAATCATGCCCGGGTCCTCTGGCGAACCCACGCGCGACGCCGCCGGAGGCGACCCACGCCACCCCGGCGGCCGCGTCTCGGCCGTTGCGAAGCCTACCGGCAGCCGTACCCCGAACTCGGGGGTCAGTCACCCACCGCGTTGAACAGGGCGGCGACCTCGGCGTTGGTCAACCGCCGGATCCGCCCGGTCCGCAGTTCACCCAGCCGGATGGGCCCGATCGAGGTACGCACCAGCCGGGTGACCGGGTGGCCGACCTCCTCCATCAGCCGCCGGACGATGTGCTTGCGGCCCTCGTGCAGGCTCAGCTCCACCTGGGCGGATTTACCCAGAGTGTCCACCACCTTGAACGAGTCGACAGTGACCGGCCCGTCCTCCAGCTCGACGCCGGCCAACAGCCGCTTGCTCAGGTTGCGCGGAATCGGCCCGACCACCTCGGCCAGGTAGGTCTTCAGCACCTGGTACGACGGGTGCATGAGCTTGTGCGCGAGGGTGCCGTCGTTGGTGAGCAGCAGCAGCCCCTCGCTGTCCGCGTCGAGCCGCCCGACGTGGTAGACCCGCTGCTCCAGCCGGGCACCGATGAAGTCGGCCAGCTCGTTGCGGCCCTTGTCGTCCGCCATGGAGGTAACCACCCCACGCGGCTTGTTCATCGCCACGTAGACCAGGCGAATGTCGACCTGGAGGCGCTCCCCGTCGACGTGGATCACGGAGATGGCCGGGTCGACCTTGTCGCCGAGCTTGGCGACCCGCCCGTCCACGGTCACCCGGCGGCGGAAGATCAGATCCTCACAGGCGCGCCGGGAACCCACGCCGGCGGCGGCGAGCACCTTCTGCAGGCGCTCAGCCCCCTCGTAGACGGGCGCGTCGGCTTTGGGGGAACGGTTATCGGGTCGCATCAGCAAGCTCTTCTACGTCGTCGGGCAGGAAGGGTGCGAGGGGCGGCAGCTCGTCGACGGTGTTCAGCCCGAGCTTCTCCAGGAACAACGTGGTGGTCCGGTAGAGGAACGCCCCGCTGTCCGTTTCGGTGCCGCACTCCTCTATGAGGCCACGGGTGACCAGCGTACGGATGACCCCGTCGCAGTTCACACCCCGGATGGCTGAGATTCGCGAACGGGTCACCGGCTGCTTGTACGCAACCACGGCGAGCGTCTCCAGCGCCGCCTGGGTCAGCCGCACGGACTGCCCGTCCAACACGAACCGCTCAACGTACGTAGCGTATTCCGGCCGGGTGTACAGCCGCCACCCGCCGGCCGCCCGGCGCAGCTCGAACCCGTGCCCGGCCGCTGTGTAACCGGCGGCGATCTCGTCGAGCATCGGCCCGACCCGCTCGGCGGGCTGCTCCAGCACCTGGGCCAACACCAGCTCGCTGACCGGCTCGTCGACGACCAGCAGGATCGCCTCCAACGCCCCGCGCAGCTCGGTGTCGGACAGTTCGGGCGCGGGCTCCGGCGCGGCCGTCGCCCGCCGCCGCCCCGCCAACTGCCGCCGGGGTACGTCCCCAGCGGCCGCGTCCGGCTCCCCCACCGTCGAGCCCGTCCCCGACTCCGAGCCCGACGCGTCCGAGCCCGACGCATTCGCGTCCGGCTCGGCGGAGATCTTGGAAGGTTCCGGCCCCTGGAGGGGCACGTCCCTTCCAAGATCTTCCTGTTCCGACGGTGGAGCGATGGCCGGGACCGGCGATGGGGTCGACTCGGCCCGCGGGAGGTCGGTGTTGTCGGGGGTGTTCTCGGGGGTGTCCTCGGCGGCGGGCGGGCGGAGGCGGTCCCACGGGGGGACCCAGGCTGCCGCCTGGTCGGCCAGCGAGTCCCGGCGTTCCTCGTCACTCATCCCGCGCACCCTCCGTCGTCCCCGCCCCGTCCGGCCCGCCGGCCTCCCCCACCGAACCAGGCCCAGGTCCCACCGGCCCAGGCTCCGGCGGCGCAGGCCCAAGCTCCACCGACTCAGGCCCAGGCTCCGGCGGCTCCGGGTCGGCCGGGGCGCCGGCGTACTCGTCGACGTGCAGCTCGGTGTCGCCGTCGGTCGGGCCGGTCCAGCGCACGGTCAGCTCCTCCAGGGCCTGCTCCTGCACGAAGGACACCAGGCCCTCCCGGTACAGCTCCAGCAGCGCGAGGAACCGGGCCACCACCTCAAGGGTGGCCTCGCAGTCGGCGCAGAGCAGCGAGAACGTGGCCGTCCCGGCCCGGCGCAGCCGGGCGGCGAGGATCGCCGCGTGTTCTCGGACACTGACCCGGACCATGTGGATGTGGGCGATGGAGACTTCCGGCACCGGTTTCGGGGTCATCGCCTTCACGGCAAGCCTCAGCAGCCGCTGGGGGCCGATGCCGAGCACCAGGTCGGGCAGCGCCTCGGCGTACCGGGGCTCCAGGCTCACCGCGCGCGGATACCGTCGGCCGCCGACGGCTTCCAGCTCGGCGATGTGCGCCGCCGCCTCCTTGTACGCCTTGTACTGCAACAGCCGGGCGAAGAGCAGGTCCCGTGCCTCCAGCAGGGCGAGGTCCGCCTCGTCCTCGACCTCGGCGGAGGGCAGCAGCCGGGCGGCCTTCAGGTCGAGCAGGGTCGCGGCGATGAGCAGGAACTCGCTGGCCTCGTCGAGGTCCCAGTCGTCGCCCATCGCCCGGATGTAGGCGATGAACTCGTCGGTGACCGTGTGCAGGGCCACCTCGGTGACGTCGAGTTTGTGCTTGCCGATCAATTGCAGCAGCAGGTCGAACGGGCCGGTGAAGTTGGCGAGCCGGACCGTGAACCCGGCGGGCTGCACACCGTCGACCACGGCCGGAGCGGCGGTC
Source organism: Micromonospora ureilytica (assembly GCF_015751765.1). Taxonomy (NCBI): domain Bacteria; kingdom Bacillati; phylum Actinomycetota; class Actinomycetes; order Micromonosporales; family Micromonosporaceae; genus Micromonospora; species Micromonospora ureilytica. The sequence continues at coordinate 2,943,045 of NZ_JADOTX010000001.1, forward strand.
GCGGGCGGGTCGAGGGGTGGCGCGGTCACCGGACGACCGTAGTCCACGAGGCGGGCACCGGGCGTTCCGGCTACCGCTCCGACTGGGCGGCGATCACCTCGCGGGCCAGCTGACGGTAGTTACGTGCCCCGGAGGAGGCGGGGTCCATCGTGGTGATGGGGGCACCGGCCACGGTGGACTCGGGGAACTTGACCGTCTTGGTGATGACCGTCTGGTAGACCTTGTCGCCGAACGCCTCCACCACCCGCTGGAGGACCTGGCGGCAGTGTGTGGTGCGGCTGTCGTACATGGTGGCGAGGATGCCTTCGAGTTCCAGGTCGAAGTTGAGCCGCTCGCGCACCTTGTCGATGGTGTCCAGCAGCAGTGCCACACCGCGCAGGCTGAAGAACTCGCACTCCAGCGGGATGAGCACACCGTGCGCGACGGTCAGCGCGTTGATCGCCAGCAGGCCGAGCGACGGCTGGCAGTCGATCAGGATGTAGTCGTACTCCTTGCGGACCGTACGCAGGACCCGGGCCAGGGCCATCTCCCGGGCGACCTCGTTGACGAGCTGGATCTCGGCGGCGGAGAGGTCGATGTTGGCCGGCAGCAGGTGCAGCCCCGCGACGTCGGTCTTGATGACGACGTCCTCGGCGAGGATGTCGTCCTGCATGAGCAGGTTGTAGATGGACAGGTCGAGGTTGTGCGGGTTGACGCCCAGCCCCACCGAGAGCGCGCCCTGTGGGTCGAAGTCGACCAGCAGCACCTTGCGGCCGTACTCGGCGAGGGCGGCACCCAGGTTGATGGTGGTCGTGGTCTTGCCGACGCCACCCTTCTGGTTGGCCATCGCGATGATGCGCGCGGGGCCGTGCCGGTCGGTGGGCATCGGCTCGGGAATGGGCTTGCGCATCGTGTAGGCAGCCGGGTCCGCGGGACCGAGGTCCGCGCCGAGCGTGGCCTGCTGCTCGCGGAGCTCCGACGTCCAGGTCTCGGCACGGTCACCGTTGCCAGCCATGTGCTCGTTGCCCCCTCCCGACGACCCCACCCGGCGTCGGAGCCGTCCGACGTCCTTCGCGGCGCCGCTGCGCACCCCGGTCGTGTCGCCCCAGGAGGTCCGCGCCGATGCCGACTGTACGCCACCGACCAGCAGGGGGTTCGGCACCGGCCCGGCGTGTCGGCGCCGACCGCGACCCGTTCAGCCCCGGGCGCGCGGATGCGCGGTGGCGTACACCTCGCGCAACCGCTCCACCGTGACCAACGTGTAGACCTGGGTGGTGGTCACCGACGCGTGGCCGAGCAGTTCCTGGACCACCCGAACGTCGGCGCCGCCGTCGAGCAGGTGGGTGGCGTACGAGTGGCGCAGGGTGTGCGGCGAGACGGCGGCGGGCCCGTCGACGGGGAGCCCGGCCCGGTCGGCGGCGCGGCGCAGGATGCCCCAGGCGCCCTGGCGGGACAGCGCGCCGCCGCGGGCGTTGAGGAACACCGCCGGGGTGCCCCGGCCGGCGGCGGCCAGCCCGGGACGGGCCCGGACCAGGTAGGCGCGGACCGCCTCGACGGCGTACCCGCCGATGGGCACCAGCCGCACCCGGCCGCCCTTGCCGCGCAGCAACACCGTGCCCTCGTCGGTGTCGAGGTCGTCCACGGCGGCGCCGACCGCTTCGGAGATGCGCGCGCCGGTGCCGTACAGGAACTCCAGCAACGCCCGGTCGCGCAGCGCGAGGGGCGCGTCGTCGCCGGTCGCGGTGATCGGGCCGGCGGTTTCCAGCAGCCGGATCACGTCCTCGACCGGTAGCGCCCGGGGCAGCCGCCGGGGCGGCGTGGGCGGGCGGACGTCGCGGCTCGGATCGGCGCCGGCCAGGCCCTCGCGCAGCGCGAAGCGGTGCAGGCCGCGGACCGCGCTGGCCGCGCGGGCGGCGGAGGAGACGGCGAGGGGCGGGTGCGCGTCGTCGCCGGCGCGTAGCCGCGCCAGGTGCGACTCGACGAGGCCGGCGCCGACCGACGCGAGGTCGGCGACGCCGGCGTCGGCCAGGGTCGCGAGATAACGGTCCAGATCCCGACGGTACGAGGCGAGCGTGTTCGCGGAGAGGCCACGTTCGACGGTCAGGTGGTCGAGGTATCCGCGGACGGCACGGCGCAGCGCCGGCGTGGGTGGTGTGTCCACGCCGGCGGAGTCCGTGCCGCCGGTCAGCCCGCCACCGTTCAGGCCAGCGCGTCGGCCAGCGGGAGCACGTCCATGCCGTGCGCCTCGGCGACCGGGCCGTAGGTGACCTGACCGGCGTGGGTGTTGAGGCCCAGCGCCAGTGCCGGGTCGTTGCGCAGCGCCTCGCGCCAGCCCTGGTTGGCCAGCTCCAGGGCGTACGGCAGGGTGACGTTGGTCAGCGCGTACGTGCTGGTGTTCGGCACCGCGCCGGGCATGTTCGCGACGCAGTAGAAGATCGACTCGTGCACCTTGTAGACCGGGTCGGCGTGCGTGGTGGGACGCGAGTCCTCGAAGCAGCCGCCCTGGTCGATGGCGATGTCGACGAGCACGCTGCCCGGCTTCATCCGGGAGACCAGCTCGTTGGAGATCAGCGTCGGGGCCTTCGTGCCGGGCACCAGCACCGCGCCGATGACCAGGTCGGCGTCGAGCACGGCCCGCTCGACCTCGTACGCGTTCGACGCGACGGTCTGCAGGTGGCCCCGGTAGATCGCGTCGGCCTGCCGCAGCCGGGCGACGTTCTTGTCCAGCAGCAGCACCTCGGACTGCAGTCCCAGCGCGATCGCGGCGGCGTTCATGCCGGAGACGCCGGCGCCGATGACCACGGTCTTGGCCGCGTACACGCCGGAGACACCGCCGGGCAGCACACCGCGTCCACCGCCGGTGCGCATCATGTAGAAGGCGCCCATCTGCGGGGCGAGCCGGCCGGCCACTTCGGACATCGGGGCGAGCAGTGGCAGCGACCGGTCGGGCAGCTCGACGGTCTCGTACGCGATGCCGGTGACCCGGCGGTCGATCAGCGCGTCGGTGCACTCCTTGGAGGCGGCCAGGTGCAGGTAGGTGAAGAGCACCTGCCCCTCGCGCATCCGGTGGTACTCCTCGGCGATCGGCTCCTTGACCTTGAGCACCAGCTCGGCGGTCTCCCACACCTCGTCGGCGGTGGCGAGGATCGTCGCGCCGGCGGCGGCGAACTCCTCGTCGGTGATGCTGGAGCCAACCCCGGCGCCGGACTCGACGAAGACCTGGTGGCCGCTGCGGGTGAACTCGTTGACGCCCGCTGGCGTGATCGCCACGCGGTACTCGTGGTTCTTGACCTCGCGTGGGATTCCGACCTTCACGATGCAGACACCTCTCTTCGGGGCTGCTCTCCCCCGACTGCTCGGTGCCACGACGGCCCCTTTGCCGCCGCGGTACACCGGTCCCGCGGCGGCAGTCTAGGCGCGCCCGGCGCCGCCGCGAGCCAGCACAGTGGCATCCGGTGCGCGGGTGTCCTGACGAAGTGTCAGGGCGCCGCCCGGGTTCGGCGGCCGAGCGTCACCTCAGCCGACAGGACAGTGTTTCACCATTATCGTCCCATCTGCCGGACGGCGGTGCGGACAGCCGACCAGTGGATCACTAATGTGTCCGCCCATGACCACTCCTCCTTACCAGCCCGGTTACTCCCAGCCGGGGTACCCCCAGGGCGTTTCCGACAAGAGCAAGCTCGTCGCGGGCGTCCTCGGCATCCTGCTGGGCACCTTCGGCGCCGGCCGGTTCTACACCGGCCACACCAAGATCGCTGTTCTCCAGCTCGTCGTGAGCCTGGTGACCTGCGGCTTCGGCTCTCTCTGGGGCCTCATCGACGGCATCCTCATCCTGGTCAACGGCGGCACGGACGCGCAGGGCCGCCCGCTGCGCGACTCCTAGACCAGACCACGAGAGGGGCCCCGCGGCTGACCGCGGGGCCCCTCTTCGCGTACTTTCCTCGCCGGCTGGACCGGCGGCGACGCTCAGCGCCGCAGCGGCGCGTCCGCCCGGCGCAGCTGCGTGAAGCCGGTGTCCCGGGCGCGGGCCGCGGCCAGCAGCCCGGCCACCGCGGACGCGTTGGTGATCTCACCGGCCAGGACCATGGCGACCGCCTCGTCCAGGTCGATCCGGACGACCTGGAGGTCGGCCTCCTCGTCGTGGCGCTCGTGCCGCTCGTCGGCCGGCACGTCGCCGAGATCCCGGGCCAGGAACACCCGGACGATCTCGTTGGTGAACCCCGGCGAGCTGTGCAGGTCGACCAGCACGTCGACCCGCCCGGCCGTGAGGTCGGCCTCCTCGGCCAGCTCCCGCATGGCCGCCGCCGGCAACTCCTCGCCGGAGACGTCCATCAGACCGGCCGGCAGCTCCCACAGGTGCCGCCCGACCGGGTGCCGGTACTGCCGGATCAGCACCACCTGACCGGCGTCGTCGAGCGCCACCACGGCCACCGCCCCGACGTGCCGGACGAGGTCACGCAGCCCGGTCCCACCGCCCGGCATGGTCACCTCGTCGGTGACCACGTCGAAGATCCGCCCCCGGTACCGCTCCTGCCGGGAACGCACCTCGTACCGGTGCTCCACCGCACTCACGAGGAGGACGACGCCTTCGTCGCGGCGCCGTTGCGGGCGGCCTTGCGCGTCGTCGGGGCCTCCGCCGCCGCGTCCAGGTCGACCGGCAGCTGGTCGGCCTGCGAGTACGCCACCACCGCCTTGACGAACGAGGCGAACAGCGGGTGCGGGCGGGTCGGGCGGCTCTTCAACTCGGGGTGCGCCTGGGTGGCCACGAAGAACGGGTGCAGGCTGCGGTCCAGTTCGATGAACTCGACCAGCCGGCCGTCCGGCGAGGTGCCGGAGATGTGCAGGCCCGCCTTGGTCAGCGCGTCCCGGTAGGCGTTGTTCACCTCGTACCGGTGCCGGTGCCGCTCACTGATCTCGGTGCTGCCGTACGCCTCGGCGACGATCGAGCCCTCGGTCAACGTCGCCGGGTACGCGCCCAGCCGCATGGTGCCGCCCAGGTCGCCCCGGCCGGCGACGATGTCCTCCTGGTCGGCCATCGTGGCGATGACCGGGTGGGCCGCCTGCTCGTCGAACTCCAACGAGTTGGCGCCGTCCAGGCCGGCCAGGTGCCGGGCCACCTCGATGGTCATGCACTGCAGGCCGAGGCAGAGGCCGAGCAGCGGGATGCCGGCCTCGCGGGCGTACCGGGCGGTGCCGATCTTGCCCTCGATGCCGCGGACGCCGAAACCACCGGGGATGAGGACGCCGTCCACGCCGGCCAACGCCGCGGCGGCGCCGGCCGGGGTGACGCACTCGTCGCTGGGCACCCAGCGCAGCTGCACCCGGGCCCGGTGGCCGAAGCCCGCCGCCCGGATCGCCTCACTCACCGACAGGTACGCGTCGGGCAGGTCGACGTACTTGCCGACCACCGCGACGGTGACCGTGTGCCGGGGCCGGTGCACCCGCTCCAGCAGGTCGTCCCAGCTGGCCCAGTCCACGTCCCGGAAGGAGAGGCCGAGCCGACGCACCACGTACGCGTCGAGCCCCTCCCGGTGCAGCACCTTCGGGATGTCGTAGATGCTCGGGGCGTCCGGGGCGGCGACGACCGCCTCGGTGTCCACGTCGCAGTAGAGCGACAGCTTCTCCTTGAGCTTCACCGGGATCTCCCGGTCGCAGCGGAGCACGATCGCGTCCGGCTGGATACCGATGTTGCGCAGCTGCGCCACCGAGTGCTGGGTCGGCTTGGTCTTCAGCTCACCCGAGGGCGCCAGGTACGGCACCAGCGAGACGTGCAGGTAGAAGCAGTTGTCGCGGCCCAGGTCGTGGCGGACCTGACGGATCGCCTCCAGGAACGGCAGCGACTCGATGTCGCCGACCGTGCCACCGACCTCGGTGATCACCACGTCGGGGAGTTGGCCGTCCTCGTCCGGGTCGGCCATCGCCAGGATCCGCGACTTGATCTCGTTGGTGATGTGCGGGATGACCTGGACGGTGTCGCCCAGGTATTCCCCCCGGCGCTCCTTGGCGATCACGTCGGAGTAGATCTGGCCGGTGGTGACGTTCGCCTTGCCGGACAGCGCCCGGTCGAGGAACCGCTCGTAGTGCCCGACGTCGAGGTCGGTCTCGGCGCCGTCCTCGGTGACGAAGACCTCACCGTGCTGGAACGGGTTCATCGTCCCCGGGTCGACGTTCAGGTAGGGGTCGAGCTTCTGCATCACCACGCGCAACCCGCGCGCGGTCAGCAGGTTGCCGAGGCTGGAGGCGGTGAGGCCCTTACCCAGCGAGGAGGCGACGCCCCCGGTGACGAAAATGTGCCTGGTCGTCCGTGCTGATGGGGCCAAGGCCTGCTCCCGTGTCGTCTGTCGCGGTCATGCAGACCGCCGTGCTTGATCAGCAAAGTGATCACGCGATCCACGGGATTCGACGGTAACACCTCCCGGGCGGGTACCCGCAGGCCGCACCCCGGCTGCGACACCTCCGGGCCATCCGGGCGAGGCCCGACGGTCAGGACGCGGCAACCTCCGTCGATGACCGGGAGACCTGCCGGGGCGGCACGGGCACCGTCGGCGCGGCGTCCGGCGTCGACCCGCTCGCGGTCGGGTCGGCCGGTTCGTCGGCGTCCCCGCGGCGGTCGCCCGGAGTGTCCGACGCCGGTTGCGTGACAGTCGCCGGCGCGCTCGCGGGTGGGCCGCTGATCGGACGGGGGTGCACGGCGCCCAGTGGCCCACCGCCGCCGGTCGGGCCGTCACCCCCACCGACCGGGCCGACCCCGCCCGAGCCGGAGTCGTCGTCGGCGCCGTTGGCGCGGGAGCGGCCCGGTGCCGGGCGGGTCCGGTCCGCGGCGTGCCCGAGCACCCGCAGCGACGCCAGGGCGGCCATCGGCACCACCAGGGCCACGGCAGCGCCCATCACGTCCAGTGCCGCGCCGTCGAGCACACCACCGAGCACCGCGGCGACGACCGTGCCGGCCAGCGCGGCCCGGACCGCCGGGTAGATGCCGAACAGCCGCATCAGCCCACCCCACGGCTGCAACAGCGCGAACCACACCAACAACCCGCCGGTCAACGCCAGCACGGTCAACGGGCTGTTGACCAACGTCTCGAAATTCTCCGTGCTGGACCGGTGCACGGCGAACCCGCCGGTGCCGTCGCCGAGCGCGGAGAGGAACCGGCCCAGACTGCCCCGCTCCGCCGCAGGACGCCGCAGGTCCACCACCGCGAACCCGATACCGACCGCGAGCGCGGCCATGGCGGCCCAGGCCAGCCGGCTGATCGTCAGCCAGCCGCCGGCGCTGATCACGGCGGCGACGCTCACCCCGGCGGTGAGCGCGATCGCGCCGACCGGGTCGGCACCCAGGTACGGGCTGCCGACCACCACCACGGCGAGACCACCCACCGCCACCATCACCGCCGGCCGCCAGCCCCGGTGCACCCGTTGGGCGAACCAGCCGCCGGTGACCAACGCGCCGGCGAGGAACACTCCCAGCCCCACCGTGCTCAGCCCGGAATACCGGCCGCCCTGCAACGCGGAGTAGCCGACCACGCTGTTGAGCTGGAGACGGGACCCGGTGAGCACGTCCAGCCCGACCACGAGCGTGGCGAGGCCGGCCACCGCGCCGACCGGCCCGAGGGTCTTCGCGTACCCGGGCGCGAACCGCACCGCCGCGGTGCCGGCGGCCACCAACAGCGCGGTCACCCCGGCGAAGATCCACCCGGGGTGCTCGCTCCGCCACCAGGGCACCGCGTCGGCCAGCAGCGCCGCCGGCACAGTCAACGCCGCGGCGACCAGCAGCAGCTCCACCACCGCCACGATCCGCCCGGAGACGGGCGTCGGGCCGGCCGGGCCGGCGTGCGGGCGGGCCCGGCGCAGCAGTGGCAGGATCGCGACCGCCAGCAGCACCTGCACCCCGGCGAGCAACGCGAAGAACACACCGGAGACCGAGCGCTGGGCAGCCGCCTCCCGGTCGGCGTTCGCCGGCGCGTCGACGGCCTCGGTCAGGTCGGCGGGACGACCGCCGACGCTGAGCGCCGGACGGCCCAGGAAGAGCCGTTCCGGCATCGGCCGGCCCAGCGCGGCGAGGGCGGTCGGCGCGAGGTCGACAAGTTGCAGGTAACCGTCCCGGCCGGTGCTGGCCGAGGTGAGCCACCCCCGCTCCCAGCCCGGCCCGTCGGCGACCGCCACGTGCAGCCGCGACGACTGGGTGGTGTCGGAGATCCCCGCGACCAGCACCAACGACCGTGGGGGTCGCGCCGCCAGCACCCGGGCCAGCTCGGCGTCCGCCGCGCGGGCCTGCTCGGCGCGGGTCGCCGGGTCGGCCCCCCCGACCGTGCCGAGGTCGACGATGCTCAGCACACACGAGCCGAGCAGCGGCCGCGGGTCGGCCGGCAGCGCCGAGGCGTACCTGTCGACGCGGCCGAACGGTCGGGCGGCGGCCACGGCCGCGCCCGGGCCCACGGCGACGGAGCACCGCACCGACTCCGACAACGAGCCGGGCATGGCGCCCCAGGGCAGCCGCTGCTGGTTGTACTGGACCACGCTCTCCTGGTCGGGCAGGTTCGCGCCGATGCCGTCCGGTTGCTCCACCGTCACCGCCGCCGCCGGACAACCATCGGCCGCCCGGCTGCCGTTCCACGCGGCGAAGCTGCCCGCGCCCAGGGTCAACCAGCCGTCCACCGGGCAGGTGGGCCGGTGCGCGGAGCGCACGGACAGTGAGCCGATTGAGCCGTCCTGGGCCATCCGCCACAGCGTCGGGGTGCTCTGCGGATCCACGTCCTCCCAGCGCAGCCCGGCGATCCCGGCGAGCACCACGAAGTCGGCGGTGCGTTGCGGGGCGCCCTGGGGTGGGCGGGCGGCGAGCGCGGTGACGCCCAGCGCCACCACGATCACTGTCAACAGGGCGGGGGCGATTCGGCGCAGCATCACCGGTGTCCCGTTCTCGGGGCGTCGGAGCCCGGGGCGGTCGCCGGACCGCCGGGGTTCCCGGTCAGCTCGGCGTAGAGGGCGACGAGCGCGGCGACGGTGTCCTCCTCGGTCGGCCACGTCGCCGCCCGTGCGGAGCCCCGCCGGCCCAACTCCGCTCGCGCCGCCGGGTCGTCCAGCAACCCGCGTACGGCCGCGTCGACCGCGTCCACGTCGCCGGCGGGCACCAGCGTGGCGGCGTCGCCGACCAGGTCCGGGAGACCGCCGACAGCGGTGGCCACCAGTGGCACGCCGGCGCGCAGCGCCTCCTGGGCGAAGAGCTGCCGCGCCTCCCAGTCGCTGGTCACCACCGCCAGGTCGGCGCCGGCGAGCAGATCGGCCACGTCGGTGCGGTGCCCCAGCAGGGTCACCGGCGCGCGGGCGGCGGAGGTCCGTGCGGCGAGCGGCAGATAGGCCGGCCCGCTGCCCGCGATCACCACGACCGGCGGCGGGGTACGCGTACGCCAGCGGGCCGCTGCGTCGATCAGCACGTCGTAGCGCTTCTGCGGGTGCAGTCGACCGACCGAGACGATCAGCGGCTGGTCCGGGCGGACGCCGAACTCGGCGCGTACCGCCGCCGGGCGTCGACGCGGCGCGGGCAACGTCGGCGCGGCGACCGGGGCGAGCCGGGCGTCGGTGGCGCCCACCTCGGCGGCCCGTCGCACCAGGTCCGCGGAAGCGCCGAGCGCCACCCGGACGCCCCGGGCCACCACCCGTTCGACGAGCCGGGACACCCCGCCCCGCAGTCCCCCCGCGAGCACCGCGTTGTGCCAGGTGACGACGAGCGGGGCGGTCGGACGGGCCAGCACGGCGACCAACCCGGCCCGCAGGCCGTGCGCGTGCACCACGTCGACCCCGGCCGCGGTGAGCGCCCGACGCAGCGTGAGGACCGCGCGGGCGTCGGCCGGAGTCGGGCTGGCCGGGATCTCCACCGGCTCGAACCGCGCACCGACACCCGTGAAGTCGAACTGTTCCTGGGTGGCGGCGGGCCCGCAGACCAGGACGGTGGCGCCGCCCGCGACGAGGCCACGGGCCAGCGAGCGGACGTGCTGGCCGACGCCACCGGTGCTGGACGCGAGCACCAACGCGACGGTGCCCGACCATCCGGTGGGCAGAGCTGGCTCAGTCATCGCGTCGCCGTCTCCTTCCCGTCGCCCCGCTGCGCGGAGCCCGCGTCCGGCGGCGCACCGCCGGACGGCCCCCGCCGGCCCAGGCGCCGTAGCACCCCGGCGAGCAGTGGCTGTACGTCCCGCCGGTCGACGAACCAGACCACGGCGAGGAACACCACCCCAACCAGAACCCCGGACAGCATGCCCTGACCGAGCGTCGCCGCCATCGTCGGGGTGCCGCCGTCCGACTGGTCGAGCCAACGGGTGAGGCCGAACCCGGCGAGCCCGGCGAGCACACCGGCGAGGCCACCGGACGCCCCGGCCCGGGCCGCGCCGGCCAGGGCGGGACGGCCGGCGCCGCGCCGCACCGCCAGGAGCAGCAGGGCGCCGAGCACCAGCATCCCCACCGAGTTGGCCGACGTCACAGCGAGCACCCGGTCGGCGGTGGGCAGCAGCACCGTCAACGGCAGCGCCACGGCCGGGACGACAAGCCAGCCGACGGTGATCGCCACCGTCGCCGACCGGGTGTCGCCGCGTGCGTACAGCGCGCGGGACAGCACCGCGAACAAGCCGTAGCCGAGCAGACCCGGCGCGAACCCGCTGATGGCCGCCGCGGTGGACGCCGGATTGTCGGGATAGAAGAGGGCGGCGATCGGCTGCGCGGTACCGATCAACGCCGCGACGCCCAGGCAGCTGAAGAGCAGCACGCCCCGCACCGCGCCGGAGAGGGTCCGTCGATAACCGTCCTCGTCACCGGCGGCGCTCGCGGTGGCCAGCGTGGGATAGGACGCCACCGCCAGCGGCACGGCGAGGACCGCCCACGGCAGCAGGTAGATCGCCTGGGCCAGGTTGAACACCTGCGGGGAGCCGGTGGGGCCGCCGGAGACCCGGTTCAGCACCACCAGGAGCGCGACCTGCTGTGCGGCCACCGTGACCGCGCCGGCCGTGGCGAGCCCGCCGATCCGCGCCCGCGCGTCAGGGGTGAAGGCGTACCCGAATCGGGGCCGTACCCGCAGCCGCCGCAGCGGGATCAGCAACGAGAGCGACAGCACGACCACGCCCAGTGTGGTGCCGCCGGAGAGGAGCAGTTCGCCGCTGCGGCCGACCTGGGCCACCGACACGCCCCGCCCCTGGGCGGCGCCGAAGGCCACGTAGACGACGACCACGGTGAGGCTGGACAACAGCGGCGCGATGACCGGCCAGGCGAAGCGTCGGTGCGCCTGGAGGACGCCGGTGAGCACGATGCCGATCCCGTAGAGCGGCAACTGCGGAGCGAACACGCGCAGCATCCGGGCGCCGGCGGCGAGTTCCGCCGGCGATCGCCCCTCGCTGATCAGCGAGATGATCGGGTCGGCGAACAGGACGACGAGCACGGCGAGGGGAACCAGCAGGCTCACCGTCCAGGTGAGCAGGGCGCCGGTGGTCGCCGCGACCGTCCGCCGGTCCTCCGCCGCGACCGCCCCGGCCAGCAGTGGCACGACCAGGCTGGCCAACGCCCCGCCCGCGACGATCTCGAAGACGATGTTCGGCACCGTGTTGGCGATGACGTACATGCCGCCCAGGTCGCTCTGCTCGACCACCCAGGTGAACACGGCGGTGCGGCCGAAGCCGGCGAGTCGGCTGGCCACGGTGAGGACGGCGATGAGCGCGGCTGCCCCGGCCAGCCGGCCGGCGCCGGCGAGGGGTGCCGGTCTGGTCACGTCAGTCGGCGCGTCGGCCCAGTGCGTCGAGCTCGCGCAGCCCCGGGGTCCGCTGGATCACCGCCGTGAAGCTGACCTTCTCGCTGGCGGCGGTGAGCCCGGCGAGGACGGCGAGCAGACCGGCCCGGCCGAGCGGGCCGGTGCGGGCGGCGAGGGCGACGCCGAGCAGCGCCCCGAGCGCGTTCGCGCCACTGTCGCCGAGCATCACGTCCTCGGCCAGGTCGTCGCGGAGCAGGCCGGCGGCGGCGCCGGCCGCGCCCGCGGCGATCCCGCCCTGCGGGCCGCCGGTCAGCGGCGCGGCGAGCAGCAACCCGGACTTGATCGCCCGGCCCGGCCGCAGGTCGAGCAGGTTGAGCAGGTTGGCCGTGCCGGCGATCACGCCGGCGCCGAGCAGCACGTCGACACCCCGGCCGAACGCACGATGCCGCTGTCGGCGCGGGTGCGCGGCGACCCGGGGGTCGGCGGCGAGCAGCGCGGCGGCGCCCAGCCCGGCGGCGCCCACCCCGACGATCTTGACCAGACCGGCGGTGACCCGCCCTTCGCGCAACGCGGCGAGGTGCCCGGCGAAGCCCTTGGCCGTCTTCTGCTCCGGCCGCGCGCCGACCACGTCGTCGTACAGCCCGACGCCGCCCGCGCCGAGACCGGCGACCAGGGCGGCCCCACCGGCGGCGCCGCCGGTGGCACCGAACGCGCCGGCGGCGGCCGCTCCGGCGGCGAGCGCCGGCCCGGCGGCCAGGCTCACCGTGCGGCCACGGAAGTTGGTGCGCTCCAATGCGGGCCCGGCCGGCGAGGTACGCGCCTCACGAAGCGCGTAGCGGGCCGCAGCGGCACCCGCGCCGGCGATCAGCAGCCGGCCCAGCGTGCTCACGCCGCCACCTCGCTCGCTCGGTCAGGCGCCACCAGCTCGGATCCGGACACGGGGGTACGTCGTTCGCTCACTGGGGCAGTCTAGGCAACAGGCCGGAGGCCGCGTTGTCGCCGACGCCGTACTGCCCGGCCTTCTTCTCGGTGAGTTGCTGCACCAGGGCGAGGGTGGTGACCACCTGGCCCTGCACGGTGTTGGCGTTGTCGACCGTGGAGATGGTCTGGGCGAGCACCGGGTCGCCGCGCACCACACCGACCAGGTTGCCGCCGACGGAACCGTTGCCGGCCACCACGATCGAACCGGTGCGGTCGAACTGCTCCGCGATCTTGACCACCGACTCGTCGCGCCGGTCGGAGTCCTTGTCGACGTACGGCTGGCCGCTGACCACGACGACGGCCTCCGCCGAGGCGGTGACCTTGTTGCTGTCGGTGGTCAGGTAGCCGGCGTTGTTGTAGGCGGCGAGCACCGCCCGCCGGTCGGCGTCGCTGACCGGCGCGACGCCCTGGGCCCGGTCCAGCAGGACGCTGGCCAGCAGCGCGCTGGAGGTCTCCACGCCGTGCCCGTTGCCCGGCAGGCCGGTGGTCTGCGCGGTCGGGCGGGCCGCGGTGACGGCCAACTCCAACAGGTTGGAGTTGTTGTCCGGGTTGATGAACTTGTCCTGCAGCTCGACCTGGCCGGTGATGGTGGCCCCGGCGAGCTGGAGCTTCTTGAGCACGGCCTCCGTGTGGTCGCGCCCGTTGGGCAGGCTGAGCACCACGACCCGACGCCCGGTGAGGGTGTTGGGCAGGAGGAGCTGGGAGGTCGCCTCGGCGAATTCCTCTTCCAGCGCGAGTTGCTTCTCCATGTTGCTGACCGTCTGACGCCAGTGTTGGTTGTCCTTGCGCAGCCCGGTGACCTGCCCCTCGAGCGAGTCGGCGACGGGGCCGTTGAGGGCGGCTGTGCCGACCACCAGACCGATCGCCAGAGCCAGGAAGACCGCGGTGAGGGACACCACGTGGTAGCGGAAGTTGATCACGCTTGCAGCCTCTTGATCGGTCGGGAACTAGAAAAGCCGGTACAGCTGGAACACGAAATTGTCCCACCACTCGGCGACCACGCCCAGGTACGCCTTACCGACTGTCGACACGGCCACCGCGGACGCCATCGCCGCGATCGCCGACAGGACGAGCAGCAGCAGCGACGAGCCGGAGATGCTCTGCCGGTAGAGCCGGCTCACCCCCTTGGCGTCGACCAGCTTGCCGCCGACCTTCAGTCGGGTCAGGAACGTCGAGGCCATCCCGCCGCGCCCCTTGTCGAGGAACTCGACGAGGGTGGCATGGGTGCCGACGGCGACCAGCAGCGAGGCGCCCTTCTCGTCGGCGAGCAGCATGGCGAGATCCTCGCTGGTCGCCGCGGCCGGGAAGGTGATCGCCGGCACACCGAGGCCGTTGACCCGGGGCAGGCCGGGCGCACGCCCGTCCGGGTACGCGTGCACGATCACCTCGGCGCCGCAGCGCAGCACGTCGTCAGTGACCGAATCCATGTCCCCGATGATCATGTCGGGGGTGTAGCCGGCCTCGACCAGGGCGTCCGCGCCACCGTCGACGCCGATGAGCACCGGCTTGAACTCCCGGATGTACGGGCGCAGCACGTCCAGGTCGGCCTTGTAGTCGTAGCCGCGCACCACGATCAGGCAGTGCCGGCCCTGGATCTGGGTCTCGATGTCCGGCACCCCGACACCGTCGAGCAGCAGGTCGCGTTCCTGGCGCAGGTAGTCCATCGTGTTGGCGGCGAACGCCTCCAACTGCACCGACAGACCCTCCCGCGCGTCAGCCATCGCCTTGCCGACCGACTCGGCGTCCTGCAGGCTGCCGTGGGCCACCGGCTCGTCACCGGCGAAGACCGTGTTGCCCTCGATGCGCACCTGGTCGCCCTCGCGGATGCGTTCGAAGACGCCCTCACCCAGGTCGTCGAGGAGCGGAATGCCGGCGGCGATCAACACCTCCGGGCCGAGGTTCGGGTAACGGCCGGAGACCGAGGGCTTGGCGTTGAGCACCGCCGCGACACCGACGGCGACGAGCGAGTCGGCCGCCACCCGGTCCAGGTCGACGTGGTCGATGACCGCTATGTCACCGGGGCGCAGCCGACCGACCAGGCGTTTCGTCCGGCGGTCAAGGCGCGCGGTGCCGAGGACTCTGCCCGGTTCGGAGTTCCGGTTCCGGCGCAACGTGGGTAGACGCATCGTGACCATCCTGGCATGTGAGGCAGGCTTTTCTGTCGCGACATGCCTGAGCAGGGCCGCCTACCCAGGGAAGCACACGTCGGCACAAGCCGGTGTGCTTGCGCTCACAATACGCGGCGTCACAGCCGCCTTTCCTTGGCGGCCACGGCCAGAAGCTCCTCGGCGTGGGCGATACCCAGATCTGAATCGGGCAAACCCGCCAGCATGCGCGCCAACTCCCGGGCCCGCTCGGTGTCCTCCACCACCCGCACCCCGCTGGTCGTCACCGCGCCGCCGGTGTCCTTCGCCACCACCAGATGCCGGTCGGCGAACGCGGCCACCTGCGGCAGGTGCGTGACCACCAGCACCTGGTGACTGCGAGCCAGCCGGGCCAGCCGACGGCCGATCTCCACCGCCGCCTGACCGCCGACCCCCGCGTCGACCTCGTCGAAGACCAACGTGGGCGGGCCGCCCGAGCCGGCGAACACGACCTCGATGGCGAGCATCACCCGGGACAGCTCACCGCCGGAGGCGCCGCGCTGCAACGGCAGCGACGGCGCGCCCGGATGGGCCAGCAACCGCAGCTCCACCTCGTCACCGCCGTCCGGTGTGACACCCACCTCGACGCCGTTGACCGACAGCGTCGGCTCGGCACGCCCGGCCGGACGGGGCAGCACCGCCACCTCGATCCGCGCGTGCGGCATGGCCAGCCCGGCCAGCTCGACGGTGACCTGGTCGGCGAAGCGGACCGCCGCCTCCTGCCGGGAGGCGGACACCCGCCCGGCGAGGTCGGCCACCTCGACGGCGAGCCGCTGGCCCTCACGCTCCAACTCGTCGAGCACATCGTCGGACATGTCCAGGTCGGACAGTCGGGTGCGCGCCCGATCGGCCCAGGCGATCACCCCGTCGACGTCGTCGGCGTACTTGCGGGTCAACGCGCGCAGCGCCGCCCGCCGCTCGTAGACGTGCTGCAACCGGGCCGGGTCCGCGTCCAGCGTCGCCAGGTACGCCGACAGCTCCGCGGACACGTCGGTGACCAGCGTGGCCGCCTCCTCCAGGCGGGCCGCCAGCTCACCGAGCGCCGGATCGGTGCCGGACTGCGCCTCCAGGGTCCGCCGGGCGGTGCCGAGCAGCACCGCCGCGTCCGGGGTCTCGTCGGCGGCCTCCGCGCCACCGGCCACGCACTGCTGGGCGATCTGCGCGGCCGTCCGCAGGCCCTCGGCGTGCTCCAACCGCTGCGCCTCGGTCTTCAGCTCGTCGTCCTCACCGGGCTGCGGATCCACCCGGGTGATCTCGTCGAGGCCCAACCGCAGCAGGTCCGCCTCCTGGTTGCGCTCGCGGGCGTTGCGCCGCCGGTCGGCCAGGTCGTCGACCACCCGACGCCACCCCGTGTACGCCTCGCGCAACGCGTCGAGCAGCTTCTCGTGCGCCGGGCCGGCGAACCGGTCCAGTGCGGCCCGCTGCTCCGCCGGGCGCAGCAGCCGCAGCTGGTCGGACTGGCCGTGCACGGCGACCGCCTGCTCGCCGACCTCACCGAGCATCGACACCGGCATGCTCCGGCCGCCAACGTGGGCACGCGAGCGCCCCTCCACCGTCACCGTGCGGCTCAGCAGCACCGAGCCGTCCTCGTCGGGCTCGCCACCGGCCTCGGTGATCCGCGCGTGCACGGCGTCGGCGACCCGCCCGCGCAGCCGCAGCCGCCCCTCCACCACCGCGCGGCCGGGTTGGGCGCGGACCCGCCCGGCGTCGGCCCGGCCGCCGAAGAGCAGGCCGAGGCCGGTGACCACCATCGTCTTGCCCGCACCGGTCTCGCCGGTGATGACGTTCATGCCGCCGGTCAACGGCAGCGTGGTGTCCTCGATGACGCCCAGTCCGGTGATGCGCAGCTCTTCCAGCACAGCCACCGACAGTAGACGCGAGGCACGACAATTGACCAGCCGACGGGCCCGGGTACGGCCCGCACCCGGCCGACGTACAGTTCTGCCCCGTGTTGGACGTGATCGGCCTGACCCCGGCTGAGGAGGAGCTTTACCGCTGCCTGCTCCAGCTCACCACGGCCCGCATCGACGAGTTGGTCCGTCGCCTGCACCGGCCCCGTGAGCAGGTCGTCGCCCAGGTCGAGGCACTACGCGGCAAGGGCCTCGTGCAGCGCAGCGACAACGACCCGGACGCCCCGCTGCGCCCGACCGCCCCGGACGTCGCCCTCGGCGGGACGCTGCTGCGCCGCCAGGAGGACCTGGAGTCGGCCCGCCGACTGGTCACCCAACTGGCCGAGGAGTACCGCTCCGGACTGCGTCGACACCACGTCGACCACCTCGTGGAGGTGATCACCGGCGCCCGGGTTCTTCGGGACCGTCTGCGCGACCTGCAGAACTCGGCGCGTACCGAGGTGCTCTGGTTCTGCCGGGCCAATCCCCTGGCCATGGCCGGCCCGGAGAATGTCGAGGAGTTCGACGCGCTGGCCCGTGGGGTGAGCTACCGGGCCATCTACGAACGCGACCTGCTGCTGGAGCCGGGCGCGTTGGCCGACCTGGCCAAGGGCGTCGCCGCCGGTGAGCAGGCCCGCGTCCTGGACCGGCTGCCGGTCCGACTGGCCATCGTGGACGCCCGCACGGCCATCTGCCCGTTGGTGCCGGACCGCGACGGCGGCGAACCGAGCGCCGCCGTGATCGGCCGCAGTCAACTGCTCGACGCGCTGCTCGCCCTGTTCGAGAGTCACTGGCGGGTGGCCACCCGGCTGCGCCTCGACAATCCCCTCACCGTCGCGGCCCCCGAGAGTCGGCGGCCGGAGCCCGCGGACCATCCGGGCGACGGTTACCAGCCCGACGCCGACGAGGCCCGGCTGCTGTCGCTGTTCGTGGCGGGCGTACCGGACAAATCCATCGCCTCCCAGCTCGGGGTGAGCCGGCGGACCGTGCAACGGCGCATCGCCGACCTGATGGCCGCCGCCGGCGTGGACACCAGGCCCGGGTTGGCGTTCCAGGTGGCCCGACGCGGCTGGCTCTGACGCGTTAGGGCCCGCCGTCGACCGACGGCGGACCCTCGACCGGCAGGGCGGGACGGCCAGGCCGCCCCGCCCGCCCGATCAGCGCAGCCCGTACGCCTGGAGCACCGTCTGCTCGACGGTGTTCCCGGCCCGGTCGGCGGCGTGCACCCGCAGCGACACCGTTCCGCGTCCCGCCGGGACGGTAGCGGTGTACCGGGTGCCCGACCCCGTGGTCGGCGCGTTGCGCCAGGTGACACCGCCGTCGAAGGAGACCTGCACCCGGACGCCGGCACCGGTCGGCGTCGGCACCCCGGCCGGCTGCCGCAGGGTCAGCCCGAGCTGGTGCGGCCGGTTGCCGCGTACGGTGCCGAGCAGGTCGGCCGGCACCCGGTAGTCCACCTGGAGCAGCGACAACGCCGTGGCGGCGTCGCCCGCCGGTCGGGCCGAGGTGAACTCCCAGGCCGTCTCGGTGCGCGTGCCGTAACGCCACTCGGCCGAGGACCGCTGGGTGGTCACGTCCAGGCGGTAGCGGGCGGCCCCGGCGGTCGTGGGCACCGACTCCCAGCGGTCGGAGAGGTCGGCGATCTGCTGTCCGTTGCGGCTGACCCGCACCGTGACGGTGTCCGACTCCTCGCTCTCGCCGGCCACGCTGTAGTGCCCGTCGGCATCGACGAAGTCGGGCACCCGCAGCTCCAGGTTGTCACCGGTGCGGGTGGGCACCGGCGCCCCGCTGGCCGGGACGGCCGGGCGGAGCACCGGCGCGTGCCAGGTCTCGGTCACCCGGTCGTCGGCGGCGTAGCGCCGGGGCTGCTGGGTCAGACCACCGGCCAGCTGCCCCCACTGCATGAACATCTGCTTGTGCAGCACCCGTTGCTGCCACCAGGAGTCCCCGGCGCTGACGAACTCCTGCCGGGTGGTGCCGTTGCGGACCATGCGCTGGTCGTCGTTCCAGGCGTACTCCTGCCACGGACGCCAGCCGAACCGCTCCTCGGTGGCCCAACCCGCACCCGTGTCGCCGTAGCTCGCTGTCACCTCGGCGGTGTTCTTCGCGGTCACCGTGTGCACGACGCGCTCCGGCACCCGGCCCTTGGACACCTGCCACACGTCGTACAGGTAGGGGCTGTCCACGGTCAGCGTCAGGTCCAGCGTCGCCCGACCCTTGCGCGCCGCCGCGATCAGCCGCTGCCCGTCGTCGTACGCGACCGCCATCGACGGGATCGGCAGCCGCTCTCCGGTGGGCCGCCAGACCGTCCACGCGCTCTGGTCCTCCGGCCGGACGATCAGCACCGCGGCGGCGCCGGCTGCCGCGGCGGCGGCCACCTGCTCCTCTTCCGAGCGGTTCGGGTCGGCGCCGAGCAGCACGGCGGCGCCCCGCACCCGGGTCAGCTCGGCGGGGGTGCCGGTGCCGGCCCAGACCAGCGGCAGCTTCCGCCGACCGGTCGGTGCCGGCGACGTGCCCAGCAGGTTGATGTCCGACGGACCGGAGACCCCGCTGATCTTCGCGTCCACCATGGGCGCGACGAGCTGCCACCGCGAGGCGAACTCGAACTCGCCCTGGCGCACCTGGCGGGTCGGCGTGACGTTGACCTGCTGAACGGTGCTGTAGGCCATCACACCGTGGTCGATCTGCCGGCCGTTGCCCAGCACCCGGTGCACGTAGTAACTGAGCGTGGCCCGCTGCTCGCTGGGCTTCGGCGTCTCGATCCGCACCGGCGTGCCCTTGCGCGCGTCGAGCACCACTGTCAGGTCCCGGTCGACTGTCACCTCCGGCTCGATGATCTGGGTCATCTGCTCGTCCAGGGGGACGCCGTGCGTCATCAGCGCGGTCAGCACGTACGTGCCCTCCTCGACCTCCAGGGTGCCCTCGCCACCCCACATGCCCCAGAAGTCCGACTCAGGCTGCTCACCGAAGACGGTCAACCCCGGCGAGAGGCCCGGCTGACCCTCCCGGTCCAGCAGCTTGATGGTGAGGTGGTGCACGGGACCGCTGACGGTGAGCCCGACCGGGGTGCGCACGGCGACGCCGTCCGTGCCCGTCGCCACCAGCCAGCCACCGTGCGGGCCCCGGTCCAGCTTCGCCGGGTCGGCGCGCAACGGCACGGCCACGCTGCCGCCCGCCGGCACGGGCACCTCGCCGGAGGTCACGGCGACCCCGTCGGGCTCGGCCACTCCGGTGTCCAGGTTGCGCAGTTCCAGGGCCAGTCGCAGGGTCCGCGCGGTCTTCGTGCCGTTGGTGTACGTCACGGTCCGCTCGACCGCCGCACCGCCGGTGGAGATCCGGCCGAAGTCCGCGGTGGCCGAGGCGTACACCTGCTGGCCGAGCGCCCGCGCCACGTCGACCCGACCGCCACCCTGCTCGAAGACGGTCAGCGCCGGGTTCGCCTTCGTGGTGCTGACCAGCGCGTCCTTGAGCTTCGCGGCCGGCCAGTCGGGGTGTTCCTGGGCGAGGATCGCCGCCGCCCCGGCCACGTGCGGGGTGGCCATCGAGGTGCCGGACGCGGTGGTGTACGCGTCGTCCACCGGCGTACCCATTGTGGTGCCGGCGGCCCGGGCGGCGACGATGCCGACGCCCGGCGCGGTGATCTCGGGCTTGAGGCCGTTGTCGCCGAGGCGCGGGCCCCGGCTGGAGAACTCCGCCAGGTTGTCGGCACGGTCCACAGCGCCGACGGTGAGCGCCGCCGCGGCCGCGCCGGGCGCGCCGACGGTACGCGCGGCGCCCGAGTTGCCGGCGGCGACCACGAACAGCGCGCCGGTCTCGGCGGTCAGGTCGTTCACCGCCTGGCTCATCGGGTCGGTGCCGTCGGTGGGGTCGCCACCGAGGCTCATGCTGACCACCTTCGCGCCGGAGTGGGCGGCCCACTCCATACCCGCGATGATGGACGAGTCGTAGCCGGAGCCACCGTCGTCGAGCACCTTGCCGACCAGCAGTTGCGCGCCGGGCGCGACGCCCTTGCGCAGCCCCGCGGACGCCGCCCCGCTGCCGGCGATGGTGGCGGCCACGTGGGTGCCGTGGCCGTGCCCGTCACGGGCGCTGCCGCTACCGGAGAAGTCCTGCGCCTCGACGATCCGACCGGCCAGGTCCGGGTGGGTGGCGTCGACGCCGGTGTCGAGCACCGCCACCTTCACGCCGGCGCCGTCACGCCCGGCCGCCCAGGCGATCGGGGCGCCGATCTGCGGCACGGAGTGCTCCAGCGTCGGGCGGACCTTCCCGTCCAGCCAGATACGGGCGATGCCAGCACCCAGCCGGGGCGCGGCGGCAGTCGTGGTCCGGCTGGCCGGCGTACCGGCGAGCGTGGTCCACAGGCCGCCGAGGGCGCCCTTGCCGACTCGCAGCGCCGCGCCGTTGATGCTCTCCAGCGGCCGGGCGTCGGTGGCACCGGTGAGCGGCTTGACCCGCCCGGCCGCCTGCTCCTGGTAGCGCACGATCAGTGGCAACGCGCCCTGCGCGGCGTCGCCGTATCCGTCGGCGGCCAACTCCTGCACGTCGAACAGGTTGGCGTCGAGGACCCCGCTCGAAACGTAGGGCAGGGCGTCGCTGGGCAGCACCCGCAGCCGGCCGTCGACCTCCAGGGTCTGGAAGATGACGCGTTCGCGCCCGGGTCCCGGGCGGACGGTGGCGGCGACCCGGCCCGGCGCCGCGGGCGCGAGCTCGACCTGGTCGCCGGTGATCAGGGTGATGCGGACGGGTGCGTGCTGGGCGGGCGTGCCCGACGTCGGGCCGGTGGGCCGGGCGGGCGGGCCGGCGGACGCCGGTGCGGCGACGCCGACCACCAACGCGCCGACCGCGCCGACGGCGAGCCAGCGTGGGGACCAGTGCATGCGATGGGCTCCTCTACTCCGGAAGACCCGCCATCCGTAGATGAGGGCCGATCGGAGTCTGCGTCGGAGCCTGTCACCAGGTCACTAGTCGCCCGCCGCCGCAGCGGCGACATGTCGTCAGGTGGACAACCCACGTCCACCGACTGTGTGCGCCACGGTCACCGGCGGCTGCCGCGCCAACCGTGCACCGGGAGGGCGAACTTGGCCACCAGCCGGTCGGTGAACGGGCGGGGGCGCAACCGCACGATGCGCACCGGCAGTGCGCCCCGGCGCACCGTCACCCGCGCGCCGGGTGGCAGGTCGTAGACCCGCCGGCCATCGCAGGAGAGCACGGCGAGGGTGGTGAACGGGTCGACGGTGATCACGAAGGTGGACGTCGGGGCCGTGACCAACGGGCGGCTGAACAACGCGTGCGCGCTGATCGGCACCAGCAGCAGCGCCTCCACCTCCGGCCAGACCACCGGGCCGCCACCGGAGAACGCGTACGCGGTGGAGCCGGTGGGCGTGGCACAGACGACACCGTCGCAGCCGTAACGCGACAGCGGTCGGCCGTCCACGTCGACGAGCAGCTCGAGCATCTGGGCCCGCTCGCCCTTCTCGATGCTGATCTCGTTGAGCGCCCAGGACTCGATGGTCGGCCCACCGTCGAATTCGGCAGTGACGTCCAGGGTCAGCCGCTCGTCGACCGTGTAGTTGCGGCCGACGACGTCCCGGACGGCGGTGTCCAGGTCGTCGATCTCCGCCTCCGCCAGGAAGCCGACCTTGCCGAGGTTGATACCGAGCAGCGGCGCCTTCGCCGGCCGGGCCAGCTCGGCGGCGCGCAGGAAGGTGCCGTCCCCACCGAGCGCGAAAACGATCTCGGCGCCCTCGGCGGCCTGCGGGCCGGCCACCGGCACCACGCCGGGCAGGTCGAGGTCGTCGGCCTCGTCGGCGACCACCCGTACCTCGAAACCCGCGTCGATCAGGTCCGCGGCGACCGACCGGGCGTGCTCCGTGCTGCGCCGACGGCCGGTGTGGGTCACCAACAACGCGGTCCGGCTCATCGGCCCACCCGCCCACGTCGGACCGGGCGGCGTCGCGCCACCGGCGCGATCGCCTCGGCACGGCCGCCTGTCACCGCGCGGCCCATCGCGGCGCCCTCGCTGCGCACGTTCACCCTGCGACCTCCTCCGCCGCGACGTCCGACACGTCGCCGGCCCTCGTCGAGCCGTCCGGCCCGGCCGCCACCACGGCCCGCACCCGCTGTGGGTCGGCCGCTGGTGCGCCCCGGCGCAACCATACGAAGAACTCCACGTTGCCGCTCGGCCCGGGCAGTGGGCTGGCCGCCACGTCGGCCAACCCGAGGCCGAGCCGCGCCGCCGTCGCGGCCACGTCCAGCACCGCTTCGGCGCGCAACTCCGGATCACGGACCACACCGCCGGCGCCGACCCGGTCCTTACCGACCTCGAACTGCGGCTTGACCATCAACGCCAGGTCACCGTCGTCGCGGGTGCAGCCGGCCAACGCCGGCAGCACCAGCCGCAGCGAGATGAACGACAGGTCGGCCACCGTGAGGTCGACCTGGCCACCGATCGCGTCAGCATCGAGGGTACGGACATTGGTGCGCTCCAGGACGCGGACCCGCTCGTTCGTGCGCAGCGGCCAGGCGAGCTGCCCGTAGCCGACGTCCACGGCCACCACCTCGGCCGCGCCGGCGCGCAGCAACACGTCGGTGAACCCACCTGTCGACGCTCCCGCGTCCAGGCAACGCCGCCCGGCCACCTGCAACCCACCGGGGGCGAACGCGGCCAGCGCGCCGGCGAGCTTGTGCCCGCCCCGGGAGACGTACTCCTCGGCCGGGTCCGCGCCGGTCACCAGGAGCGGATCGGCGGGGTCGACCATCGCGGCCGCCTTGCGGGCGACCACGCCCCGCAGTTGGACCCGGCCGGCCTCCACCAACGCGGCGGCCTGCTCACGGGAGCGGGCCAGACCGCGGCGGACGAGTTCGGCGTCCAGCCGGTTACGACGTGCCATGGGTGGTTCTCCGGTCTGCTCAGGCCTGGTCGTCCCGCTCAGGTCTGGTCGATGGTGGCGAGGGTTTCCCGCAGCGTCTCGTAGGCCGCCTCGTACTGGGCGATCTGGTCGGCGGGGGCGAGCGTCGCCGCGTTGGCGATGGCCCGCACGGCG
Source organism: Micromonospora ureilytica (assembly GCF_015751765.1). NCBI lineage: Bacteria > Bacillati > Actinomycetota > Actinomycetes > Micromonosporales > Micromonosporaceae > Micromonospora > Micromonospora ureilytica. The sequence continues at coordinate 2,966,806 of NZ_JADOTX010000001.1, forward strand.
GCGTCCACCGCCGGATGCCGCGTCTCGTCGTCCCCGAGGTCCGGCGGCGGCCCGGGGCGGGCTGGAAACGACCCGCCGGCCGGCGGCGCGGGCCGGGCCGGGAACGAGCTACCGGCCGGCGGCGCGGGCCGGGCCGGGAAGGACCCCCCGGGCGGTGGACCGGGCCGGCTCATTCGGCGTCGTCCGGCGGCTGCTTGCGGACCGCCTTCTTGGCGGGCATGACCTTCTTGGCGGGCATGACCGCCGGCGTCGGGACGTCCTCGTCGGCGGTCCGGCTGATCGTCGCCGGCGGCTTCTTGGCGACCGCCTTCTTCGCCACGGCCTTCTTCGCCACCGGCGCGGAGACCGGGGCACCGGCCGAGCCGTCGGACGGCACGAGACCGCTGCCCGGCCGCGCGGCGACGGCGGAGGCGGGCTGCGCCGTGGGGCCGGCGGCCGGCTCGGCGGACCGCGCCTCCCGTAGCTGCCGTTCCAGGTCGTGCACCCGCCGGGTCAGCTCGGCCACCTCGTCGGCGGTGGCCAGACCGACCGCGCCGAGGGCCCGGTCGACCTCGAAGCGGACCAGCTTGGTCAGCGCCTCCCGGTTGGCGGCCCCGGTGGTGACCAGCTCCTCGCCGAGGGCCTGGAGTTGGGCGGCGGTCGCGCCGCCGGAGCCGACGAGGCGACGTGCCACGTCCTGGGCCTTCTTCCGGGGCGCCTCCGCAAGGCCCATGGCCAGCTCGAGGTAGGCGCGCCACGCGTCCTGCATGCCTGAGTCCTTCCACGGGGCGGGGTGTGCAGGTGTCACGCTACCGGGCACCCCCGACCGACCCGTGCGGTACGGTGCCGAGGACGGCGTGGCGATCAGCGAGGGGGAGATGTGGCCAGCGTGGACGAGTGCCGGCAGGCGTTGCAGGAGCTGGCCGCCCGGTTGGATCGCAACGCCGAGACGGTACGCGAACGGATCGACCTGGACCGGACGCTGGCCTGCCGGATCACCGACCTGGACACCGCGTTCCACGGCCGGATCACCGGCGGTCGGCTGGTCGAGCTGACCGACGGCGACAACCCCAAGGCCAAGATCGCGCTGAGCACGTCCAGTGACGACCTGCTGGCCCTGGTCCGGGGCGACCTGGACGTCACCAACGCGGTCACCTCCCGCCGGGTGTCGATCAAGGCCAACCCGTTCGACCTGCTCAAGTTGCGCAAACTGCTCTGACGACCGCGCCGGGTCACGCCGCCGCGGTCAGACCGAAACTCTCCACCGCGCCTGTCGCGTCCGGGCCCACCGGGCGGATCTTCGGCAGCGCCGGCACCGGCGCCGACCAGGCCACCGCGCAGAGCGCGGCCAGGGCGTCCAGCTCGCGACCGGCCCCGGCCAACTCCAGCGTGCCGTCCCGGTCGGTCACGGACCAACCGCCAGCGTCCGCCGGGCCCGGGACCCGCACGGCAGCGGCCGGGTCGAACAACCCCGCCAGGTCCCTCGCGACGTACGTGGGACGGCGCTGCGGCTCGGCGGCCAACAGATCCGGTACGCCGCTGACGCCGGTCAGCACGAGCAGGCTGTCCAGCCCAGCCCGGCGGGCACCTTCGATGTCGGTGTCCAACCGGTCACCCACCACCAGGCTCCGCCCACCGCCACTGCGCCGGGCGGCGGTCTCGAACAGCGCCGGCTCCGGCTTGCCGACCACCACGTCGGGGTCCCGCTCCAGTGCCGTACGCAGCACGGCGACCAGCGAACCGTTGCCGGGCAGTGGTCCCCGCCCACTGGGCAGGGTCCGATCGGTGTTGGTCGCGATCCAGATCGCACCCGCCCGCACCGCGATCGACGCCTCGGCCAACTCGGCCCAGCCGACCTGCGGGCCGTACCCCTGCACCACCGCTGCCGGCTTCTCATCGGCCTGGGTGACCGGGTTCAGACCGACCGCGCGCAGCTCCGCGCGCAGCGCCTCCGCGCCGACCACCAGCACCGACGCGCCGGCGGGCAGCCGGTCGCGCAGCAACTCGGCCGAGGCGGCGGCGGAGGTGAGGACCTCCTCCGGCCGGGCCGGCACACCCATCCCGGTCAGCAGGTCCGCGACCTCACTGGACCGGCGGGACGCGTTGTTGGTGGCGTACGCCACCGACCGTCCCTCGGCATGCAGCCGGGCCACCGCCTCGACGGCGCCGGGGATCGGCCGGTCGATCAGGTAGATCACGCCGTCCAGATCGAAGACGACCAGGGTGTACCCGTCGACCAGCCGCTCCCCCACGCCCGCGCTCACCGCTGCGTCGAACCCGACTCGTCGTCCCGGGCCGCCACGGTCCCGTCGGCCTTCGCCGCGTCGCCGTTCGCCACGTCGCCGGAAGTCACGCCGCTGTCGCCAGCGGTGTCCGCGTCGGCGTTGCCGCTTCCGCTGGGGTGACGGTCCTCGTCCTCGTCGTCGAAGCCTTCGTCGTCACCGGGACGGCCGACAGCGTCGTCCTCCTCGTCGTCGTCGAAGTCCTCGTCGTCCTCGTCGTCGTCGTCGTCGTCGTCGTCGTCATCGTCGTCATCGTCGTCGTCGGCGGCGGCGGCGGCGGCGGCGGCGTCTTCATCGTCGTCGGCGTCTTCGTTGCCGGCCAGGTCGGCGTCGGGTCGGGCCGGCACCGCGCCAGGAGCGCCCGGGCCTGCGGCGATCTCCTCTTCGGTCTCGTCCTCGTCGTCACCCTCGATGACCACACCGTCGAGTTCGAGCAGCCGCTCGGCGGCGTCGGTCTCATCCTCGGTGTCCACGTCGGCAGCGCGGGAGAACCATTCACGGGCCTCCTCGCGCCGACCCACCGCGAGCAGCGCATCGGCGTACGCGTACCGCAGCCGGGCCGTCCACGGCACGGTGGCCTCGCTGGTGAGGTCCGGGACCTGGAGCATCGCGACCGCGGCGTCCTTCTGCCCGAGGTCGCCCCGCGCGCCGGCGGCGACGATCAGCAGTTCGATCGCCACGGCCTGGTCCAGCTTCTCCCGGTCCGCGCCACGGAACAGGTCGATGGCCCGCTCCGGTCGGCCGAGAGCCCGCTCGCAGTCCGCGAGCACGGCCAGGTGGCTCTGCAACCCGCTCATCCGGTGGTACGTGCGCAGCTCGGCGATCGCCGACTGCCACTCCCCCGCGTGGTACGCGGCCAGGCCGACCGCCTCACGGACAGCGGAGATGCGCGACGCGAGCCGCCGGGCGGCCAGCGCGTGCGCCAACGCCTCGGCCGGGTCCTCGTCGATCAGCTGCCCGGTGGCGACCAGGTGCCGGGCCACCGTCTCGGCGACCGGCTTGTTCAGCGAGAGCAGCTCAGCGCGGACGTCCTTGTCGAGGTCCGTCGCGACGATGTCGTCCGGCAGCGCCGGGGCCGAACTACGCCCGCCCTCGTACGACTCGGAGCCACCCGCGCGGTCGTCGCGACGGAACTCCCCCTCGCGACGCGGCCGCTCGTCGGCCCGGAAGCCGCCGGTACGCTCTCCGCCCCGGTAGCCGCCCTCGCGGTCACCGCCACGGGAACCGCCCTCGCGGGGGGCGCTGGAACGCGAGCTGTCCCGGTCCCCACCACGGAAACCACCCTCACGGCGGTCGCCACCGCGGAAGCCACCGTCACGGGGAGCACTGGAACGCGAGCTGTCCCGGTCGCCACCACGGAAGCCGCCTTCACGGGGGGCACTGGAACGGGAGCTGTCCCGGTCGCCACCGCGGAAGCCGCCTTCACGGGGGGCACTGGAACGCGACCCATCGCGGTCGCCGCCCCGGAAGCCACCCTCACGGCGGTCGCCACCGCGGAAGCCACCGTCGCGATCACCTCCGCGGAAGCCACCTTCACGGGGGGCACTGGAACGCGAACCGTCCCGGTCCCCACCACGGAAACCACCCTCACGGCGGTCGCCACCGCGGAAGCCACCCTCACGGGGGGCACTGGAACGCGAACCATCGCGGTCGCCGCCCCGGAAGCCACCCTCACGACGGTCACCGCCGCGGAAGCCACCGTCGCGATCACCTCCGCGGAAGCCACCCTCACGGGGGGCGCTGGAACGGGAGCTGTCCCGGTCGCCGCCACGGAAGCCGCCTTCACGGGGGGCGCTGGAACGGGAGCTGTCCCGGTCGCCACCACGGAAGCCACCTTCACGGGGGGCGCTGGAACGGGAGCTGTCCCGGTCGCCACCACGGAAGCCACCCTCACGGCGGTCGCCACCACGGAAACCACCGTCGCGGTCACCACCACGGAAGCCACCCTCGCGAGGCGGGCCGGAGCGAGTGCGGTCGCCACCCTGGTACCCGCCCTCACGACGGTCACCACCGCGGAAACCACCCTCGCGGGGAGCGCTAGAACGCGACCCATCACGGTCGCCGCCGCGGAAACCACCCTCACGCGGAGCGCTGGAACGCGACCCATCACGGTCGCCACCACGGAAGCCACCCTCACGGCGGTCGCCACCACGGAAACCACCGTCGCGGTCACCACCACGGAAGCCACCCTCGCGAGGCGGGCCGGAGCGAGTGCGGTCGCCACCCTGGTACCCGCCCTCACGACGGTCACCACCGCGGAAACCACCCTCACGGGGAGCGCTAGAACGCGACCCATCACGGTCGCCGCCGCGGAAACCACCCTCACGCGGAGCGCTGGAACGCGACCCATCACGGTCGCCACCACGGAAACCGCCCTCACGGCGGTCGCCACCACGGAAACCACCGTCGCGGTCACCACCGCGGAAACCACCCTCACGCGGGGCGCTGGAACGCGAGCTGTCCCGGTCACCGCCCCGGAAGCCACCTTCACGCGGAGCACCCGAGCGCGAACCATCACGGTCGCCACCGCGGAAGCCACCCTCGCGGGGAGCGCTGGAACGGGACCCATCACGGTCGCCGCCGCGGAAGCCACCCTCACGGGGAGCGCTGGAACGCGAGCTGTCCCGGTCACCGCCACGGAAACCACCGTCACGCGGGGCGCTGGAACGCGAGCTGTCCCGGTCGCCGCCACGGTAGCCGCCCTCACGCGGGGCGCTGGAACGGGACCCATCACGGTCGCCGCCACGGTAGCCACCCTCGCGCGGAGCGCTGGAACGCGAGCTGTCCCGGTCACCGCCACGGGAGCCAGAATCGCGGCCGCCGGCGTATCCGCCTCGGGCGCCGCCACCACTGTCGCGGTCTCCCCGGTACGGGGGCCGGTCTCGGTCATCGCGGCGCTGGCCGCGGTCGCGTCCGCCCGCGCCGTCAGTACGGTCTTCGTAACGACGGGGACGGTCTCCGCCCTGCGGTCCTGAACTCACAGGTACATCCTTCCTGATTGCGCCACCAATGGCGCTACGCAGTCGAGGGCCGACCCGGATGGGGCGGCCCTCGACTGGAAGATTGTCCGGCGGCGTCCTACTCTCCCACACCCTCACGAGTGCAGTACCATCGGCGCTGGAGGGCTTAGCTTCCGGGTTCGGAATGTAACCGGGCGTTTCCCCTCCGCCATGACCGCCGTAACTCTATGAACATGTCAAACAACCCCGGGCATAATGTCACGGGTGTTCGCTTGTTCAGAGTTGCACAGTGGACGCGTAGCAGCTTAGTAGTCAAGTCCTCGGCCTATTAGTACCGGTCAACTGAACCCGTTACCGGGCTTACATTTCCGGCCTATCAACCCAGTCGTCTAGCTGGGGGCCTTACCCCACCAAGGTGGGTGGGATACCTCATCTTGAAGCAGGCTTCCCGCTTAGATGCTTTCAGCGGTTATCCCTTCCGAACGTAGCTAACCAGCCGTGCCCTTGGCAGGACAACTGGCACACCAGAGGTTCGTCCGTCCCGGTCCTCTCGTACTAGGGACAGCCCTTCTCAAGTATCCTACGCGCACGGCGGATAGGGACCGAACTGTCTCACGACGTTCTAAACCCAGCTCGCGTACCGCTTTAATGGGCGAACAGCCCAACCCTTGGGACCTGCTACAGCCCCAGGATGCGACGAGCCGACATCGAGGTGCCAAACCATCCCGTCGATATGGACTCTTGGGGAAGATCAGCCTGTTATCCCCGGGGTACCTTTTATCCGTTGAGCGACACCGCTTCCACTCGCAAGTGCCGGATCACTAGTCCCGACTTTCGTCCCTGCTCGACCTGTCAGTCTCACAGTCAAGCTCCCTTGTGTACTTGCACTCAACACCTGATTGCCAACCAGGCTGAGGGAACCTTTGGGCGCCTCCGTTACCTTTTAGGAGGCAACCGCCCCAGTTAAACTACCCACCAGACACTGTCCCTGAACCGGATAACGGTCCGAAGTTAGATACCCAAATCAACCAGAGTGGTATTTCAAGATTGCCTCCACCCATACTGGCGTATGGACTTCACCGGCTCCCACCTATCCTACACAAGCTAATTCGAGTACCAATGTCAAGCTATAGTAAAGGTCCCGGGGTCTTTCCGTCCTGCCGCGCGTAACGAGCATCTTTACTCGTACTGCAATTTCGCCGGGCCTGTGGTTGAGACAGTGGGGAAGTCGTTACGCCATTCGTGCAGGTCGGAACTTACCCGACAAGGAATTTCGCTACCTTAGGATGGTTATAGTTACCACCGCCGTTTACTGGCGCTTAAGTTCTCCGCTTCGCCCCCGAAAGAGCTAACAGGTCCCCTTAACGTTCCAGCACCGGGCAGGCGTCAGTCCATATACATCGAATTACTTCTTCGCATGGACCTGTGTTTTTAGTAAACAGTCGCTTCCCCCTGCTCTCTGCGGCCATACAACGCTCCACCCGCGCGGGGCTTCACGTCTCCGGCCCCCCTTCTCCCTAAGTTACGGGGGCAATTTGCCGAGTTCCTTAACCACAGTTCGCCCGATCGCCTCGGTATTCTCTACCTGACCACCTGTGTCGGTTTGGGGTACGGGCCGCTAAGAACTCGCTAGAGGCTTTTCTCGGCAGCATAGGATCACTGACTTCACCTGAATCGGCTCGGCATCACGTCTCAGCCTTCATGTGTTGCGGATTTGCCTACAACACGGCCTACACGCTTACCCCGGCACAACCACCGGCCGGGCTCAGCTACCTTCCTGCGTCACCCCATCGCTTGACTACTACCCATCAGGTTCCCACGCTCCCTCAGATCAGTCCGAAGACCTCACCAAGTTCGGGCGGTTAGCACAACGAGGTTCATCAGGGACGCTCTTTCGCGGGTACGGGAATATCAACCCGTTGTCCATCGACTACGCCTCTCGGCCTCGCCTTAGGTCCCGACTCACCCAGGGCGGATTAGCCTGGCCCTGGAACCCTTGGTCATCCGGCGGAAGGGTTTCTCACCCTTCTTTCGCTACTCATGCCTGCATTCTCACTCGTGCCGCGTCCACAACTGGGTCACCCCGCTGCTTCACTCGCGGCACGACGCTCCCCTACCCATCCACACACCTGCACAAGGAATCAAGTCCAAGCGAGGTTAAAATGTGAATGCCACAGCTTCGGCGGTGTGCTTGAGCCCCGCTACATTGTCGGCGCGGAACCACTTGACCAGTGAGCTATTACGCACTCTTTAAAGGGTGGCTGCTTCTAAGCCAACCTCCTGGTTGTCTATGCGACCCCACATCCTTTTCCACTTAGCACACGCTTAGGGGCCTTAGCTGGTGATCTGGGCTGTTTCCCTCTCGACTACGAAGCTTATCCCCCGCAGTCTCACTGCCGCGCTCTCACTTACCGGCATTCGGAGTTTGGCTGATTTCGGTAAGCTTGTGGGCCCCCTAGACCATCCAGTGCTCTACCTCCGGCAAGAAACACGCGACGCTGCACCTAAATGCATTTCGGGGAGAACCAGCTATCACGGAGTTTGATTGGCCTTTCACCCCTAACCACAGGTCATCCCCCAATTTTTCAACATTGGTGGGTTCGGCCCTCCACGCGGTCTTACCCGCGCTTCAGCCTGCCCATGGCTAGATCACTCCGCTTCGGGTCTAGGACACGCGACTGAATCGCCCTATTCAGACTCGCTTTCGCTACGGCTCCCCCACACGGGTTAACCTCGCCACATGCCACTAACTCGCAGGCTCATTCTTCAAAAGGCACGCCGTCACCCCGTAAGGCTCCGACGGATTGTAGGCGAACGGTTTCAGGTACTATTTCACTCCCCTCCCGGGGTACTTTTCACCATTCCCTCACGGTACTTGTCCGCTATCGGTCACCAGGAAGTATTTAGGCTTACCAGGTGGTCCTGGCAGATTCACGGCAGATTTCAGGGGTCCGCCGCTACTCGGGAACACCCACAGAAGGTCAGCAACTTTCACCTACCGGACTTTCACCGTCTACGGTCAGCCATTCCAGACTGTTCGACTAGCCACTAACTTTGTAACTTCTCAAACAAGTGTCAGCTTGTTTAGCAGGGTCCCACAACCCCGACCACGCAACCCCTGACAGGTATCACACGCAGCCGGTTTAGCCTCGATCCGCTTTCGCTCGCCACTACTCACGGAATCACTAAATTGTTTTCTCTTCCTACGGGTACTGAGATGTTTCACTTCCCCGCGTTCCCTCCACACACCCTATGTGTTCAGGTGTGGGTGACACCACATGACTGGTGCCAGGTTTCCCCATTCGGACACCCTGGGATCACAGCTTGGTTGACAGCTCCCCCAGGCCTATCGCGGCCTCCCACGTCCTTCATCGGCTCCTGGTGCCAAGGCATTCACCGTTCGCCCTTGACAACTTGACCACAAAGATGCTCGCGTCCACTGTGCAATTCTCAACAAACGACCAACCCACAACCCGATCCGCCCCACACCAAAACCCAGTCCCAAGGGGACCAGCGGTATGTGGGGCCAGGCCATGCCTGGCAGACTTCCAGCCCCCACAACGGGAGGCTGGCCAAGTCTCTGAAACAACAACCAATGGTTGTTCCTTCAGGACCCAACAGGGTGCTCACATTCTCCCCCAGCCGCACCAACAGCAACCGTTCCCACCAACCCGAAAGTTAGGCTGTACTAAGCGCCGCCGGCCGTTGCCAGGGCAAAACTTGCCAGTGTCTCCGCCATCTGAGCACCCCGACCCAACATACGTGGGCCGCGGGCTCCTTGCACCCTTTCAGGTGAAGGTGCTCCTTAGAAAGGAGGTGATCCAGCCGCACCTTCCGGTACGGCTACCTTGTTACGACTTCGTCCCAATCGCCAGCCCCACCTTCGACGGCTCCCTCCCACAAGGGGTTGGGCCACCGGCTTCGGGTGTTGCCGACTTTCGTGACGTGACGGGCGGTGTGTACAAGGCCCGGGAACGTATTCACCGCAGCGTTGCTGATCTGCGATTACTAGCGACTCCGACTTCACGGGGTCGAGTTGCAGACCCCGATCCGAACTGAGACCGGCTTTTTGGGATTCGCTCCACCTCACGGTATCGCAGCCCATTGTACCGGCCATTGTAGCATGCGTGAAGCCCTGGACATAAGGGGCATGATGACTTGACGTCATCCCCACCTTCCTCCGAGTTGACCCCGGCAGTCTTCGATGAGTCCCCGCCATAACGCGCTGGCAACATCGAACGAGGGTTGCGCTCGTTGCGGGACTTAACCCAACATCTCACGACACGAGCTGACGACAGCCATGCACCACCTGTGACCGCCCCCGAAGGACCTCACATCTCTGCGAGTTTTGCGGCCATGTCAAACCCAGGTAAGGTTCTTCGCGTTGCATCGAATTAATCCGCATGCTCCGCCGCTTGTGCGGGCCCCCGTCAATTCCTTTGAGTTTTAGCCTTGCGGCCGTACTCCCCAGGCGGGGCGCTTAATGCGTTAGCTGCGGCACAGGAAACCGGAGAGGTCCCCCACACCTAGCGCCCAACGTTTACAGCGTGGACTACCAGGGTATCTAATCCTGTTCGCTCCCCACGCTTTCGCTCCTCAGCGTCAGTATCGGCCCAGAGACCCGCCTTCGCCACCGGTGTTCCTCCTGATATCTGCGCATTTCACCGCTACACCAGGAATTCCAGTCTCCCCTACCGAACTCTAGCCTGCCCGTATCGACCGCAGGCTTGGAGTTGAGCCCCAAGTTTTCACGGTCGACGCGACAAGCCGCCTACGAGCTCTTTACGCCCAATAAATCCGGACAACGCTCGCACCCTACGTCTTACCGCGGCTGCTGGCACGTAGTTGGCCGGTGCTTCTTCTGCAGGTACCGTCACTCTCGCTTCGTCCCTGCTGAAAGAGGTTTACAACCCGAAGGCCGTCATCCCTCACGCGGCGTCGCTGCATCAGGCTTCCGCCCATTGTGCAATATTCCCCACTGCTGCCTCCCGTAGGAGTCTGGGCCGTGTCTCAGTCCCAGTGTGGCCGGTCGCCCTCTCAGGCCGGCTACCCGTCATCGCCTTGGTAGGCCATCACCCCACCAACAAGCTGATAGGCCGCGAGCCCATCCCAAGCCGAAAAACTTTCCACCACCAGCCATGCGGCCAGAAGTAATATTCGGTATTAGCCCCCGTTTCCGAGGGTTATCCCAAAGCTTGGGGCAGGTTGCTCACGTGTTACTCACCCGTTCGCCGCTCGAGTACCCCGAAGGGCCTTTCCGCTCGACTTGCATGTGTTAAGCACGCCGCCAGCGTTCGTCCTGAGCCAGGATCAAACTCTCCAACAAAAAATTAGTTGAACAGCATCCTGACAACAAACAAATGTTGCCAAAGGAATCCCAACCAGCCAGCAAAAACTGACCAGTCCGGGGTATAAATCATAATTGGCACTGGCTTTACAAGCACCCTGTTGAGTTCTCAAAGAACAACCACACACCGACCAGAAGCCCCACCACAGTGGAACCCCAACCGGGGCTATTTCCCGCTCATGTCCGGCGCTTTCAGCGCCAGGCACTTTTACTACGTTACCCGCTCGTTTCCGCCGTGTCAAACCGATATTTCGCGGTTCGTCGTGCTTCACCCGAATAACGCGGGCACCATGTCGCAACCGGCTTGCGCCGCTCTCGTCATGGATTCGGTAGGCCGGCCGTCGCGATTTCTCGCGACCCGCCCGGTGCCCTACCGGTTCGTAACCATACCCGGTCGGTTTCGCCGCGCCAAATCCGCCTCGCGGCGTTTCTGGTGGCACCTCCCGGACGGGGTTCCCGGTGGGCGTGCCCACCCGGCCCCCAGGCCGTTGGCCGGCGCTCCGGCCGTCTCAGGCTTTCGCCTGTTTCGTCCGTTCCGCGCTGGCAGAGAGAAAGTTACGCGTCCGGCGGGATGATCGTCAAATCCGCCGGACGCGTCCCCCGTCACATCGTCGACGGACGGCTATTCACCCAGCTCAACGCCCGCGAACGAACGCTTCCCGCGTCGCAGCACCAGGTATCGCCCATGCAGCAGATCGGCCGGCGACACCCCAGCGTCCACGGCGGTCACCCGATTGTTGTTGACGTAGGCGCCGCCCTCGGCGATCACCCGACGGGCCTCCTTGAGACCACTCACCAGCCCGGAGTCCCGCAGTAGACCTGCCACATCCGGCAATTCGCCGGAGAGGCGTACGAGACCCGCCTCGGTCAGGGCTGCGCGCAGAGTCTCCGGCGCCAGCTCGTCCAACGATCCGCGGCCGAAGAGCGCCTGGCTGGCGGCGATCGCCTGCCGGGTCTCGTCGGCGCCGTGCACCAGGGTGGTCAGCTCCTCGGCGAGCGCCCGCTGCGCCAGACGGGCCGCTGGCCGCTCGGCGGTGGCCTTTGCCAGCTCTTCCAACTCGTCGCGGCTGCGGAAGCTGAAGTACCGCAGGTAGCGGTCGACCTCCTGGTCCTCGACGTTGAGCCAGAACTGGTAGAAGGCGTACGGGCTGGTCATCGTGGGATCCAGCCAGACGGCGCCGCCCTCGCTCTTGCCGAACTTCGTGCCGTCGGCCTTGGTGACCAGGGGGGTGGTGAACGCCTGCACCGGCCCGGCACCTCGGCGCCGGACGTAGTCGACGCCGGCGGTGATGTTGCCCCACTGGTCGGAGCCACCGAACTGGAGCTGACAGCCGTGCCGGCGGTGCAGCTCGTAGAAGTCGTTGGCCTGCAACAGCTGGTAACTGAACTCGGTGAAGCTGATGCCGGTCTCCAGCCGGGCCCGCACCACCTCCCGCGCCAGCATCTTGTTGACCGGGAAGTGTTTGCCCACGTCGCGGAGGAACTCGACGATCGACATCTCGCCGGTCCAGTCCAGGTTGTTGACCAACTGGGCCGCGTTGTCGCCGGTGTACGACACGAAGGGCGCGAGCTGCTCGCGGATCCGCTCGACCCAGCCGGCGATCACGTCGAGTGGGTTGAGTGCGCGTTCGGCGCTCTCCTTCGGGTCACCGATCTGACCGGTGGCCCCGCCGACCAACAGCAGCGGGCGGTGGCCGGCGAGTTGCAGCCGGCGGGCCATGAGGACCTGCATGAGGTTGCCGACGTGCAGGCTCGGAGCGGTGGGGTCGAAGCCCACGTAATAGGTGGCGACCGCTCCACCGTCGAGCAGCTCGCGCAGCTCGTCGAGGCCGGTCGAGTCCTGTATCAGGCCACGCCAGAGCAGGTCGTCGGTCAGGGAGTCCCGCCCGGGCGGCGGAGGGCTGCTGTCGGTCACGGTCACCAATTCTCCCCCATCGCCGGCACCGAGCCGTACCGGGTTTGGCGCAACCCGCCCCGGCTAGGCTTGCGCCCCGTTGATCGAGGAGGGCTTTGCCATGGAGATTCCGGATCTGACGGGCGGTTTCGTCGCCCTGCTCGGCCTCAAGTTCGAGGAGGCGAGCGCCAACCGGGTGGTCGTCAGCTGGCAGGTCCGCCCCGAGCTGCACCAGCCGTTCGGCATCCAGCACGGCGGGGTGTACTGCGCCGTCGTGGAGTCCGCGGCCAGCGTGGGCGGCGCCCTCTGGTTGGCCGACCGGGGCACGGTGGTCGGGGTGTCGAACCAGACGGACTTCCTACGCGCCGTCCGGGACGGCGAGCTGACCGCCGTCGGCACCCCTGTGCATCGGGGCCGCAGCCAGCAGCTCTGGCAGGTCGAGATCACCGACGCCGACGAGCGGCTGGTCGCCCGTGGTCAGGTCCGTTTGCAGAACCTCTCCCGCGACTGAGCGACGGCGTACGCCGGATGGCTCAGCTGCGGGCCTCGTCCAGCACCGGCTCCGCGGCCTGGTCGGCGTCGGTGTCGGTGTCATCGGGTACCCGGCTCAGTCGTACCTCGGTGATCGCCCGGTGGTCGATGCCGGCCACCACCAGCACCCAGCCGTCCAGCGTGACGTCCTCGCCGGCGACGGTGGGGATGTGCCCGAGCCGGGCCAGCACCAGCCCGGCGACGGTCGTGTAGTCACCGGCGGGGCGCGACGGCAGCTCCACGCCGATGTCCGTGAGGTCGTGCACCGGGAAGGTGCCGGGCAGCAGCAGCGCGCCGTCGGGGTCGCGGCGCACCGAGCGCACATCCCGGTCGGTCTCGTCGTAGATCTCGCCGACGATCTCCTCCAGAATGTCCTCCAGTGTCACGATGCCGTCGACGGCGCCGCGCTCGTCCACGACCAGCGCGATGTGCTGACGCTCGGCCTTGAACTGGCGCAGCGCGTCCACCACCGGTAGCGAGTCGGGCAGCAGCATCGGCGGTCGGGCGATCTCGTCGACCGGGCGGTCGTCGGGCACACCCACCAGGTCACGCAGGTGGATCACCCCGGCCGTGTCGTCCAGGCCGCCGTGGCGCACCACCGGAGCACGGGAGTGCCCGGTGGCGGCCAGCACGAGCCGCGCGGCCTCCGCGGTGGTCCCGCTGTCGAGCGTGAAGACCTGCAACCGGGGTACGAGGACAGCCCGCAACCGCCGGTCGGCGATCTCCACGGCGCCCGCGATGATGGTGCGCTGTTCCTTGGTGAAGCCGTGGTTGCCGGCGACGATGTCGCGCAGTTCGTCCGGGCCGATCTCCTCCGGCTGGTGTTTGGGGTTGAGCCCGACCAGGCGGACCACCACGTCGCTGGTGGCGCCGAGCGCCCAGACGGCCGGCCGGGTGAGGCTCGCGAGCAGGTCGAGTGGGCGGGCCACCAGCAGCGCCCACCGCTCGGCGGACTGCATGGCGATCCGCTTGGGCGCCAGCTCGCCGAAGACCAGGGTGACGAAGGTCAGCGCCAGGGTGACCATCACGATCGCCGCCGTCTCGGCGGCGCCGCCGAACACCCCGAGCAGGGGCACCAGGGGTTTGGCCAGCGAGACCGCCGCGGCGGCGGAGGCCAGGAAACCGGCGAGGGTGATGCCGATCTGGATGGTGGCCAGGAAGCGGTTCGGGTCCTTGGCGAGCCGGGCCAGCACCCGCCCGGCCCGGCTGGTGCGCTCCAGCCGCTGGATCTGGCTGTCCCGCAGCGACACCAACGCCATCTCGCTGCCCGCGAAGAGCGCGTTGATCACGACCAGGACTCCGACCAGGGCCAGTTGGCTCCCGTAGCTCTGCACGCCCGGTTCGCTCCCTCGTGGTGGTGGCACCGGCCGCTACGCGCGGCACCCGCCGGTCGGCGAGCCCGCCCGGCGTAGGCGTTGTCTTTGCCCCGTCCGGCGCCGGCCGAATCCTGCCTCGGCGACGCTACGCCAATCGGGCGTCAGCGACGCCACGTCGAATCGGGCGTCAGCGACGCCGCGCTGAATCGGGCGTGGACGGCGCTACGCCGTCGCGGTGCTCGGTGACGCCGGCAGGTCGAGGACGTACGAGTCGCCCTCCGGTCGGAAGCCGAGACGGTGGTAGTAGGGGGCGACCATCCGGGGCGGGCTGACCACCCGGTGGAAGCCGCGCTCGGTGAAGAGGTGGCTGCGCCGGTAGACGAACTCGCCCGGGGTGAAGTCACGGAACTTCGGGGTCACGTAGTCCAGATCGATCTGGGCGACACCGGGCGCCTCGGCGTGGGACAGCACCACCCCGACCACCTCGTCGGCCGTGACCACGAGGAACGCCGAGCGCCCCGACGCGGCCGGGTCCCAGTGGAAGTCGGGGTTGAACCGGGCGATGTCAGTGGCGTGCACCCGCAGCGTGTGCGCGAGGAACTGGTCCCCGACACCGACCTCCACCACCTGGTAGGTCTTCTCGTCGTGCCGGGTGGCGAGCATCCCGCGCAGGTACCAGATGTTGATCACCGCGAGCACGACGTTGAGCCCGACCCCGGGCCAGACCTCGATCGCGGCGTTGTAGCCGATCAGCACGAAGCAGCCGACGAGGTTGAGCGCCCGCAACCGCAGGATGCGCGACTGCAGCAGCGACCAGACCAGCACCGCGGAGCCGGCCCAGCCGACGAGATCCAACCAGTTCACGTCGCGAGACTAGTGCCCGCCCAGGTCAGGGCCATCGGCGGGCAGCTCGAGCAGCCACTCCTCGACGTCTTCGCCGCGGCCGTTGGCGTACCCCGAGTCTTCACCGACCACCACGAACCCGCACTTGCGGAGCACCGCGAGGGAGGCGGCGTTGTCCTTGGCGGCGCGGGCGTGGATCGGCCGGGGCAGCTCGCGCAGCAGGGCGGCCAGGGCCGCCGTGGCGTGACCCCGGCCCCAGCGCGCCGGGTCGATCCAGTAGCTGACCTCGGTCTGCCCCTCGACCGGAAAGGCGCTCACGTAGCCGACCACGTCGCCGTCGACCTCGACGGTGCGGACCAGGTTCGCCGGGTTGGTGAGCACCCGGGCCCAGTGCGCGGCGAACTCCCGGTGGTCGGACGGGTCCTTGGGGCCGAACGCGGCCATCCGGTTGGCCTCCGGGTCCTGCTGGTGCAGGAAGAACTCGACGAGATCGTCCTCACGGACCGGGCGTAGCAGCAGTGCGGAGGTCATCCGGCGAGGGTACGCAACCGCTGTGACACGAGGCGGCGGCGCGGACTCAGGCGACGACGGCCGCGACGGCCAGCGCGGCGGCCACCAGGGAACTCGCCACCGACAGCACGCGACGCCACGGCACCTTCGCGTCGACCGTCGGCAGTGCGCGCCACCGGGCCGCCGCCTGGGCGATTCCCACCGCGGACAGACCGGCCCCGACCGGCCACAGCCAGGCCGGCACCACCGACCAGTCCCCCATCCGGTGCCCCAGGGCGAGGTAGGCCACCCCCCACACCGTCGCGGCCAGCAGCGTCACCCGGTCCAGTTCGCGGCGGCGGGCGGTGCCGAGCAGTGACAGGCCGCCGAGGAAGGTGAAGGCCACCGCGAGGCCGATACCAATCCAGACCGGGGCGACCGGGGCTGCCGCCTCAGCCTCCTCCTGCGGCACTCCGAGCAGCCGCAGACCGATCGGTTCCACACCCTTGTCGGTGTTGCCGAGCACCACGACCGCTCTGCCGGTGGCCCGTTCGAAGCCGACGTATGACCGGAATCCGCTGGTCGCGCCGTTGTGCCACACCACCTCGCGGTCACCGTGCCGGGTGGTGAACCAGCCGTACCCGATGCGGGTGTCGCCGTCCTCGCGGAAGCGGGCGGTGGCGGCGTCGGCGCCCGACGCGGTGCCCGCGAGGGTCGCGGCGGCCAACCGGGCCAGATCCTCCGCCGTGGACCAGGCGCCGGTGCCGGCCGGGGCGTACCCGGCGCCCGTCCACGGGTCGAGCGGTCTGCCGGCGGCCCGACTGCCGTGGGCGCGTTCGGCCGGCAGGCCGTCGGCCTGGGCGGCGACCACGGTGGCGGTCATGCCGAGTGGCCGCAGCAGCCGCGCCTGGAGCAGGTCGGGGTATGCGACGCCGGCCTTCGCGGCGAGCGCGTGGCCCAGCACTGACACCCCGAAGTTGGAGTAGTGGACCTCACCGCGCCCGTCACCGGGGGTGGCCCGGTCGGCGGCAGCGCGGACGGTGTCGACGTCCTGCTCGGCGTACGGGTTGCCACCGGAGACGTTGGACCACAGCATGCGTGCCCAGGCCAGCGGGGAGCCGAGGGCCACCCGGGGCAGGCCGGCACGGTGGCTGGCCAATTCGGCGAGGGTCACGTCGCGGGCGGGACCGGTGGTCGTGGGCCAGGTGGCGCCGAGCGTGTCGTCGGGATGGACGTTGCCGGCGGCGGCCTGGTCGGCGAGGAGCATGCCGGTGAACGCCTTGGTGACCGAGCCGATCTCGAAGGGGGTGCCGGGCTCGACGGGTCGACCGGCGGGATCCCGGTCACCCAGGCCGGCGGTGCGGATCCGGCCGTTCTCCACCAGGGCGACGGCGAGCCCCCGGTGCCCCGACGGATCGGACGCGGCCGACCGTGCGGCTGCGGCCAGGTCGCGATCGCCACTGGTCTGCGCGCCCAGTCGGGGCACACGGGGCATCAGCGCCACCCCGACCAGGCCGGCGATCAGCGCGACGACGAGGGCGGTGACGGTCGTTCGGCGCATTGTTGTTCCTCCGTGGGGGTGGTCGGATGCGCGGCCGAGCCGCGTCTGGTCAACGGCCAGCGGCGGTGAGGATGGCCAGCAGCGGCACCACGCGTTCGGCCGGGACCGCGTACCGGCCTCGGCCGGCGCTGCGCAGCCAACCGGCGGCGGTGATCTGGCGCAGGTGGTGATGCAGTTGGCCGGTGGTGCCCAACTCCTCGATCTCGGCCAGCTCGCTGGTGCTCTGCCGACCGCCGAGGACCTCCCGTAGCAGCCGCAGCCGCACCGGGTGGGCCAGCGCGGAGAGGGTGCTGGCCAGCTCGGTCCAGTCGGCGGAGAGCAGGTCGTCGACGGTGCGGCCGTACTGCCAGTCGTAGTGCTGGTCGGCGACGCGGACGGTGCCGGTGTAGAGGACCGCGCCTGTGCCGTCGGCCGGCAGTCGTTGCTTGAGGCCGTCGAGGGCCCAGAAGGTGCCCTCGGACGGGGTCGGCGTTGGCGCTGGCGCCGTCGGACGCTCGATCAACGCGGCGACCTGTGCTTCCAATGCGGCGAGCCGCTCCTCTAGAGAGGTCATCCGTCGATAATACGAACATACGTAGTTACGTGCAAACGCCGAGCCAGTGCGCCGCCAGGAACGCCAGGCCCGGCGCGTCCGGCCCCGCCGGTGCGGCCGAGCGGTCGACAATGACCTGACCGACCCAGGGAGCACCGATGAACCGACCTGTCGTGGTGGGCGTGGACGGATCGCCGTCCAGCCTCGTCGCCGCCGGGCACGCGGCGCGGACCGCGCTGCTCCGGTCCCGACCCCTGCTGCTGGTGCACGGCTACCTGCATGCGTCCGGCTACGGCGTGCCGCTCAACCCGTACGACCTCGGGGTGCCCGTGCCCTCGGAGGAGGCGCAGGAGATGTTGGAGCGCACGGCGGCCGAGCTGACCGGCCGGTGGCCCGGCCTGGCCGTCGAGGTGCGTCAGGTCGCCGGCGGCCCGGGGGCCACCATGATCGAGGAGTCCCGCCGGGCCGAGCTGGTCGTGGTGGGCAGCCGCGGCCTGGGCGGGTTCGCCGGGCTGCTACTCGGCTCGGTCGGCGCGCAGGTGGCCGCGCACGCGCACTGCCCGGTGCTGGTCGTCCGGCCGGACGAGCAGCCGATCCCGGTGGACGACCCGGTGCTGGTGGGCGTGGACGGGTCCGAGTCGTCCCGACTCGCCGTCGGCATCGGCGCCGACGAGGCGGCGCTGCGGGACGTGCCGTTGGTGCTGGTGCACGTCGGCCCCGCGGACGGGGACCGGACGGTGCCGGAGGAGATCGAGGAGTCGCAGGCCGCCTACCAGGCCGAGGCGGTGCGGCTGCTGGCCGACGCCTCCGCCGCGGTGCGCGCCGAGCACCCCGACCTGGTGGTGCGGGAGCATCCGGTCCGGGCGGCCGGCGCGGCCCAGGGGCTCATCGAGGCCAGCGGCGCGGCGTCGCTGCTGGTCGTGGGCACCCGGGGCCGGGCCGGGTTCGCCGGTCTGCTGCTCGGGTCGGTCAGTCAGGCGGCGATCCAGCACGCGCACTGCCCGGTGCTGGTCGCCCACCCGGTCAGCTGACCGGCGTGCCGTCACCCCGGCCGAGCATCTGCAGGAAGTCGGTGGTGAGGGCGAACGGGTCGGCCGGCCCGGTGGCCGGCGGCCGGTGCTCGATCTGGTCGGCCAACTCCCCGGCGGCGCGCCGGATCCGGTTGCGCAACGCGCCATCGGCGGTGCCGTCGGACCAGTCCTCCGGGGCAGCGAACACCGCGGTCGGGACCACCACCGACCGGAGGTAGGCGAACATCGGGCGGACGGCGTGCTCCAGAGCGAGGGAGTGCCGGGCGGTGCCGCCGGTGGCGCCGATCAGCACCGGCCGGTCGACAAGCGACTCGGCATCCAGCACGTCGAAGAAGGACTTGAACAGCCCGTTGTACGAGGCGCTGAAGATCGGGGTGACGGCGATGACCCCGTCCGCCCCGGTCACCGTGTCGACGACCTCGCGTAGCGCTGCCGGCGCGAACCCGGTGAGCAGGTTGTTCACCACGTCGTGGGCGTACTCCCGCAGGTCGACGACGTGCAGCTCCACCTCGGAGCCGCGCCGGACCAACTCGTCGCGGGTAGCCGCGGCGAGCTGGTCGGCGAGCAGCCGGGTCGACGAGGGCTGACTCAGCCCCGCCGAGACGACGGCCAGGGTGCGGTGGGTCATCGGGTCGCCCCCTCCGGCGCCTTGCCGGTCACGTCGTCGACGGCGTGCACGGTGCTGTCCTTGGCGCCGCCCGCCGCGGCGACCAGCGAGGCGTGCGTCGGCGCCGCCGGCACGTGCGCCGGACGCAGCGCGTCGAACTCCTTGCGCAGCACCGGTACGACCTCCTCGCCGAGCAGGTCGAGCTGCTCCAGCACGGTCTTCAGCGGCAACCCCGCGTGGTCCATCAGGAACAGCTGCCGCTGGTAGTCACCGACGTACTCCCGGAAGCCCAGCGTGCGGTCGATGACCTGCTGCGGGCTGCCCACGGTCAGCGGGGTCTCCCGGGTGAAGTCCTCCAACGACGGCCCGTGCCCGTAGACCGGGGCGTTGTCGAAGTACGGCCGGAACTCCCGGACCGCGTCCTGCGAGTTGCGGCGCATGAACACCTGCCCGCCGAGGCCGACGATCGCCTGGTCGGCGGAGCCGTGGCCGTAGTGCGCGTACCGCTGGCGGTAGAGCGCGACCATCCGCTGGGTGTGCTCCTTGGGCCAGAAGATGTGGTTGGCGAAGAAGCCGTCGCCGTAGTACGCGGCCTGCTCGGCGATCTCCGGGCTGCGGATCGAGCCGTGCCAGACGAACGGGGGCACGCCGTCGAGCGGGCGCGGCGTCGAGGTGAACGACTGCAGGGGCGTGCGGTACTTGCCCTTCCAGTCGACCACGTCCTCGCGCCACAGCCGGTGCAGCAGGTCGTAGTTCTCGATGGCCAGGGGGATGCCGGCGCGGATGTCCTTGCCGAACCACGGGTAGACCGGGCCAGTGTTGCCGCGGCCCATCATGAGGTCCACCCGGCCGTCGGACAGGTGCTGGAGCATCGCGTAGTCCTCGGCGATCTTCACCGGGTCGTTGGTGGTGATCAGCGTGGTGGCGGTGGACAGCAGCAGCCGCTCGGTGCGCGCCGCGATGTGACCGAGCATGGTGGTGGGTGACGACGGCACGAACGGCGGGTTGTGGTGCTCGCCGGTGGCGAAGACGTCCAGGCCGACCTCCTCGGCCTTCACCGCGATGGCGACCATCGCCTTGATCCGCTCATGCTCGGTCGGCTCCCGACCGGTGGTCGGATCGACCGTGACATCCCCGACGGTGAAGATTCCGAACTGCATGACCAGCTCCTCGCGTGTCAACCGGGTGCCGTCGTGGTACCCGGACGCAGCTCTCAACTTATTTGACGACGCAACTATTCCGTCGGCGGGACGCCTCGCAGTGGCGCCGATCACCCTCGACAACCGGACATCGGGCCGGGAACTCCCCGCTCAGCCGCCCGCCACCGAGGGCAACACCTGCACCTCCGCGCCGTCCTTCACGGGAGTGGCCAGACCGCCGGAGTGCCGGCAGTCTTCTCCGTCGACGAAGACGTTGACGTAGCGGCGCAGCTCACCGCGCTCGTCGCGAATGCGCCGGGCCAGCCGGGGATGCGCGACGGCCATCTCGTCGAGGACCGCCCGCAGCGTCCCCGCGGCGGTGACGTTCAGGCGACTCGCGCCCCCGGCCTCGCCGCGCAGCGGGCCGGGCAGCAACACGGTGACCACGCTCAGACCTCCGCGGCGCGAACGCAGAGCACGTCGGGCAGGTGCGCCGCGACCGACGACCAGGAGTCACCCTCGTCGCGGCTGGCGAAGACCGAGCCGGAGCGGGTGCCGAAGTAGACCCCACCGGGGCTGGCGTCGTCGGCGCACATCGCGTCACGCAGCACCGCCGGATAGAACGGGCCCTCGGGCAGCCCGACCGACAGCGGCTCCCACTTGCCGCCGGCGTCGGCGGAACGGAACACCCGGCAGCGGTGGTCGGTCGGGAACCGCTCGCCGTCGGCCACCAACGGGAAGGCCCACACCGTGCCGCCGCGGCCCGGGTGGGCCACCATCGGGAAGCCGAAGTCGCTGGGCAGCCCATCGGCGATCGAGGACCAGGTGCGGCCGTCGTCGTCGGAGCGGTAGACGCCGTGGTGGTTCTGCGCGTACAGCCGCTCGGGGTTGCCGGCGTCCCGGGCGACCTTGTGCACGCACTGGCCGAACTCCGGCCACTCGTCGGGCATGAAGTAGGCGCGGATGCCGGTGTTGCCCGGCGCCCAACTCGCCCCGGCGTCCTCCGAGCGGTAGACCCCACCTGTGGACATGGCGACCAGCAGCCGAGCCGGGTCACGCGGGTGGGGCAGCACGGTGTGCACTGCCTGACCGCCGAAGCCGGCCTCCCACTGAGGGCGGTGCGGGTGGTCCCAGAGGGAACGGACCAGCTCGAAGCTGCGGCCACCGTCGGTGGACTTGAACAACGCCGAGGGCTCGGTGCCGGCCCAGACCACGTCCGGCTCGTCGGGGCCGGCCGGCATCAGCTGCCAGACCCGCCCGAGGGAGACGCCGGTGTCGGCCGGGAACGCGACAGGCGCCTCGTCGGGCTCGTCCCAGGAGGCGCCGAGGTCGTCGCTGGTGGCGACACTGGGACCGAAGTGTGAGCTGGTCATGCCGGCAAGCAGCCGCGGGGTGGAACGACGGGTGTCGACCGCGACCGCGTAGACACCGGTCATCGGAAAGTGCGGACCGGTGATCTCCCAACTGCGCCGGTCATCGGTGCTGGTGGCGAGAAACAATCCCTTGGCCGTGCCGATCGCGAGCAGCGTTGCCATGACGTCCTCCGAACCGTCGGTGAGCAGGTTCGGTGATTATGGCCACACCCCCCGACAACCTCCGCCGCCCACACGCCGGAGGGGCTGCTCAGCGCCGGATGCGGGGCACGTGTCGGCGGTACGCGCTGACCGTGGGGTCGCCGTCGAGCCAGAACCGCCAGGGCAGGTCGTGCGCGCCGGTCACGCCGACCCGGGGACCGGCCACCACCGTCTCCGGCCGCACCGGTCGGGCCGGGGGCCGCAGGCGGACCGGGCCGTCGCCGAGCAGGTGCGCGCCGTACGCCTCGCGGTCGATGCCGAGCGCGGAGCAGAGCCGGGCGGGCCCGCGGGCGAGGTCCACGTCCCGCCGGATGGCCGGCCGGCGCTCCCGTGCCGTGGTCAGCCCGTCGACCACCTCACCGGCGCGCAGCAGCACGGCGGACGCCTCCCCCTCGACCCCGGTGACCACGTTGACGCACCAGTGCATCCCGTAGGTGAAGTAGACGTAGGCGTACCCGGCCGGGCCGAACATCACGGTGTTGCGTGGAGTGCGGCCCCGATGGGCGTGCGAGGCGGGATCGCCGCCACTTCCCGCGTACGCCTCGACCTCGGTGATCCGGACGGTGACCCCGCCGGCGTGCAGCTCGCAGCCCAGCAGGCCACGCGCCGCCGGCAGCAGTGGACCGGCGAGCAGGTCCGCCAGCGCCGCCAGGTCGGCGGCGGTGCTGCGGTCGCCGGACGACAGGGCCATGTCCCCGACGGTACCCATCCCGCCGCACCGGCACCCGGCCGGGCGCACCGACCTCTCAGCGCTCGTGCCGGTCACCGTGACCTGTTCCAAGGCCCTCGAGTGCCGCCAGCCTTCAACACTTCGTTGACAATTAGGCGTTCATAGGGTGTGCTCGGGGTATGACGACCGAGGACATCTTCACCGCACCGGACCCGGGCCGGGCCCGTGCCCATCGGACGTACGAGGCGTTGCAGCGGATCAGCGAGCGGCACGCCGGCACCGACACCCAGCGGGGCCGCTGGGCCCACCCGTACGTGCTGGACCCGTGGGAGGCGGTCGCCCTGGTCACCGCGCTCGCCGCCGGCGGGGCCGAGCGCGAGCCCGCCGAGGAGCCGATCGACGCGGCCGACCTCACCGCCGCGTTGACCCTGCTGCCCCACGTCCGCGCCGAGCTGGACGCCCTGGAGGCCGGCCTGTTGACGTTGGCCCGCGACCGGGGGCTGACCTGGCAGGCGATCGCGTACGGGTTGGGGCTGGGCAGCGCACAGGCGGCCCGGCAGCGCTACGAGCGGGTCGCCGCCCGCTCGGCCGAGCAGACCACCGGATCCGGCGCGTCCTGAGCCGACACCCGGATCGGCACGCCGCCAGTGCGACGGCGGTCGGGCGGGCACACTGTGCGCACGACGAGGAGGCACCCATGGAGCGCGCGGAAATGCTGGCGTACTGCCTGGCCAAGCCGGGAGCGTGGCTGGACCAGCCGTGGGAGGGCGACGAGGTGGTGAAGGTCGGAGGCCGGATCTTCGCGTTCCTCGGCAGCGACAGCGGCAAGCCGACGGTCGGCATCAAGTGCGGGCCGACCCGGGAGGTGGCCGACGAGTGGCTGCACCGACACCCCGACGACGCCAGCGTGATGGCCTACATCGGCAGGTCCGGGTGGAACACGCTGCGCCTGGACGGCGGGATCGACGACGAGGAGCTGACCGAGGCGGTCGACTCGTCGTACGACATGGTGGTGGCCAAGCTCCCCAAGCGGGAGCGCCCGACGGCCTGAACCGCCGCGGCGCCGGCGGCCAGCGCCGACGCCACGGCACAGCTCAGCGCGGGACGACCCGTTCGGTGGCCCACTCCCGCCAGCCGGCCAGCCGGTCCGCCGCGGCGGCGAGCTGGTCGGCGACCGGACCGGGGCCGGTGGAGCCGGGGGTGGTCCGGGCCGCGAGAGCCGAACGGACCGAGAGCACGTCGCGCACCGACGGGTCGAGGTGCCCGCTGATCGTGGCCAGGTCCTCGTCGGAGACGTCGTTCAGCTCGCACTCCCGCGCCGCGCAGAGCGCCACCAGCTGACCGGTGATCTCGTGCGCGTCGCGGAACGGCACGTTGCGTCGGACCAGCCAGTCGGCGACCTCGGTGGCGAGGGAGAAGCCGACCGGGGCGGCGGCGGCGAGGCGGTCCACCCGGACCGTCATCGTGGAGATCATTCCCGCCAGGGCCGGAAGCAGCAGCTCCAGGGTGTCGACCGCGTCGAAGGCCGGCTCCTTGTCCTCCTGCATGTCCCGGTCGTAGGTCATCGGCAGGCCCTTGAGCATGGTGAGCACTGTCATCAGGCCGCCGACCAGACGCCCCGACTTGCCCCGGGCCAGCTCGGCGATGTCCGCGTTCTTCTTCTGCGGCATGATCGACGACCCGGTGGCGAACGAGTCGTCCAGCTCCACCCAGCCGAACTCGTGCGAGGTCCAGAGCACCACCTCCTCACCGAGCCGGGACAGGTGCACCCCGATCAGGGCGGTGGTGAAGAGGAACTCGGCCACGAAGTCCCGGTCGGCGACGGCGTCCATCGAGTTGGCGAACGACGTACGGAAGCCCAGCTCCTTGGCCACCGCCACCGGGTCCAGCGGAAGCCCGGAACCGGCCAGGGCGCCCGCGCCGAGCGGGCTGATCGCCGCCCGGTGGTCCCAGTCGCGCAGCCGCTCCAGATCGCGCAGCAGCGGCTGCACGTGGGCGAGCAGCCAGTGCCCGAAGGTGACCGGCTGGGCGTGCTGGAGGTGGGTCATGCCCGGCGCGGCGGTGTCGATGTGCCGCTCGGCCTGCTCGACCAGCGCCTCCGCCAGCTCCACCAGGCGACTGGCCACGCCCCGGGCGTGATCGCGCAGGTAGAGCCGCAGGTCGGTGGCGACCTGGTCGTTGCGCGACCGACCGGCGCGCAGCTTGCCACCAAGGCTGCCGAGGCGCTCCAACAGACCGCGCTCCAGCGCGGTGTGCACGTCCTCGTCGTCGATGGTGGGACGGAACGATCCGGAGGCGCAGGCGGCCTCCAGATCGTCCAGCGCCGCCAGCATCCGACCCAGCTCCTCAGGGTCGAGCAGGCCGGCGCCGGCCAGGACCCGGGCGTGCGCCCGGGAACCGGCGATGTCGTACGGGGCCAGGCGCCAGTCGAACTGCACGCTCACCGACAGTCGGGCGAGCGCCTCGGCGGGGCCACCCGCGAACCGGCCACCCCAGAGGCTCGTCCGGTTGGTGGCGGCGCTGTTCTCGGTCAGGCTCTTGTCGTCCACCCCGCCCATTGTGGTCCCCATGGTCAGTGGCCTCCCAGCCGGGCGTCCCGAGCGGCGGCCATCCGACTCGGCAGCCCCCACAGCTGCACGAAGCCCTTCGCCAGCGACTGGTCGAAGGTGTCGCCGGTGTCGTAGGTGGCCATCCCGAAGTCGTAGAGGCTCGCCTCGGAGCGCCGGCCGGTCACCGTGGCCCGGCCGCCGTGCAGGATCATCCGCACCTCGCCGCTCACGTGCCGCTGCGCGTCGTCGATGAACGCGTCCAGCGAGCCCTTCAGCGGCGAGAACCACAGCCCGTCGTAGACGAGCTCGCCCCAGCGCTGGTCGACGCCCTTCTTGAACCGGGCCAGGTCCCGCTCGACGGTCACCGCCTCCAACTCCTGATGGGCGGTGATCAACGCGATAGCGCCGGGCGCCTCGTACACCTCGCGGCTCTTGATGCCGACCAGGCGGTCCTCGACCATGTCGAGCCGGCCCACGCCCTGGGCGCCGGCGCGTCGGTTGAGCTCCAGGATCGCCTGGTACGGGGTGACCGTCTCACCGTCGATCGCCACCGGCACGCCGCCGTCGAAGGTGATCACGACCTCGTCGGGGTCGCGCTCCTGGGTCGGGTCGGAGGTGTACGAGTAGAGGTCCTCGACGGGGGCGTTCCAGATGTCCTCCAGGAAGCCGGTCTCCACCGCGCGACCCCACAGGTTCTGGTCGATGGAGTACGGCGACTTGGCCGACACGTCGATCGGCAGCCCCTTCTCCTCGGCGAAGGCGATCGCCTTGTCCCGGGTCCAGGCGAAGTCCCGGGCCGGCGCGATGATCCTCAGGTCGGGGGCGAGCGCGTTCAGGCCCACCTCGAACCGGACCTGGTCGTTGCCCTTGCCGGTGCAGCCGTGCGACACGATCGTGCCGCCGTGCTTGCGCGCAGCGGCCACCAGGTGCTTGACGATCAGCGGCCGGGACAGCGCCGACACCAGGGGGTAGCGGTCCATGTAGAGGGCGTTGGCCCGGATGGCCGGCAGGCAGTAGTCGGCGGCGAACTCGTCGCGCGCGTCCACCACCTCGGACTCGGCGGCGCCGCAGTCCAGGGCACGCTGACGGATGGCGTCGAGGTCCTCGCCGCCCTGCCCGACGTCGACCGCGACCGCGATCACCTCGGCGCCGGTCTGCTCGGACAGGTACGGAATGGCGACGGAGGTGTCCAACCCTCCGGAGTACGCGAGCACGACCCGCTCGGTCATGGCGTGGTGTTCCCTTCGACTGTGTCTTCCCGGCGGGCCCAGCCGGCGAGCTTGTCTCCGAGTGCGGCCCCGCCGAGGGCCTCACGGGCCACGACGAGGATGGTGTCGTCGCCGGCGATGGTGCCGACGATCTCGGGCAGGCCCGCCCGGTCCAACGCGCTGGCCAGGTACTGGGCTGCTCCCGGCGGTGTCCGCAGCACGGCGATGTTGCCGCTGGAGTCGACCCCGTTGAGCAGTTCGCGCAGCAGCCGTACCAGCCGGGCCGGCGCGGCCTCGGCATCGCGCAACGGGCGCTGCCCGTCCTCGGGGATCAGGTAGACGGCCGGGCCGTCGCCGCCGCGCACCTTGACCGCGCCCAACTCCTCCAGGTCCCGCGAGAGGGTGGCCTGGGTGACGCCCACGCCGTCGGCGGCGAGCAGGTCGGCCAGTTCGGTCTGCGACCGGATGGCCCGGTCGCGGATCAGCTCCACGATCCGGGCGTGCCGGGCCGCGCGGGTCAGCGGCGCGGTCATCGCGGCCCGCCGGTGGCGGTGCCGCCGGTCGCGGTGTCGCCGGTCGCGATTTCCAGCAGGAACGTCAGCAGCGCTTTCTGCGCGTGCAGCCGGTTCTCGGCCTGGTCGAAGATCGCGCTCTGCGGCCCGTCGAGCACCTCGTCGGTGATCTCCTCGCCGCGGTGCGCGGGCAGGCAGTGCAGCACTATCGCGTTCGGCGCGGCCTGGCCGAGCAACTCCTTGTTGACCTGGTACGGCAGGAACGGGGTGATCCGGTCCAACCCGTCGGCCTCCTGCCCCATCGACGTCCAGGTGTCGGTGGCCAGCACGTCGGCGTCGCGGACCGCCTGGGTCGGGTCGGTCAGCACCCGCACCGACCCGCCGGTGTCCGCCGCGATCCGGGCCGCTCGTTCCACCACGGCCGCGTCCGGTGCGAACCCGGCCGGGCCGGCGATCCGCACGTGCATCCCGGCCGTCGCCCCGGCCAGCAGGTACGACTGCGCCATGTTGTTCGCGCCGTCCCCCACGTACGCCAGGGTGCGGCCGGCCGTGCCACCGCACCGCTCCCGGATGGTGAGCAGGTCGGCCAGCAACTGGCACGGGTGGAAACCGTCGGTGAGCGCGTTGATCACCGGCACGCTGGCGCCCGCCGCCACCTCGGCGATGCGCTCGTCGCCGTGGGTACGCAGCACGATCGCCGCGACGTAACGGGACAGCACGCGACCCGCGTCCGCGAGGGACTCGCCACGGCCGAAGTGGGTGACCTGGGTGTCCACGACGAGGGGGTGCCCGCCCAACTCGGCGATCCCGGCGTCGAACGAGATCCTGGTCCGCAGGCTCTGCTTGTCGAAGAGCACCGCCACCGAGCGGGGGCCGACCAGCGGCCGGTGGCCGAACCGGTCCGCCTTCATCCGCGCCGCCAGGTCGAGGACCGCGAACTGTTCGGCGGGCGAGAGGTCGTCGTCGCGCAGGAAGTGCCGGGTCATCGAGTCGTCCCCGTCGTGGTCGTGGGTGTCGGCGTCGAGATCTTGGAAGATTTCGGACCCTGGAGGGGCGCTTTCCCTCCAAGATCTGCGTCGGTTCCGGCGGCGGCCGGGGCGGTCGCGTCCAGTGCGGCGGGCAGCGCCGCGAGGAAGGCGTCCGCCTGGGCGGCGGTGAGGATCAGCGGCGGAGCCAGCCGGAGCGCACCCGGCTGCACCGGGTTGACCAGGAAGCCGGCTTCCCGCAGGGCGTCGGCCAGCACCGACGCCACCGGCGCGGTGAGCGCCACGCCGAGCAGCAGACCGGCACCGCGTACCTCGGCGATCAGCGGGTGGCCCAACGCCTCGATGCCGCGACGCAGCCGCTCACCGACCCGCTTGACGTTGTCGAGCAGGCCCTCGTTGGCGATGGTCGCCACCACGGCGAGCGCCGCCGCGCAGCTGACCGGGTTGCCGCCGAAGGTGGTGCCGTGCGAGCCGGGGGTGAGCAGGTCCTCGGCGGGGCCGAAGGCCAGCGTCGCGCCGATGGGCAGCCCGCCACCCAGCCCCTTGGCCAGGGTGACCACGTCCGGCTCCACGCCCTCGGCCTGGTGCGCGAACCAGTGCCCGGTACGCCCGACGCCGGTCTGCACCTCGTCGAGGACCAGCAGCGCGCCGTGCCGGGCGGTGATCCGCCGGGCCGCGGCGAGATAGCCGGCCGGCGGGACGAGGACGCCGTTCTCACCCTGGATGGGTTCCAGGATCACCATGGCGGTGGCGTCGGAGACGGCCGCGTCGAGGGCGGCGACATCGCCGTAGTCGACGTGGGTCACCTCGCCGGGCAGCGGCCGGAACGGGTCGGCCTTGGCCGGTTGGCCGGTCAACGCGAGGGCGCCCATGGTGCGGCCGTGGAAGCCGCCCCTGGTGGCCACCACGTGGGTACGGCCGGTGCGCCGGGAGAGCTTGAACGCCGCCTCGTTCGCCTCCGCGCCCGAGTTGGCGAAGAAGACCCGACCGGGTCGGCCGGCGAGCGCCAACAGCAGCTCGGCGAGGGCGACCGGCGGCTCGGCCACATAGAGGTTGGAGACGTGCCCAAGGGTCGCGACCTGCTTTGACACCGCCGCCACCACCGCCGGATGGGCGTGACCGAGGGCGTTGACCGCGATGCCGCCCACCAGGTCGAGGTACTCCCGGCCGGCGTCGTCGACCACGACGGCACCGGCGCCGGAGACCAACGCCAACGGCGGTGTGCCGTAGTTGTCCATCATGGACTGCTTCCACCGCTGCGCCAACGTGCTCATGTCGCGTCCGTCCCGTCTCCCGGCACCACCATCGTTCCGAACCCTTCCGAGGTGAACACCTCGAGCAACGTGGAGTGCGCCACCCGACCGTCGACGACGTGCGCGGCGGGCACTCCCCCACGCACCGCCCGCAGGCAGGCCTCCATCTTCGGCACCATCCCCGACTCGAGGCGGGGCAGCAGCTTGGCCAGGTCGTCCGCGGCGATCTCGGACACCAGGCTTGTGGTGTCCGGCCAGTCGGCGTACAGACCGGCCACGTCGGTGAGCACCACGAGCTTTCGAGCCCGCAAGGCGATGGCCAACGCCGCGGCGGCGGTGTCCGCGTTGAGGTTGTGCAACACGCCCTCCACGTCCGGCGCCACCGTGGAGATCACCGGAATCCGACCGGCCTCGATCAGGTCGGTCACCGCGGACACGTCGACCGACTCGACGTCCCCGACCTGACCGACGTCGACCGGCACCCCGTCCACGTACGCCGGACGGCGCACCGCGGTGAACAGCCGGGCGTCCTCCCCGGAGAGGCCGACGGCGTACGGACCGTGCGAGTTGATCAAACCCACCAACTCCCGGCCCACCTGACCGACAAGCACCATCCGGACCACGTCCATCGCCTCGGCGGTGGTCACCCGCAGACCACCCCGGAACTCGCTGGCGATGCCGAGGCGACCCAGCATCGCGGAGATCTGCGGACCACCACCGTGCACCACCACGGGCTTCAGGCCCGCAAAGCGCAGGAAGACCATGTCGGCCGCGAACGCCCGCTGCAACTCCGGATCGGTCATCGCGTTGCCGCCGTACTTGACCACGATCGTCGAGCCGGAGAAACGCGCCAACCAGGGCAGCGCCTCGATCAGCGTCTCCGCCTTGACCTGGGCGCGAGCCAGGTCGCTGCTGAGTGTCACCGCGCCGGCCTTTCGTTCGCGACTGCGGGACTCCGCTGCGCTGCGTTCCTCGCGCTCACGTCGAGTACGCCGAGTTCTCGTGGACGTACGCGTGGGACAGATCGTTGGTCCAGATCGTGGCGGCCGACGTGCCCGCGTGCAGGTCGATCCGGATGGTCACGTCCCGCCCGGTCAGGTCGACCTTCGAGCGGTCCTCGGCGGCGGCGCCACCCCGGCACACCCACACCCCGTTGACCGCCACGTCCACCTCGTCCGGCTCGAACGCGGCGGCGGTCGTGCCGACGGCGGCGAGGATCCGACCCCAGTTGGGGTCGTTGCCGAACAGCGCCGTCTTGACCAGGTTGTTCCGGGCCACCGTACGGCCCACCTCGACCGCCTCGTCCTCGTCCGCCGCGCCGACCACGTCGATGGCGACCTGCTTGGTGGCGCCCTCGGCGTCGGCCACCAACTGCTGGGCCAGGTCGTGACAGGCCGCGGTGACGGCGGCGGCCAGCTCGGCCGGCGTCGGCTCGATGCCGCTCGCGCCGCTGGACAGCAGCAGCACCGTGTCGTTGGTGGACATGCAACCGTCGGAGTCGACCCGGTCGAAAGTGATCCGGGTCGCCGCGCGCAACGCCTCGTCCAGCGTCGCCGGCCCGGCCACCGCGTCGGTGGTCAGCACGCACAGCATGGTGGCCATCCCCGGCGCGAGCATCCCGGAGCCCTTGGCCATGCCGCCGACCGTCCAGCCGCTCCCCCGGGCCACAGTGGTCTTCGGCCGGGTGTCCGTGGTCATGATCGCCTCGGCGGCGGCCGGGCCACCGTCACGGGACAGCCTGCGGATCGCCGAGCGGACGCCCGGCAGCAGCTTCGGCATCGGCAGCCGCTCACCGATCAGGCCGGTCGAGCAGACCGCGACCTCACCGGCACCGAGGATCAACCGTGGGCTGACCGAGGTCAACGCGGCGGCGGTGTGCTCGGCGGTGGCGTGCGTGTCCTGGAAGCCGGCCGGGCCGGTGCAGGCGTTGGCGCCACCGGAGTTGAGCACCACGGCGCGGACCACTCCGCCCTGCACGACCTGCTGGCTCCAGAGCACCGGCGCGGCCTTGACCCGGTTGGTGGTGAAGACACCGGCTACGCCGGCGTCCGGACCGTCGTTGACCACCAGGGCGACATCCGCGCCGCCGCTGGCCTTGAGGCCGGCGGCCACACCGGCCGCCCGGAACCCCCGAGGGGTGGTGACACTCACGGCGCCTGCCTTTCGTTCGCGACTGCGGGGCTCCGCTGCGCTGCACTCCTCGCGCTCACGGCGCGGTCCCCCAGATCGACAGGCCCGTCGTCTCCGGCAGGCCGAGCATCAGGTTGGCGTTCTGTACGGCCTGACCGGCGGCGCCCTTGCCCAGGTTGTCCAACGCGCTGAGCACGATCAGACGACCCGAGTCGACGTCGACGGTGGCCTGCAGGTGACACGAGTTGGAGCCCAGGGTGGCGGCGGTGTGCGGCCAGCGGCCCTCCGGCAGCACGTGCACGAACGGCGCGTCCGCGTACGCCCGCGCCAGCACGTCCTGCGGGTCGACGCCGCGCGCCGGCACCGCGGTGACCGTGGCCAGGATGCCGCGCGGCATCGGCGCCAGGACCGGGGTGAACGACAGGCCGGTCGCACCGGTGGCCTGCTTGATCTCTGGGACGTGCTGGTGGGTTCCCACCCGGTACGGCGACAGGTCGCCCATCACCTCGCTGGCCAACAGGTGCGGCTTGGCCGCCCGGCCGGCCCCGGAGGTGCCGGAGGCGGCGACCACCACCACGTCGGCGGGGCTGGCCGCGCCGTCGGCGATCAGCGGCGCGAGGGCCAGGGTGATCGCGGCGGCGTAGCAGCCGGTGTTCGCCACCCGGGTGGAGTCGGCGATCAGCTCCCGCTGGCCGGGCAGCTCGGGCAGGCCGTAGGTCCACTGCCCGGCGTGCGTGCCGCCGTAGTACTGCGCCCAGGCGTACGGGTCGGCCAGCCGGTGGTCGGCGCCCAGGTCGACGATCCGCACCTCGGCCGGGAGCTGTGCCGCGAGGGCCGCCGACTCGCCGTGCGGCAGGGCCAGGAAGACCAGGTCGGCGTCGGCCAGGGTGGTTGGATCGGTCTTGCCGAGCACCAGGTCGAGCCCGGTGAGCTGCGGGTGCACCACGTCGACGCGGTGCCCGGCCTGGCTGTGCGCGGTGGCGGCGACCAGGTCGAACTCCGGGTGCCCGGCGATCAGGCGCAGCAACTCACCCCCTGCGTACCCGCTCGCTCCGGCGACCGCGACTCGGATCCCCATACTCACCTCCGCATGACTATGCAGCGAAGATTAACAAGGACGACACAGAACTGCAAGTTAATACACTGCGCTGCATGATGATGTAGTCCCAATTCCGATGAGCCAGAGCCTTTCATGCTTCTGGCTCATCGGGCTGCGGAGAGCCGATCTCAGTCCTCCGGTAGGAACGGGTGTGTCGGGCCGGCCAGCCAAGGAATCGATCAAACATGTCACTGGCGCACCCGGTGGTGGTGGGGTTGAGCTTGTGCAGGTCGTCGATGGCGTGGTGAAGCAGACTTGCCAGGTAGAGGAACAGGCTGACCGGGTTGCCGTCGTACTCGGTGACGAGAGCGAGCTTCGCCCGCCCACAGGGCCAGGGTTGGCCGCAGGCACGGCAGAGCCAGATCGGGCGCAGCGCGGTGTGCTCTCGGGGCCGTTCTCGCTCCTGGGCGCTCACTTCTTTCCCCGCTCAGTAGGTCGGGCTTGGAGTGGCAGCGGAACGGGCGGGAGCCCACGTAGTCGCCACACCTTGCACAGCGGCTTCCGCTCTCACCCGTTCCGGCCATGCGTCTACACAAGCCCCGGCGCTCGCTGGTGCCCAGCGCGGCAACGGCGCAGAACTGACGCATCCCCATTGCGTCACATGGCGTGAGCTGGATGAATGGACCGTGACGGATGGAGGTGAAGGGAGGCGGTACGTGGCGGACAGGCGTCGGCATCGGCTTGCCCAGCGCCGTAAGACGATCGGGCTGAGCCAGGAACGCCTCGCCGAAGCCCTCGGCGTCGACCGCTCCACCATCGTGCGGTGGGAACGGGCGGAGACTGACCCGCAGCCCTGGCACCGGCCGCGTCTCGCTGCGGCCCTCAAGCTGTCGATCGAGGAACTGGCCGACCTTCTGGCCGACGTCGGCCAGGCACCGTCACCGCCCGACGAGCGTCTCGGCTACGTGCTGCGCAACCCCGGCCGCGCCGACCTGATCGCTGTGGCGTACCTGAGGGAACGCGTGCAGCGCCTCGACGAGCACTACGACCAGACGCCCTCGACGCTCCTGCTCGCCGAGGCCGGACAACTACATGGTCAGGCAATCTTCCTTCGCCAGCACGCCAGCAACGGGCCGGTTCAGCGCGAACTGGCGGCAGCAGTCGCCGAGTCCGCGACGTTGATGGGTCAACTCGTCTGGGACGCCGCGCAGCGGCGCGACCATGTCTCCAGCGCCGCCTACTTCGACCAAGCGATCAGCGCAGCCCAGGAAACGCGGGACGCGGTCACCGAGGCTAACGCGTTGCTCCGCAAGAGCTACCTCGCCCTCTACGGCACCAAGCAGCCCCACGCCGGCCTCGTCCTGACGACCCGCGCAGCCGCCGTCAGCAACAGGGACAGTCACGTCATCGCCGGCCTCGCCCAACTGCATCGGGCCGAGGCACACGCGATGCTCGGTCAGGCCGCGGACCGCTCCAACGCTCTCGGTACCGCTGAGGCTCACTTTGCCGCCGTCGACGACCGAGATCCAGCCACCGACATCTTTTGCCCCAGCCACTACACGAGGCTCGCGGGCTCCTGCTGGCTCTCTCTCAACAAGCCAGACCAAGCGGTGCCAGCGCTAGAAAACGCCCGACAACTGATCGCCGCACGCCGCAAATCCACGGCCGTCATCCTCGGCAATCTCGCCCTCGCCAGCATCCTCCAACACGACATCGACGCCGCGACGTCCTACCTGCATCAGGCTGTCGACGTCATCGAGCGGACCCGTGCCGGCGGTGGACTCAACCTCGCCTTCGCCGCCGCCCGACAGCTACGCCCCTGGCGCAACGAGCCCTCGGTCCAGGACGTGAACGACCGACTCCTCACACTCATGAGCCCGTAGGAGCACCAACGTGACCGACATCGACCGCGCCAAACACGCCGTTCGGCAACACGTTTGGGACCTCCTCGAACGTCAAGGTGTCGTCCCACCCGGCGTGCACGGTCACATCCCTGACTTCGTCGGCAAGGAAGGGGCCGCAACCCGCCTCGCGGAACTGGACGTCTGGAAGAACGCCCGAGTTATCAAATGCAACCCCGACCGGGCACAGCTTGCCGTCCGGGTACGAGCCCTGCAGGAAGGCAAGCTGCTCTACATGGCAGTCCCGAAACTCGCTACACCCAAGCCCTTCTATCTGCTCGACCCCGCCAGCCTCACCGCACCAATCGAGACCGCAGCTACGAGTAGCGGTGCACCGCAGGTCGCTCCCACCGTGGGACCCGCCGAAATGCGTCCGGTGGACCTCATCGTCTGTGGCAGCGTCGCTGTCAGCCGCCAGAGCGGCGTGCGGGTCGGTAAGGGCACCGGCTACTCCGACCTGGAGATCGCCCTCCTCACCGAGGCCGGACTCGTCACCACCGAGACCGCCATCGCCACCACGATCCACCAGACCCAACTACTTGAGGATGTGCTGCCCGACACGGACCATGACTTCAGCGTCGACTTCGCGATCACGCCGAACGAGGTAGTGGCTTGCAGACCCGACCGGGGACGGCCGTCCGGCATCATCAGATCAAACCTTCTTCAAGATCAGCTCGACAGCATTCCTATACTGCGCGCCTAGCGACCTTTCGCCACAGGACGTCAGAAGGCCGAGGGCTGTCTCGCTAACGGTGTTTCCGGCGATCTTGTTCAGTAGGTCAGCGGCTGGGAAGCGGTCGCTGAACGGCCAGCTCGTTGGGAAGATGGCCACCGGCCTTGACCGGCCGCCGGTAGCGGGCGTCCAACGGCACCGCCAGGACCCCCGCCGTTCGCAGAAACACGGTCAACGGCGGGGTGTGTGCAGCCAGGCTCGACGATCTCCCACTCGACGTCGGTCAGGTCAGACGGGTACCGCCGCACACGATCCATACCTGCTTACCGACCGAGCTACACCCATCGACCGGACCCACTGCGCGACACACCCAACCGACCCACAGACCAAGCGCGCCCTTAGAGAGAAGATACGTTCGAGTCGTGGCGTTATCAGGGCGTCTGACAAAGTCCGATGAGAAATCGACGTAGCCACACCGGGGCTCGGTGTCTTGTTCCACTGCAACAACTTCAGGTGTGGAACCAACCCAGCCTCACCCTGCTACTGCACCGTCGCCCCGAGCGGCTAGCGCCGCGTTGATGAGTGCCTCAGGTATAACGCACCCACCGCGAGGACCAGGGAGAGACAACCTAGTGCCCCTGTGATCCACACCTGGTGCTGCTCATGCGGACGGAACAGCGGGGGAACTGACAGGATGAACGCGCCTGCCGCCAAGGCCATTCCGATGAGTAGCACCGCAGGAAGCAGGTTAGACATATTGCGCATGTCAAATCCTTACTTGAAGCAACTTGCGATTGCTGTGATGGAAGCACCGCCGATAGTGGCGTAGGCAGCGATGCACGCAATACAGAACGGGACACCGCCACCGACGCAATACCTCGTGCTTTGGGCTTCGTGCGACGTATCCGTCGAGCTGTTCTTCTGCAACTGAGCATCAGACATGTAGGGCATCTGTGTCCTGGCTGCTGATGAGTTGCCATCGCTGTAGCTGGTGATGTTGAAGTTCCCGGCGGCGTTCTCACTGATGTACGTCTCGGTGTACTGGACGATACTGCTTTTCTCGTCGAAGAGGACAATGAAGTTACTCGTCAGGCTGTAACCGGCGCCGATGGGCACGATCGCGGCCGGTAGGTGCCCTGCTCTGACGGGGTGGCGTAGACCTTGGCATCTGATGTCTTGAGCGCACTCTTCGCGACGCGAGGGGTGACCAGACGGCTTTTCATCGCCGCGGCCACATCGGTCAGGGCTTCCGCCCCGTCAACCCAGCCGACCCAACGTCCTCGCCCGTTCCACCCCTACCTGCGGCAACGCCTCACCGATGGCGTCCACCACACCGCCGACCTGCACACCGAGATCCTTGCCTGCGGCCAACAGGGCAGCCTGCGCGCACTGCAAGACTGGCTCACCACCAACCTCGCCGACGCCCGCAACCGCTGCCCGGACCTCGACGCCGTCGCCGACCTCGCCCGCCGGTTCACCGCACTGGTCCGCCACCAAGGCACCGGACAACACCTCGACGCCTGGATTCACCGCGCCCGACACGGCACGGCGCATGGTGGTTCATCTATCCGCCGCACGCGGCACGCGCCCAACGGGGCGTGGCCGGTCCAACGGCTTCCGAGCACCCGCCGAGCGACCACTCACCATCGACGTACACGAGAAGGGCCCCGACCCGGTGTGAACCACCAGGTCAGGGCCCTTTTCGTTGGTGCGCCGCCAGGGACTCGAACCCCGAACCCGCGGATTAAGGGATCGCGGGGCGGGGACGGGCCGGTCCGGTTACGCGCCGCGCAGGGTGGCGCCGAGGCGTTCCGCCGCGACGGCGACCGCCGCGTCCCGTGCCGCGACCGCCTCCTCGACGGTGAGCGTCCGGTCCGGTGCCCGGAAGGTGAGCTTGTACGCCAGCGACCGGCGACCGTCACCGAGCTGTGCGCCGGAGTACACGTCGAACAGCCGCACGTCCT
This sequence comes from Micromonospora ureilytica, assembly GCF_015751765.1. Classification (NCBI taxonomy): domain Bacteria; kingdom Bacillati; phylum Actinomycetota; class Actinomycetes; order Micromonosporales; family Micromonosporaceae; genus Micromonospora; species Micromonospora ureilytica. The sequence goes on from NZ_JADOTX010000001.1 coordinate 3,003,776, forward strand.
CCAGCAGCTCACCGGCGCCCGCCTCCAGCGCCCGGCGCACCTGCTCCGCCGGCACCGAGTCGTCCACCACCAGGGCCACGTCGATCAGCGCCGGCGGGAAGCCGGAGACCGTCGGCGCGGGCGTCACCGGGGTGGGCGGCAGCGCGTCGAGGTTCAGCTCCATCGCGCTGGTGCGGCGGGGCAGCTCCAGCGCCGCGACCACCACCGGGTGCAGTTCGCCGGCGTGTCCGACGACCGAGTCGTCGACCCGCAGCTCGGCGCAGCGGCCCGGGTGCCACGGGGCGTACTCGGCGGCGCGCACCTCGACCCGCTCGTCGGGGACCCCGGCGGCGGCCAGCACGTCACGGGCCGCCTCGATCGCGTCCGCCCAGCCGGCCGGTCGACCCGGCCCCCACCAGCCGGCCGGGTCCAGGTCGCCGGAGAGCACCACCGCGACGTGCACCGGCTGCGCCGGCACCACCGCGTCGGCGGCCGCGAACTCGGCGTCGGTGGGGCGCCGGTCCACGCCCATCGCCGGCGGGCTGCCGGCGCCGATACGCGGGTGGAAGACCGCACCGATCTCGTAGAGGGCGAGGTCGCGGTGACCCCGGCCGAGGTTGCGCTTGAGGATGCCGAGCAGCGGGCCGAGCAGCGTGGTGCGCAGCAGCGGCTCCTCCTCGGACAGCGGGTTGGCCAGCCGCACCGCGGGCCGACGCGGGTCATCGGCCGGCAGGCCGAGCTGGTCGGCCAGCTCCGGCGACACGAACGGGTGCGCGAGCACCTCCACGTATCCCCGCTCGGCCAGCGACCCGGCGACGGCCCGGCGGCGACGCTGCCGCGGGGTCAGACCGCTGCCCGGAGGCGCGGTCGGCAGCACCGACGGCACCTTGTCGTACCCGTCGAGGCGGACCACCTCCTCGACCAGGTCGGCCGGGTCGGTCAGGTCGGGCCGCCAGGTCGGCGGGGTGACGCTCAGCACCGCGCCGACGCCGCTGGCCACGCCGACCGTGCCCGGGTCCTCGGACAACCGGTCCGCGCCCTGCGCGACGGTGCAGCCGACCCGCTCCAGCAGGGCGACCACCCGCGCCGGCGGGTACTCCACGCCGACCCGCCGGGTCGGCAGGTCCGCCGGAAGACTGATCGGAGTACGCGGCCGAACGTGGTCGATGTCCAGGATCTCCGCGCTCGGCGTGCCGCCGCCGTGCTCGGTGAGCAGCCGCACGGCACGCTCCAGCGCGACAAGCGCCACGGCCGGGTCGACGCCCCGCTCCCAGCGCTTCGCGGCCTCGCTGAACAGCTTGTGCCGGCGGGCCGTGCGCCCGACCATCGCCGGGTCCCAGTGTGCCGCCTCGAAGAGCACGGTGGTGGTGTCGGCGACGACCTCGCTGGTCTCGCCGCCCATCACCGCGGCGAGGGAGATCGGACCAGTGTCGTCGCAGATGACCATGTCGTCGGCGGTGAGCACCCGGTTGACGCCGTCGAGGGTGGTCAGCTTCTCCCCCGCCTCGGCGCGACGGACCACCAGCGGCCCGACGATCCGGTCGGCGTCGAAGGCGTGCATCGGCTGGCCCAGCTCCACCATCACGTAGTTGGTGATGTCGACGGGCAGCGAGATGCTGCGGATGCCGGCGGTGACGAGCCGCTGCTGCATCCAGGACGGCGTGGGCGCGCTCGGGTCGACCCCGCGCACCAGGCGGGCCGTGAACCGGTCGCAGCCGACCGTGTCGAGGACCTCCACCGGGTACGCCGGCGTCTCGGTGCCGCCCGGGGCCGGCGCCAGGGCCGGGTCGCGCAGCGGCACGTCGAACGCGTGCGACAGCTCCCGGGCCAGGCCGCGCAGGCTCAGCGCGTACCCCCGGTCGGGGGTGATCTCCAGGTCGAGCGCGACGTCGTCGAGGCCGACCACCGGGCGCGCGTCGTCACCCGGCTTGGCCGTCACGTCCGGCCCCAGCACGATGATGCCGGAGTGGTCGTCACCCAGGCCCAGCTCCTTGGCCGAGCAGATCATGCCCGCCGAGTTGTGCCCGTACGTCTTGCGGGCGCCGATGGCGAAGCCGCCGGGCAGCACGCCACCGGGCAGGATCACCACCACCCGATCGCCCTGGGCGAAGTTACGCGCCCCACAGACGATCTCCTGCGGCTCGCCGGTGCCGTTGGCGGCACCCACGTCGACCCGGCAGAACCGGATCGGCTTCTTGAAGCCGGAGAGCTCCTCGATCTCACGAACCTCACCGACGACCAACTGGCCGGTGACGGTCTCGGCCAGGTCCACCACGGACTCGACCTCGATGCCGAGGTTGACCAGGGCCTGCTCCAGGTCACCGGTGGGCAGATCGGCGGGCAGGTCGACGTACTCCCGCAGCCAACTGACAGAAACTCGCATGACTTCAGACCACCGTTCCCGTGTCTCGTACCCGCATCGCCTACGCCCCGGTCCCGAGCGCGCGGCTGAACCGCACGTCGCCCTCGAAGAGATGGCGGATGTCGCTGACCCCGTGCCGGACCATCAGGGTCCGGTCGATGCCCATGCCGAAGGCGAATCCGGAGTAGACCTCCGGGTCGACGCCGCAGGCGCGCAGCACCCGCGGGTTGACCATGCCGCAGCCACCCCACTCGACCCACTGCGGGCCGTCACGGTGCTCCGGGAACCACACGTCGAACTCCGCCGACGGCTCGGTGAACGGGAAGTAGTGCGGCCGCCACCGGGTCTTCGCCTCCGGGCCGAACATCGCCCGGGCGAAGTGGTCGAGCGTGCCCCGCAGGTGCGCCATCGTGATGCCCTTGTCGACCACCAGACCCTCGGCCTGGTGGAACACCGGGCTGTGGGTGGCGTCGATCTCGTCGGTGCGGTAGACGCGGCCGGGCACGATCACGTAGATCGGCGGCTTGCGGCTGAGCATGGTGCGGGTCTGCACCGTCGACGTGTGCGTTCGGAGAACAAGACCCGAACCCTCCGGTGCGATGTGGAACGTGTCCATCAACCCCCGCGCCGGGTGGTCGGCGGGGATGTTCAACGCGTCGAAGTTGACCCACTCCAGGTCGACCTCGGGCCCCTCGGCCACCTCGTAACCCATCCCGACGAAGAGATCGCTGATCGACTCCATCAGGGTGCTCAACGGGTGCCGGGCGCCACGCGGACGCCTGTCGTAGGGCAGTGTGACATCCACCCGCTCCTCGACCAGCACCCGCTGGGCCTGCTCGCGCTCCAGCACCTCGGCGCGGTCGGCGTACGCGGTCTCGATCGCCCGGCGGGCCTCGTTGACCCGCTTACCGGCGTCGGACTTCGCGGCCGGCGGCAACGCGCCGATCTCCCGGCGGGCCAGCGAGATCGGTGACCGGTCACCCAGGTGCACCGAGCGCAGGGCGGTCAGCGCGTCCGGGTCGGTCGCCGCTGTGAACGCCTTCGTGGCGTCCGCGACGGCCTCGTCCAGGGCGGCGGGGTCGAGCAGGGCGACCTGCTTCGGGTCGTACGGATCGTTGCGGTAGCTCATGGCGTACGGGCACTCCCTCACGGCGGCGCCAGCCCTCAGCGGGGCGGCTAGGCGAGTCTACGGACGCGCGGCTGTGCCGCAGCCCGCCGGTAGGAGTTGCGCAGGGAGCAGGTCAGGCCCGCCGCCCGCCGACACCGGCGGGCTGGCTAAACGAACGCCGTGTCGCGTTCATGGACGGACGCTCTCCCCTGCTGTCAGTCGCGCCGGAGGCAATCACCCTCAGCGCTGCGCTCTCGCTGAAGCGTACAGGCAGACCGCCGCGGCGGCAGCCAGGTTCAGGCTCTCCGCGCGCCCGTACAGCGGCACCCGCACCCGGGCGTCGGCGGCGGCGCTCAACTCCTCGGGCAGGCCGTGCGCCTCGGAGCCGAACAACCACGCGGTGGGCGCGACGAGCCGACCGTAGTCGGTCATGTCGTCCAGGTCGCTGTCGCCGTACCCAGTGGTTGCGAAGATCGACAGCCCGGCGGCGCGCAGCGCGTCGACCACCGCGACCGGGTCGCTGGCGCGGACCACGTCGACGTGGAAGAGGCTGCCGGCCGAGGCCCGCACACACTTGCCGTTGTACGGGTCGACGGCGTCTCCGGCGAAGACCACAGCACCCGCACCGGCCGCGTCGGCGGTGCGCAACACCGTGCCGGCGTTGCCCGGGTCGCGGATCTCGGCGAGCACCGCCACCAGCCGGGGCGCGCCCGCGAGGGCCTGCTCCAACGAGACGTCCAGGTGCCGGCAGACCGCCACCAGCCCCTGCGGTGCGACCGTCTCGGCCAGCGCCGCGATGGCGTCGTCGGTCACCTCGGAAACCGGCACGTCGGCACGGGCCGCCGTGGCGGCCAACTCCGGATACCTGTCGAGCGCGGTGGTCGTACCAAACAGTTCGGTGACCACGCCCGGCCGCGCGAGGGCCTCGCGGACCGCCTGCGGGCCCTCGGCCAGGAAGCGGCCGGTGGCGTCGCGGTCCCGGCGGCGTTGCAGACGGCGGGCGGCGACAACCCTGGGGGTACGCGGGGTGAAAGCCATGATGTGCGCTCCTCCGGCACGATTGAGGCGCCCCCCGGACGGCGATGCCGACACGGGAGACGCCTCGCTCTGGTGCGTGGGGATCAGGCGGCCTGAGCCGCCGCGCCGCCGGTGCCCTCGGCCGTGACCGCGGCCCGGGCCAGCTCGACGATCGCCGCGAAAGAGGCGGCGTCGTTGACAGCCATGTCGGCCAGGATCTTGCGGTCGACCTCGATGCCGGCCAGACGCAGGCCCTGGATCAGACGGTTGTAGGTCATCCCGTTGGCCCGGGCGCCCGCGTTGATCCGCTGAATCCACAGCTGCCGGAAGTCGCCCTTGCGGTCGCGACGGTCCCGGTAGGCGTACTGCATCGAGTGCAGCACCTGCTCCTTGGCCTTGCGGTACAGGCGGGAGCGCTGACCGCGGTAACCACTCGCGGACTCCAGCAGGGTACGACGCTTCTTCTGGGCGTTTACAGCCCGCTTGACGCGTGCCATCTCAACTCCTAATTACGTAAAGGTGGCGCGCGTCAGCGGCCGAGCAGCTTCTTGATGCGCTTGACGTCGGCCTTGGCCAGCACGACCGTGCCGGTCAGCCGGCGGGTCTGGGTGGAGGGCTTCTTCTCCAGGTTGTGGCGGAGGCCGGCCTGCTGGGCAACGATCTTGCCCTTGCCGGTCACCTTGACCCGCTTACCCATACCCGTGTGGCTCTTCATCTTCGGCATGTGGAACGTCTTCTCCCCTGTTACTCGCCGCTGGTGTCGGCGGCGAGGCCGGTGTCACCGGCTGCTGCGGTCTCGCTGACCGCCGCGGTCTCATCGGCTTCCGGAGCGGCGGACTCGTCCCCTGCCCGGTCCCGAGGTCCGCCGCGAGACGCCGTGGCGGCGACCGCGGAGGCCTTGACGGCCCGATGCGGGGCGAGAACCATGATCATGTTTCGACCGTCCTGCTTCGGAGCGGCCTCGACGTATCCCAGTTCCGTGATCTCGGACTCGAGCCGGCGCAGGAGCCGGTAACCCAGCTCCGGGCGGCTCTGCTCGCGACCGCGGAACATGATCGTCACCTTGACCTTGTCGCCCGCCTTGAGGAACCGCACCACGTGACCCTTCTTGGTCTCGTAGTCGTGCGGGTCGATCTTCGGCCGAAGCTTCATTTCCTTGATGACGGTCTGCTGCTGATTACGCCGCGCTTCGCGCGCCTTGAGTGCGCTCTCGTACTTGAACTTGCCGAAGTCCATGAGCTTGCACACCGGCGGGCGCGCCATCGGCGCAACCTCGACCAGGTCCAGATCGACGTCCGCGGCCAGCTGAAGAGCGCGCTCCAGCGGGACGATGCCCACCTGCTCACCCTCTGGGCCGACCAGTCGGACCTCACGTGCCCGGATCTGCTCGTTCACGCGTGGTTCGACGCTGATGGGGCCTCCTCGAGTCGTTTCTGCTCTGTCGCCGACCCCTGCGGCTCCCAGGAGGGAACCGACCCGAAAAGCAGAAGGCCCCGGCGTATGCCAGGGCCCGCTCGACCGGTCAGCACGATCACAAGGATCGCGCATCCGGCACCGGGACATGCCCGGAACCGGTGACCGGACCCGGCCACCGTAGCGGTGACTCGGGTGGGAGCAGGCGCCCCGCTTTCAAGGCTGTCTGCTCGCACGCGGAGACAGCCTGGTCGACTCGATAACACTACACCGGCGCCCCGGCCACCCCCAAACCGGGCACGACCTGCGCTCACACCGGCGCGCCGCGCCCCGCCCCGCGCCGCCGCCCCGCGCCGCCCCGCCGCCTGGTGAGATCCGCGCACTTTCCCCGAAACTGCTGCCTCAGGATGTCGGGAGGCAGCAGTTTCGGGGAAGTTGTCCAGATCTTGGCGTGGGTGCGCGCGCCCGTGGTGGGCGGTTCGGTCGCCGGCGGTGGCGGTGGCGGTGGCGGTGGCGGTGGCGGTGGCGGTGGCACGTGATTTTGTGGGTGGGCGGTTTCGCCGGGTCAGCGGCCGACGGCGCGTTCGGCGAGACGGGCCTGGTGGGCCTCGTGCAGCCGGCGCAGCGCGCGGACCCCGTCGACGGCCAACTCCTTGTCGGCGGCCTGCAACGCGACCATCGGCAGCAGGTCGTCGTCGTGCAGCTCCAGGCTGGCCCACGGCGCGCCCCGGTCGAAGCGCACGCCCCGGACAACCTCCCAGGGCAGCTCGTAGGAGCTGATGACGTTACGCACCCGGATGCCCCGCGCATCCGCCTCCACCCGGGGGCGGGTGAACAGCAGGAACCCCAGCGCCCCGAAGACGCCCAGGCCGATCATGGCGATCTGGTCGCCGCGCTGGAAGCTGCCGTAACCATCGCCGGTCGGGCCACTCAGCGACGTGGCGACCAGACCGAACACCAGTACCAGGACAACCGCCGCCGACCAGCAGACCACGCGAATGCGGCGGGGCTTCAGGCGGACCAGCTCGGTTTCACTCACCCCACCAGTCTGCCACCCACACTCCCCCATCAAACGCACCACCCGCCGAGCCACCACCGGAGAACCGCGAGCCCCTGTGCCCCCTGGCGAGCGGAAGGGTCGCCGATCTTGCGGTTTCGGTTGTCGGTACAGGGTGATATGCGCCTTGTGTCGGTGCAGAAAGTGCAAGATCGCGGAGCGAGGTATCACCGGAACAGGGGTGCCCCTGGCGCGGACACCCCGGTCCAGCGGCGCTCGGGACAGGGGACGGTCAGAGGCGACAGGCGTGGATGTTGGTGACGAGGATGGCGCGGGCGCCCAGCTCGTACAGCTCGTCCATGATGCGGTGCACGTCGTCGCGGAGCACCATCGCCTGCACCGCCACCCAGCCCTCGCGGTGCAGCGGCGACACGGTGGGCGACTCGATGCCCGGGGTGAGCCCGCTGGCCCGGTCCAGCAGACCGGCCGGCACGTCGTAGGCGAGCATCACGTAGCGGCGGGCCACCAGCACGCCGTGCAGGCGGCGCAGCAACTGCTCGGCCTGTGGTTGTGCGGGCGCGCCGGCGCGCCGGACCAGCACCGCCGACGAGCGCAGCAGCGGCTCACCGAAGACCACCAGGCCCGCCTGGCGCAGGGTCGCGCCGGTCTCCACAACGTCCGCGATCACGTCGGCGACGCCGAGGCGTACGGCGTTCTCCACGGCGCCGTCGAGGCGGATCACGTCGGCCTTGACCCCCACCTCGCCGAGGTGCCGCTCGACCAGCCCCGGGTACGCGGTGGCGATCCGGTGACCGCCGAGCTCCTGGACGGAGGCGATGTCGTCGGGGCGGGCGGCGAAGCGGAAGGTGGCCCGGCCGAAGGCGAGGTCGACGACCTCCTCGGCCGGCGCGGCCGAGTCGATCAGCAGGTCCCGGCCGGTGATCCCCAGGTCGAGGTCGCCGGAGCCGACGTAGGTGGCGATGTCCTTCGGGCGCAGGTAGAAGAATTCGACGTCGTTGGCCTCGTCCCGGCAGACGAGGTCCTTGGGGTCGGTGCGCTGGCGGTAGCCCGCCTCGCGCAGCATCTGGGCGGCCGGTTCGGCCAGGGTGCCCTTGTTGGGAATGGCGACACGCAGCATGACGGAGTGCTCCTTCGATCCGGATGGCGATCAACGGGGTTGGGGGCACTCACAGATGTCGGTAGACGTCCTTGAGCTCGAGGCCACTGGCGAGCATCAGCACCTGGACCTGGTAGAGCAGTTGGGAGATCTCCTCGGCGGTGCGCTCCGGCCCCTCGTGCTCGGCGGCCATCCACGACTCGGCCGCCTCCTCGACGACCTTCTTGCCGATGAAGTGCACGCCCTTGTCCAGCGCGGCGACGGTGCCCGAGCCCGGGGTGCCGGCGGCGGCCTTGGCCTGCAGCTCGGCGAACAACTCCTCGAACGTCTTCACGGGAAACGATTCTTCCAGCCACCCGGCCGGCACCCCGCGTCCGGGTCCGCCGGAATCCAGCAAGCGGACAATTTCCTACCAACATGGTGGGACAATTGTCGATCGACGCCCATGGAGCTCTACGCTGTCCGCCATGGCCAGCCGCTCACGTCTCCTCGCGCTCACCCTCGCCGGTGCCGTCGTCGTAGCCACCGCCGGATGCGCGCCACAGAAGGAGCTACCAACCCCCACCGTCACCACGGGGCTGTCCTGCGCCAAGGACAGCCTGCCCACCCGTACGCCGGGCAAGCTCACCATCGCCACCGACCAGCCCGCGTACGAGCCGTGGTTCTCGAAGGACAAGCCGGAGAGCGGCGAGGGCTTCGAGTCCGCCGTCGCGTACGCGGTGGCCGAGAAGCTCGGCTACGCCCGCGCGGACGTGGCCTGGACCCGGGTCAAGTTCGACACCGCGATCGCGCCGGGGCCGAAGGACTTCGACTTCGACATCAACCAGTTCTCCATCACCGAGGAGCGCAAGCAGGCGGTCGACTTCTCCGCGCCGTACTACCTGGTGCGGCAGACCGTCATCGCGTTGAAGTCCTCGAAGATCGCCGGCCGGAAGTCGCTAGCCGAGCTGCGGGACGCTCGGCTCGGCGCGCAGGTCGGCACCACCAGCTACCAGGCGATCACCGACGTGATCAAGCCGGCCGCCAAGCCGCAGGTCTACAACAGCAACGACGACGCCAAGAAGGCCCTGCAGAACGGGCAGTTGGACGGTCTCGTGGTGGACCTGCCGACCGCCTTCTACATCACCGGCGCGGAGATCACCGACGCGACGATCGTCGGGCAGGTGCCGCAGGTCGGTACGCCCGAGGCGTTCGGGTTGCTGCTGGACAAGAACTCGCCGCTGACGTCCTGCGTGAGCGGGGCGGTCGGTCAGCTCGCCGCGGCGGGCACGCTGAAGGAGCTGGAACAGAAGTGGCTCGCGCAGGTGGCGGGGGCGGCCGAGCTGCGGTGACTCTTCTGGATCACGTGCCGTCCGAGGCACAGCTGCGGCGGTCGGCGTACCGGCGGCGGCAGACCGTCTACAGCGTGCTCGTCGCGGCGTTCTCGACGGCGGCGCTCGGCACGCTGCTGGTGATCGCGGTGACCGGGGCGCCGGGCTGGGACCGGGTCCGGCGGTCGTTCCTGGATCCGGAGATCGCCCGCGACGCGCTGCCGACGGTGCTGAGCGGGCTCTGGCTCAACGTACGGCTGCTGGTGTGCTGTGCGGTCGGCGCGCTGCTGGTCGGATTGGTGATCGCCGTGCTGCGGACGCTGCGCGGGCCGGTCTTCTTCCCGGTCCGCGCGCTGGCCGCCGGCTACACCTACACGTTCCGCGGCCTACCGCTGATCATCGTGCTCTACCTGCTCACCCTCGGCGTGCCGGGGCTGCGGTTGCAGGGCATGCCGCCGGTGCTGGTGCTGGGTGGGGTCGCGTTGGTCCTCACCTACGGCGGCTACCTCGCCGAGGTGTTCCGGGCCGGCATCGAGTCGGTGCACTCCAGTCAGCTCGCCGCCGCCCGCTCGTTGGGCCTGACCTACCGGCAGACGATGCGGCACGTGGTCCTGCCGCAGGCCGTCCGTCGGGTGGCACCACCGCTGCTCAACGACGTGGTGGCGTTGCAGAAGGACGTGGGCCTGGTGTCACTCGCCGGGCCGATCGACGCGGTCCGCGCCGCCCAGATCGCCACCGCCCAGACGTTCAACTACACGCCGTACGTCGTGGCCGGGGTCCTCTTCGTGCTGCTCGCGATCCCGCTGATCGCGGTCACGGACTGGGTGACGCTACGCGCGGCCCGCCGACAGTCGGGGGGCTGACCCATGGCGTTGTTGCAGTGTCGGGGCCTGCGCAAGGAGTTCGGCGGGCACGTCGTGCTCGACCAGCTCGACCTGACCGTCGCCGAGCACCAGGTGGTGGCCCTGATCGGCGCGTCCGGGTCCGGCAAGTCGACACTGCTGCGCTGCGTCAACCTGCTTGACGAACTCGACGACGGCACCATCGAGTTGGACGGGGAGGACATCTCCGATCCCCGGGTGGACCCCGACCAGGTCCGGCGGCGGATCGGCATGGTGTTCCAGGCGTACAACCTCTTTCCGCACCTGAGCGTGTTGGACAACATCACCCTCGCGCCGCGGCGCGTACACCGGCGGGCCCGGGCGGAGGCCGAGGCGCAGGCCCGCGAACTGCTCGACCGGGTGGGGCTCGGCGCCAAGGCGAACGCCTACCCGGACCGGCTCTCCGGCGGGCAGCAGCAGCGGGTGGCGATCGTCCGGGCGCTGGCCAACTCACCTCGACTGATGCTGCTCGACGAGGTCACCTCCGCGTTGGACCCGGAACTCGTCGGCGAGGTGCTGTCGATGATCCGGGACCTGAAGGCCGACGGCATGACCATGGTGCTGGCCACCCACGAGATGGGCTTCGCCCGGGAGGTCGCCGACGAGGTGTGTTTCCTCGACGCCGGGCGGGTCGTCGAGAGCGGCCCGCCCGAGCAGGTGCTCGGCGAGCCGACGCAGCCCCGTACCCGGCAGTTCCTGCGCCGGATCATCGAGGCCGGTCGGCTGTGAGGGCCCGCTTCAGAGACGGCCGAGGCCGACGGCGGCTCAGCCGCTGAAGCCGACCCGCTGGGCGTTGCCCGCCGCCACGGTGCGCACGGCCAGTGCCGCGTCGAGCGCCGCGACGGTGGCGGCCCAGCCCTTGTCCTCCGCGGACCCGGGCAGACCGGCGCGGTCGCGGGCCTGCTCGATGGTCTCCACGGTCAGCACCCCGTGCGCCACCGGCTTGCCCTCGTCCAGCGCCACCCGGGTCAGCCCGTCGGTGACCGAGCGGCAGACGTAGTCGAAGTGGGCGGTGGCCCCGCGGATCACGACGCCGAGGGCGACCACGACGTCGCAGCGGCGGGCGAGGGCCTGTGCCACCACCGGCAGCTCGACCGACCCGGCGACCCGGGCCACCACGGAACGGGCGCCACACGCCTCGGCGGCGGCAACCGCACGCTCCAGCATGTGATCGGTCAGCTCGCCGTGCCAGCGGGCGGCAACGACCCCGACGGTCAGCCCCGCGGCGTCGACCGCCTCGACTCCCGGCTCACCGAAACCCGCCATCGTCATGCTCCGATCTCGTCGTTGGCGACCGGACGCCCCAGCGGCGCCTCGGACACCTCGTCCAACTGGTCCAGCAGGTGACCCATCCGGTCCCGCTTGGTGCGCAGGTAGCGCATGTTCTCCGGGTGCGCGCCGACCGGCAGCCCCTCGCGGCCGGTGATGGTCAACCCGTACCCCTCCAGCCCGGCCCGCTTGGCCGGGTTGTTGGTCAGCAGCCGCATCGAGCGCACGCCCAGGTCGTAGAGGATCTGCGCGCCGGTGCCGTAGTCACGGGCGTCGGCCGGCAGGCCCAGGTCGAGGTTGGCGTCGACGGTGTCGCGGCCGGAGTCCTGCAACTGGTACGCCTGCAGCTTGTGCAGCAGCCCGATGCCACGCCCCTCGTGCCCCCGGACGTAGAGCACCACGCCCCGGCCCTCCTGCCCGACGCGAGCCAGCGCGGCGTCCAACTGCGGCCCACAGTCGCAGCGCAGCGAGCCGAACACGTCCCCGGTCAGGCACTCGGAGTGCACCCGGACCAGCACGTCCTGGCCGTCACCGAGGTCACCCAGCACCATCGCGACGTGCTCGGCGGGGTCGTGCTCGGCGCGGTAGCCGAGCGCCCGGAACACCCCGTGGCGCGTTGGCATCCGGGCGTCGGCGACCAGCTCGACCTGCTTCTCGGTACGCCGCCGGTAGGCGATCAGGTCGGCGATGGTGATCAGCGTGAGGCCGTGCTCGGCGGAGAACTTCTCCAGGTCCGGCAGGCGCATCATGGTGCCGTCGTCGTTGACCAGCTCGCAGAGCACGCCCGCCGGACGCAGCCCGGCCAGCCGGGTCAGGTCGATGCCCGCCTCGGTGTGCCCCGGGCGACGCAGCACCCCGCCCTCGCGAGCGCGCAGCGGCACCACGTGCCCGGGCCGGGACAGGTCGGTCGGGTCGGTCGCCGCGTCGGCGAGCAGCCGGCTGGTGTGCGCGCGGTCGGCCGCCGAGATGCCGGTGCCGACCCCCTCCCGGGCGTCCACTGTCACCGTGTACGCGGTGCCACGCCGGTCCTGGTTGGTGTGGTGCATCGGCGGCAGGTCGAGCCGGTCGGCCTCGCTCTCGGTCAGCGCCACGCAGACGTACCCGGAGGTGTGGCGCACCATGAACGCCATCAGCTCCGGCGTGGCCAACTCGGCCGCGAAGATCAGATCGCCCTCGTTCTCCCGGTCCGCGTCGTCGACCACGACGACCGGCCGGCCGGCCGCGATCTCCGCGATCGCCTGCTCAATATCCCCAAAACCGGTCACGCCAGGGCCTCCGTGTAGGTGGGCGTACGGACGGTGGCCGTCGCGCGCGAGGTGCGCCACCAGGCGGCGAAGCCCCAGACGCAGAGGGCGCCGTAGATCAGGTACATGACGGCCGACGGGTAGAACCCGCCGCGCAGCAGCAGCGGCACGCCGACCGCGTCCACAGCGATCCAGAGCAGCCAGAACTCCACCCAGCCGCGGGCCATGCCGTAGGTGGCCAGCAGGCTGCCGGTGAGGATCCAGGCGTCGGGCAGCGGGCCCCACGAGCCCAGGGCCTTAAGTAGCGGGTACGCCGCGGCGGTGCCGATCACGGCGGCCACCAGCAGCAGCAGTCGTTCCCGTCCGGTGGCCCAGCGCGGGACGACCGCCGCCTGCCCGGCGTCGCCGCGACGGTTGCGCTGCCAGCGCCACCAGCCGTAGACGCTCACCGCGAAGAAGAACACCTGTCGGCCGGCCTGCCCGTACAGGTCGTGCTCCTGCGGGGTGGCGAACACCCCGCCGAGGAAGACGGTGAGGAGTAGCGCGTTACCGATCATGCCGACCGGCCACGCCCAGACCAGCCGGCGCAGCCCGAGCAGCGCCGAGACCAGCCCGAACGTGTTGCCGACGATCTCGCGGGCCAGCACCGGCGAGCCGGCGACCTGCACCTGGGCGTCCAGCAGCCAGCTGAGCGGGCCCATCAGGCCACCCCGCCCGGTGTCGAGGCCACCCCGCGAGCGTCGGCGTCGGTGACCCGGTCGCCGAGCAGCCGCTCGACGTACTTGGCCAACACGTCGACCTCCAGGTTGACCGGGTCGCCGACGCCCTTCGCGCCGAGCGTGGTCAGCTTCAGCGTGGTCGGGATCAGCCCGACGGCGAACTCGTCCGCGCCGACGGCGGCCACTGTCAACGAGACGCCGTCGATGGTGATCGAGCCCTTCTCCACCACGTACCGGGACAGGGCGGCGGGCAGTCGGAACCGGACGGTCTCCCACTGCTCGGCCGGCTCCCGGGAGATCAGTTCACCGACGCCGTCGACGTGGCCCTGCACCAGGTGCCCGCCGAGGCGACTGCCGAGCGCGGCGGCTCGTTCCAGGTTGACCGGGTCGCCGGGGCGCAGGGCGCCCAGCGCGGAGCGGCGCAGCGTCTCCCCCATCACGTCGGCGGTGAAGACCCCGTCGGCCACCTCCACGACGGTCAGGCAGACACCGTTGACGGCGATCGAGTCGCCGTGCCGGGCGTCGGACGTGACGAGCGGGCCGCGTACGCCGAGCAGCGCCGAATCTCCCGCCGTCGGCGCGACCCGGACGATCTCGCCCAATTCCTCAATAATGCCGGTGAACATCTCAGCCCTCCCTTTTGCGGGGCAAAGCGGTGATCCGAAGATCCGGACCGATCTGCGTAACGTCGACGAACTCCAGATCGATGGCCTCAGCGATGGTGGTCACTCCCGCGTCGACCAGAGCGGTCGGGCCGGCGCCGAGCAACCGCGGCGCGACGTACCCGACGATCTTGTCGACCAGGCCGGCCCGCAGGAACGCGCCGGCCAGTCGAGGGCCGCCCTCCAGCAGCACCGCGCGGACCCCACGCTGGTGCAGCGCCGCGAGCAGCGCCGACAGGTCGACCCGGCCGTCCGCGTCAGCGCCGACCTCGTCGGCGGTCGCGATCCACGTCCGCGCGGCGCCGTCGCGGACCAGGGCGTCAGCCGGGGTACGCCCCGAGCTGTCCACCACCACCCGCAGCGGCTGCCGGATGGCCAGGCTGCCGTCGCGAAGGTTGCGGGCGGTCAGCCGGGGGTCGTCGGCGAGCACGGTGCCCACCCCGGCGACGACCGCGTCGACAGTGCCCCGCAGCGCGTGCACGTCGATCCGGGCCGCCTCCGAGGTGATCCACATGCTGGTGCCGTCCGCCGCGGCGGAGCGGCCGTCGAGCGTGGCGGCGTACTTCCAGATCACATACGGCCAGCCCCGGCGCATCGAGGTCAGCCAGGCGACGTTGCCGGCCTCGGCCTCCTCGCCGCGTACCCCCAGATCGACCCGGACCCCGGCGGCGCGCAACGTGGCGGCGCCCCCGGAAGCGACAGGGTTGGGGTCGGGCACGGCGATGACCACCCGGCCCACCCCCGCCTGGACGAGCGCGGAACTACAGGGGCCGGTGCGGCCGGTGTGATCGCAGGGTTCCAGAGTGACGACAGCGGTGCCGCCCTTGGCCCGCCGCCCGGCCTGTGCCAGCGCGACGATCTCGGCGTGCGGTCCGCCGGCGTACGCGTGGAAGCCCTCGCCCACGACCTCGCCGTCCTCGTCGAGCAGCACGCACCCGACCACCGGATTGGGGCTGGTGGTGCCGAGCCCGCGCGCGGCCAACTCGATCGCACGCCGCATCGCCTCATCAACGGAGACGCTGGCCATCGCCCTGCCCCTGCCCTCTCACTCGCCGATCCGCGCGCGGGCGGTCAGGGAGGCGGTGGCCATGGGGCCACGGGCAGGCGGTGGCGGATTCCGGGAACGGCACAGCCGGCCCCGGAGGGTCGGGACGGCACGCTGAAGCCAGCGGCCGGCTCGGACCCGTCCGTCCCGCGCGCTGTCTCCCATCCGGACTTTCTGGGCGCGGACGAACCGCCCCCAACCGTCGGCCCCGGATTTTCACCAGGTCCACCGGACAGCAGAGCCGTCCGGGTCGCGGGCTGACCACGGTTGGACCGTGGATCACCGCCGGTTCGGAATTTCACCGAGTCCCGCCAGCGCGTGGTGGGTACACGGGAAGTCTTACACGCCGATGCGACTCTGCCGCCACCTAGGCGAGCTACTTCACAGCGGTATCACGCTCAGGTGACGCCGCGACGCCGGTCCACCGCCACGTACGAACCCGGTTGACTCTTGGCGACCGTCTTCATCTCCGAGGCCACCGCGATCGCTTCGAGGGGGTCGGTGAACCGCTTGCCGTCGTCGGAGAGGGACACCCCGATGGAGAGCGTGACCAGGGCCGCGCGCCTGATGTTGCCTCGTCGGTCCTTCAGCTCGACGAAGCCGCGCTCCCGATCGGTCGGGTCGTAGAGCGTGTCGGCGGCGTTCTCGAAGTCGACGACCGCCCGGGACGTCAGTGGGCGCACCTGGTCCGGGGCGCAGACGATGACGAAGTCGTCACCGCCGACGTGGCCGAGGAAGGCCGGCGGCAGGCCCACCGCCACGACCGCCCGGTGCAGGCTGCGGGCCAGCGCGGAGATGAAGTCGTCGCCGCGCACGAAGCCGTACCGGTCGTTGACGCTCTTGAACCGGTCGATGTCGACGTAGCCGACCGCGTAGTCCACGCCGTTTCGGACCCGGTCGCTGATCTCCCGACGGATCCGGCTGTTGCCGGGCAGCCCGGTCAGCGGGGAGACCTCCCGGAACTCCTTGTTGCGGCGCAACGTGGACGAGACCCGAGCCACCAGCTCGGCGGTGTCGAACGGCTTGACCAGGTAGTCGTCCGCACCGGCGCTGAGCCCGTGCACCTTGTCGACGGTCATCCCCTTGGCGGTCAGCATGATCACCGGAAGGGCGGAGGTCATCGGGTCCGCGCGCAACCGCCGGGTCAGCTCCAGCCCGTCGATCCGCGGCATCATGAGGTCGACCACCGCCAGGTCCGGCCGCTGGCGCTCGATGACCTCCAGAGCCTCCTGACCGTCGCTGGCGTGGATCACCTCGAAGCCGTGCAGCCGCAGGTTGAACTCGACGAAACGAGCGATGTCCTCGTCGTCGTCGACGACGAGAATGATGTCCTTGCGGTCGACCTCGGGCTCCACCTCAGGCCCCGGGAGCCGCGCGTTCCGCCAGTGCCCGCAGGTGGCGTACCGCCTCCGCCGGATCGGCGGCCCCGTACACGGCGGTGCCGGCCACGAACGCGTCGGCACCCGCGGCGGCTGCCTGCTCGATGGTGTCGGCGGCGATCCCGCCGTCCACCTCGATGCGCAGCTCCAGGTGCCCGGCCGACACGTGCCGCCGGGCCGTCTGCACCTTCTCCAGCATCTGCGGAATGAACCGCTGCCCACCGAAGCCGGCCTTGATCGTCATGATCAGCAGGGTGTCGAAGCTGGGCAGCAGGTCCAGGTAGGGCTCGATCGGGGTGTCCCGATCGATGGCCAGGCCCGCCTTCGCACCGGCCGAGCGCAGATCCTTGGCCAACGCCACCGGGTCGTCCGACGCCTCCGCGTGGAAGGTGACGTTGTACGCCCCCGCGTCGGCGTACCCGGGCGCCCACCGGCGCGGGTCCTCGATCATCAGGTGCACGTCGAAGGGCATCGCCGTGACAGCGCGCAGGCTCTGCACCACGGGCAGCCCAATGGTCAGGTTCGGCACGAAGTGGTTGTCCATCACGTCGACGTGCAACCAGTCCGCGGCGTCCTCGACGGCACGGACCTCTTCGGCGAGTCGGGCGAAATCGGCGGCCAGGATGCTCGGCGCGACGATCGGCGGCGGTACGGTCACGGGGCCAGTGTACGAACGTGGCCACCCGCCACCCGCATCGCGCCACCTTCGGGGACGCGCTGTGACCCAGTAGTGACCAGTGGTGCAGAATTGGGCGCTCCGGACCCCCGAATCCGGACGAACAGACATCAGCGACTGGCCGATCGACGGAAACGCGACGACACTCCAACCGGGACGGTGCCATAGGCTGCACGCCCGCCGGGGTTTCGCCGCGGGGCGCGGTGACCGGCCGCCAGCTCCCGGGAGGGCGGACGATGCGACGGTGGCTTCCAGCGCTGGTGCTGGCCGGCGTCACCACGATGCTGCTGCTGACCGGCTGCGCGCCGGCGCGGGGCGCGGACGGTGATCTCACCGACGACTGGCCGACGCTGCGGGTGCCGAAGCCGTTCACCCCCGCCACCGACACCTGTCTGCCGCGGATCGCCACTGTGGTGCAGGCCAGCACGTACGAGACGGTGGACTGCGCGCGTAACCACCTGGCCGAGACCATCCACGTCGGCACCTTCGTCGGGCCCGACGCGCTGACCGAGACCCGACCGGAACCCGGGTCGTCGGCGCTGCGCACGGCTCGCGCCGAGTGCGACCAGCGAGCCCGACAGGTGCTCGGCGGTGACTGGCACACGGCCCGACTCGCGCTGTCCCTCGCGCTGCCGTCCGCACCCGCGTGGACCGGCGGCGCCCGCTGGTTCCGCTGCGACCTCAGCGAGACCGGCAGCATCGACAACACCCGCGCGGTGAACCGCACCGGCAGCCTTCGCGGAGCCCTGATCGGCGACACGCCCCTGACGCACCGCTGCTTCGATCCCAAGCTGATCGGCGACAACCTCAACTACATGGCGCCGGTGCTCTGCACCGAGCCGCACCGCGCCGAGTTCGTGGGCGTCTACGAGGAGGGGGACCTGAGCTGGGCGGACTTCGCCAAGTCCGCCGAGCAGGCGCACCGGCGCTGCATGGCGCTGATCGCCGAGTACGCGGCGGTACCCAACAACAGCGAGCTGCCGTACCGGGCCGGGTCCATCTACTACCCACCCTCGCAGCGGGAGTGGGAGGAGGGCGACCGTGGAGTGCGCTGTTTCCTGTGGAGCGACGACCGCAAACTCACCCGCTCCATGCGCGGCGCCGGCCCGGAGGGACTGCCCGCGATCTGAGCATCGGTGCCGTATGCTGCTGCGCCGTGGCGCTATCGACCGGCTGGGTCCGGTCGGGGGCCAGCAGCGGCGGGAGGTCGGGATGCGACGGTGGTTGGCGGCGTTCGCCGGGGGTGGGGCACTGGCCCTGGCGCTGGCCGGGTGCGGCGCACCCGCCGGACTCGACCGTGACCTCATCGACGACTGGCCGGCGCCCGTCGCGGCGCAGCAGTTCGTCCCCGCCGCCGACGTCTGCCACCACAGCTCCCAGCAGGTCGGCTTCCTGACCGGCTACAACCCGACGGCGTGCACCGAGTCGCACCGGGTGGAGACCATGCACGTCGGCACCCTCACCGGCCCGGGCGCCACGGGCGGCACTCCCCCGCAGCCCGGCTCGGCCGGCATGCGGGCCGCACAGGCCGGGTGCGACACCGCCGTCAACAAGGCGGTGGGCGCCGACTGGCGTTCCGGGCGGCTCGGCCTGACCGTCGTGCTGCCGTCACCGCAGGCCTGGTCGGGCGGGGCCCGCTGGTACCGCTGCGACGTCACCGAGATCGCCAGCATCGACGACACCGCCGTCGACCTGCGCACCGGCAGCCTCCGCGGCGCGCTGTCCGGCGCGGCGCCGCTGGCGTACCGCTGCTTCAACCCGAAGCTGGTCAAGGACGACATCGACGAGATGAAGCCGGTCTCCTGCACCGCCAAGCACCACGCCGAGTTCGTCGGCGTCTGGCAGGCCCCGGACGTCAGTTACGCCGAGTTCACCCGCAGCATCAAGCAGACCCACCGGGCCTGCCAGACGATGATCGCCAAGTACGCCAAGGTTCCGGACAACTCCCAGCTCGACTTCCGCGCCGGGACGATCTACTACCAGCCGTACGAGGAGGAGTGGCGCAACGGCAACCGGGGCGTGCAGTGCTTCCTCTGGATCTCCGACCGGAACCTGACCCGGTCGATGAAGAACGCCGGCACCAAGGGTCTTCCGGTCACCTGAGCGCCGCGTCCGGCCAGTCGGGTCACCGACCGGCCGGACGCAGGGTCGGGTCAGCCTCGGCGCAGGACGGCGAGGAACATCGCGTCGGTGCCATGCCGGTGTGGCCAGAGCTGCACGGTCGGCCCGTCGCCGAGACCGGGCATGCCGGCCGGCAGCAGCGGCCGGGCGTCCACGAAGTCCACCGGAACCCCGCTGCGGCGGGCCGCCTCGGTCACCGTCACGTGCGTCTCGACGGTGTGCGGCGAGCAGGTGACATAGGCGACCAGGCCACCCGGGCGGACCGCCCGCAACGCCGCGCCGAGCAACTCCCGTTGCAGCCGGGTCAGCGGCGGGAGGTCGGACGGCTGGCGACGCCAGCGCGACTCCGGCCGACGACGCAGCGACCCCAGCCCGGTACACGGTGCGTCGACCAGCACCCGGTCGAAGTGCTGCTCCGGCAGCTTCGGGTCGCCGCCGACCTCACGGCCGTCCATGGTCAGCACGGCCACCGGCAGGTCCCGGGTCGCCAGGGAGACCAGCCGGGCGCGGTGCTCGGCCACCTCCACCGCTGTCACCCGGGCGCCCCGCTGCGCGGCCAGCGCGCCGAGCAGCCCGGCCTTGCCACCCGGGCCGGCGCACAGGTCCAGCCAACGCCCGTCCGGGCCGTCCAACGGCGCGTCGGCGAGCGCTGTCGCCACCAACTGGGAGCCCTCGTCCTGGACGTGGGCCCGGCCGTCGACCACCGCCGGGATGTCACCCGGCGCGCCACCGGGCAGATAGACGGCGTACGGCGAGAAGGCACCGGGCGCACCGCCGACCTGGTCGGCCAGCTCGACCGGGTCGATCAGCCCCGGCCGCGCGCACAGGTGCACCGGCGGGCGCTCATTGTCCTCGATCAGGAGGCGCTCCGTCTCACCCAGATCGCCGCCGAGCGCCTCGGAGAACGCCCGCACGATCCACTGCGGGTGGCTGTACGCCAACGCGAGGTGCCCGACCGGGTCGGTCTCCATCGGTGGGGCGAGCTTGGCCACCCAGGCGTCCGCGTCACGGGTGGACACCTCGCGCAGCACCGCGTTGGCGAAGCCGGTCGCGCCCGGTGCGACCGAACGGACCAGATCCACAGTCGACGAGACCGCGGCGTGCGCCGGCACCCGGGTGTGCAGCAGCTGGTACGCCCCGATCCGCAGCGCGTCGCGTACCGGCGGGTCGATCCGGGCCACGTCCCGGCCGGCGGCGTCGGTCAGGATCGCGTCCAACGTGCCCAGGTGGCGCAGGGTGCCGTAGGTCAGCTCGGTGGCGAAGGCCGCGTCCCGACCGAACAGCCCCTCCTCCCGCAGGATGATGGGCAGCACCAGGTTGGCGAACGCGTCGTCACGGTGCACCGCCGCCACCGCCTCGTACGCGGCGCGGCGCGGTCGGTCCAGCGGTGGTCGGACCGGGCGACGATCCCCGCCACGGCCCGTCGACGGGCCGGAGCGCGTCGGTCGGGTTCCCTCCGGTGCCGTCACGCGAAGTCCTCTCCAGTGCCGACCCGGACGCCGCGCGCCCAGTCGGTAGCGTCCATCGCCCGCTTGCCCGCGGCGCGGACCTCACCGAGACGTACCGGCACTGTCGCCGTGCCGGCCAGCACCCGGGACTTCTCCACCAGCAACTCCCCCGGCTTCAGCTCGGGGCCGTCGGGCACCGGGACGACCGGGCCGAGCTTCACCCGCTCGTCGCGGAACGTGGTCCAGCCGCCCGGCGCCGGGGTGCAGGCCCGGATCCGCCGATCGACGGCGAAGGCCGGGTCACTCCAGCGCACCCGCGCGTCGTCCACGCTCAGCTTCGGCGCCAGCGACACCCCGTCGGCGGGCTGCGGCTCGGCGCGGGCGGTGCCGTCGGCGATCGCGTCGAGCACCGCCACCAGCAGCCCGGCGCCGGAATCGGCGAGCCGACCCAACAGGTCACCGGAGGTGTCGGCGGCGCGGATCTCGTCGGTCAGTGTGCCGTAGACCGGGCCGGTGTCCAGGCCCTCCTCCAACTGGAAGACGCTGGCCCCGGTCAGTTCGTCACCGTGCAGCACGGCATGCTGCACGGGCGCGGCGCCACGCCACGCGGGCAGCAGGGAGAAGTGCAGGTTGATCCAGCCGTGCCGGGGGATCTCCAGGGCCGCCGGTGGCACCAGCGCGCCGTAGGCGACCACCGGCACGCAGTCCGGCTCCAGCTCGCGCAGCCGATCGAGGAACTCCGGCTCGCGGGGACGGGCCGGCGTGAGCACCTCGACGCCGTGCTCGTCGGCCCACGCGCCGACCGGGGAGCGGGACAGACCCCGCCCACGCCCGGCGGGCGCGTCGGGCCGGGTGACCACGGCCACCAGCTCGTGGCGGGAGGCGGCGACGGCGGCCAGTGCGGGAACGGCGACGGCCGGCGTACCGGCGAAGATCACGCGCATCCGGGTCAGCGCCCCAGACCGAAGGGGTCGCTGATGTGCGGGCTGAGCTTTACCGTGGGCGGGGCCGCCGCGTCGTACCACTCGGCCTGGCGGATCACCTTCATGGCTTCCTTGCGTCCCTCCGGGTCCAGTCGGTCCAGGAAGAGCACCCCGTCGAGGTGGTCGGTCTCGTGCTGCACGCAGCGCGCCATCAGACCGGTGCCGACGATCTGCATCGGGTCGCCGAACGAGCTGAAGCCCTTGGCGACGACATTCTGCCGACGCTTGGTGTCGAAGTAGAGCCCGGGGATCGACAGGCAGCCCTCCGGGCCGTCCTGCTCCTCCTCGTCGGGGAACTCCAACACGGGGTTGATCAGGTGCCCGAGGACGTCGTCGACGTCGAAGGTGAACACCCGCAGGCTCACACCGAGCTGCGGCGCGGCCAGGCCGGCGCCGTTCTGCTCACGCATCGTGTCGGTGAGGTCGGCGACGAGCCGACGTAGCTCGGCGTCGAAGTTGACCACCGGATCGGCCGGCGTGCGCAGCACCGGATCCCCAAACAGACGGATGGGCTGGACGGTCACGCGGGACGGCTCCTTCTTGCGGTGGGACGAGCTATGCGGTGACCAGTCTACGGAGTGCCCGGCTGGACACCGGCCAGCGCACCTCGGTCACCCACCGCCGGTGTGCCCAGCGTCACCGGCGGGCAGCCCGGCCAGCAGGTCACGCACCCGCTCGGCGTCCGGGTGGCCGAGATCGTCGAGGATGGCCAGGGCACGCCGCCACGTACGCGCGGCAGCGGCGGTGTCCCCCACCGCCTGCCAGCTCTGGCCGAGCCGGGACAGGGTGTCCGCCTCGTCGTAGCGGTCGCTGACCCGCCGGTACAGCCCGAGCGCCCGCTGGAAACAGCGGATCGCCGCACGGTGGTCACCCAACCGGGCGTTTATGAAGCCGAGGCTGTCCCAGGTGTTCGCCTCACCGTGCCGGTCACCTGTCGTCCGCAGCAACGCCAACGCCTCCTGGCAGTGCGCGAGCGCCGGCTCGTACTGCCCGAGCTGGGCGTGCGCCCAACCCACCGCGTTGCGGGCGCTGGCCTCCCCGGAGACGTGGCCGGCGGCCCGGTACAGCGCCAGGGCCCGCTCGCTCTGCTCCAGCGACTCGGCGTGCCGGCCGAGTCCGTCGAGCATCGCGCCGAACGCCCGGTGGGTGCGCGCCTGCCCGGTGTGGTCCCCCAGCTCCGCGAAGATCACCAGGGCCTGGCGGTAGTTTGTCGCCGCCTCGTCCACCCGACCCAGCCGGGACAGCACCCGGGCGAGGTCACGGTGGGCGTTCGCCTGCCCGGGTCGGTCGCCGGCCCGCCGCGCCCCGGCCAGGGCGTTCCCCTGGGCCACCGCCAGGTCCGGCCAACGTCCCCGGCGTTGCAGGAAGTCCACGAGTGTCCAGGCCAACTGCCAGGCGTGGCCGTCGAACCCGGCCCGCCTCGCGTGGGCGACCGCCGCCAGCAGCACCGGATACTCGACGCTGAACCAGGCGAGCGCCTGACCGTGGTCGGTGATCTCCTCGGGCACCACGCCCGGTGCGGCGGCAGCGAGGGTGACCGGGTCCCGGCCCGGTTGCAGCAGCAGCGCCGCCGCGTGCGCGGTGTGCAGGTAGTGGTCCAGCCCGCGCCGGATCGCGGCCCGCCGGGCCGGTGCCGGTTCGAGACGTTCGACCTGCTCGGCCGCGTACGCCCGGAGCAGGTCGTGCGCGCCGAACCGGCCGGGGGCGTGCTCGGTGACGAGGTGCGCGTGGGCCAGCTCGGCCAGCAGTCGGGGCGCCTGGGCCCGGGGCAGCCCGGCCAGACTGGCCGCCGCCGCGAACCCGATGTCCGGCCCCGGATGGCAGCCGAAGAGCCGGAACAGGCGGGCCGCCTCCGGCGTCAGGCTCCGGTACGACCAGGAGAAGACGGCCTGCACGTCGGTGCCGGCGTCCCCTCCGTCGAACGAGTCGAGTGGTCGCGGCGCCGCCCGCAGTTCGGCCGCGAGGGTGGCCAGCGGGAACGTCGGCTTCTCCGCACCTCTCGCGGCGAGCACGGCCAGCGCCAACGGCAGCCGCGCGCACCGCTCGATGATCTCGTCCACCGCCTGCGGCTCGGCCGCCAACCGGTCCGGGCCGAGCCGTCGGGCCAACAGTTGCCAGGCCTCGGCGGTGGTGAGCAGGTCGACGCCGATCGGCCGGGCGCCCTCGGCGGCGATCAGGCCGGCGAGCCGGTTGCGGCTGGTGACCAGGACCAGGCAGCTCTGACTGCCGACCAGCAGGTGCCGTACCTGGTCGGCGTCACGGGCGTTGTCCAGCAGCACCAGCATCCGGCGGCCGGCGAGCAGGCTGCGGTAGAGGCCGACCTGCGCGGGCAGGTGGGTGGGGATTCGTTCGGGCGGCACCTCGAGGGCCTCCAGGAAGCCCCGAACCGCCTCGACGGCCGTCACCACAGTTCCGCTGGAGTCGAACCCCCGCAGGTCGACGTAGAGCTGGCCGTCCGGGAAACGGTCGGCGACCCGGTGCGCCCAGTTGACCGCGAGGGTCGTCTTGCCGACCCCGGCCGTGCCGGACAACGTCATGACGGTGACCGACGCCACGCCGTCGTCCCCGGGTGCCACCGCGCGAGCGCACTCGGCATCGAGCTGGGCGAGTTGGGCCGCGCGTCCGACGAACCCGGGCAGTGCCGGGGGCAGTTGGCGGGGCACCGGGAATCGGGGGGACGTGGCACCGGGGCGCGGGCCGCCCGCCCGGGCCCGAACGACAGCCCGCCCGGTGGTCGCGTGGTCCCGGTTCGGGCGTCGACGTCGCTCCTCGACCCGGTCCCGCGCGGTGGCCAGCACCCCCTGCTCGGCGGGGGTCGCGCCGAGCAGTCGGATGAGGGCGTCGAACCGCTCCGGCGGCGGCAGGATGTTGCCGGCGAAGTACTCCCCGATGATCCCGCGCGACCAGCCGGTCTTCGCGGCCAACTGCCGGTACGTCAGCAGGGTCTCGCCCTGTTGCCGGGCCTCGCGGCGACGCAGCTGGCGCAGCAACCCGGCCAGTTCCGGCAGTGTCTGTGCCTCGCTGGCAGCGCGGGCCAGCTCGAACACCGCGGGTGACCCATGTGACGTCTGATGAGTGCCGGACGGTATCCACTGCTCGGACATGCGGCCCCCACCCCCGGTGATCCGGCCCCCCGGATACGCACGGGCAGGGTAATTCCGGGCCGGCGCCGCTCGATAGAAGATTGCCAATGTATGACAGTTCCACTGCGGAGCGTCACCCCGTCCGGCGGTGTCCAACGGTGTCCAGTCCCGTCCAGGATCCGCCCCGTGGTGCCAACGCCCCTGCCACCGTCCTGGTGCGGGCCCAGCCCGCTCCACGATCCCCTGGGGGAAGAGGTACCCGATGATCCGTCCACACCCGACCACCCGACGCCCCGTCATGATGCTGCGTCGACTCGCCGTCACCGCGATCGGTCTCACGCTGCTCGCCGCGGGCATGACCGCCACCCCGGCCGCCGCCGCACCGGGCGGCAAGGCCGCCACCACCGGATCCTTCGTCGACAACACACCGGTGCCCGGCGGCTTCGCCTCCTGGTCGGAGCTGCTCGGGCTGCAGCAGCGCATGAACACCGCCGCCGCACGGATCACGAAGGCCGCCGAGCGCAACGCGAACTCCGGCTTCGCCGGAATCGTCGCCGATCCCACCACCCGGCACCTCCAGGTCTACTGGAAGGGCGAGCCGCCGGCCAACCTGGTGGCCACCACCCGGGCCACCGTCGCCACCAAGGTGCTGTCCGCCCCGTACTCGCAGCGGGAACTCGTCGCCGCGGCCGACCGGCTGCGGGCCAAGGTCGGCAACCAGATCACCACGGTCGGGCCACGCGCCGACGGCGCCGGCCTGCTCGTCGGCACCCAGGACGGTCTGCTCGGCGCGTCGGCACTCGCCGGCGTCCCGGTGACCGTGCAGACCGGGGTCGCCGCCGCGCCGGCCACCCGGTGGGACGACTCGGCGCCGTGGTGGGGTGGCGCCGCGTGGCGCAACACCGCGACCGGCGGTGGCTGCTCGACCGGCTTCGGCGTCTACCAGGGCGGGGTGACGCGGGTGCTCTCCGCCGCGCACTGCGCCAACATCAACGTCCTGGCGACCGACCCGACCGGGC
Organism: Micromonospora ureilytica; assembly: GCF_015751765.1. NCBI lineage: Bacteria > Bacillati > Actinomycetota > Actinomycetes > Micromonosporales > Micromonosporaceae > Micromonospora > Micromonospora ureilytica. The sequence goes on from NZ_JADOTX010000001.1 coordinate 3,029,608, forward strand.
AGACGATCGGCACCGTCGGCACCCGCAACGTCGGCACCGACACCCTGCTGCTCAACGGCAGCGGCGGTGGCCGGGTCTTCAACAACAGCACCAATGCGGCCGGCCAGGTGGTCAGTGAGTTCAACAACCAGGTGATCGGCGCGACGGCCAGCCAGGTCGGCAACTGGGTTTGCACCTCCGGCGCGTACTCCGGCACCCGCTGCTCGATCCAGGTGAAGGCCCGCAACCTGTGCATCAACGTGCGCAACTTCGGCACGGTCTGCGGTCAGGTGCAGGCGGAGAACACCACCCGCACCAACGCCGTCGGTCAGGGTGACAGCGGCGGCCCGGTGGAGATCGTGAACGCGGCGAACACCCTCCAGGTCTGGGCGACCGGGACCAACACCGCCATCGACGACACCAACACCTCGGTGGCCTGTACCGGCTACGTCCCCACCGGTCGGGTCTGCGCCTGGCGGTTCTACTACGAGGACATCTTCTCGGGCATGGCCGGCGTCGGCGCCTCGGGCGTCGTCCTCGGCTGAGCCGTCCCGGCCACCGCCGTACGACTCAAAGGCCGGGCCGGCGCGCGTACCCCGCGCGTCGGCCCGGCCTCGCGCCGGGTTCAGACGCTGGCGCCCGGGTCCCCCGCGAGCACCGCGTCGCCGCGCAGCAGCGCCGGCTCGGGCAGCGGCAGCTGGATCTTGTGGGCCGCCTCCCAGTCGTAGATCAGGCCGGGGCGCACCTGGGCGGCGAAGTAGTCGATCGCGGTCATCCCACCCACGACCGGCTCGTCGACCTCGGCGACCAGTTGGGCCGGGACCAGGGAAAACCCGTTCTGCAGCGCGGCGCTGAGGCGGCGGTGACCGTCGACGACGAAGAAGTACTCGCCGGTGAACCCGATCTTCAACGGCTCGAGGGCCTCGTCGCCGGCCTCGGCCACCCCACCGACGAAGTCGGTGTCCCACAGACCCCGCAGGGTGGCGATGTCCTCGGTCGGGTAGACCCGGGCCGGGTCCAGCAGCAGCAGCGGCGGCGCGTCGCGCAGCACCTCGGCGCCGAGCGTGCCCTCGTACGCGGCCACGATGTGCTCGATCACCTCGCCCGCGGACGCCCGGGTGGTGTCACAGATCAGGTCATAGTTGCGCAGACGGGCCTTGTCCACCCCGTAACGGATGATGAACCGGCTCCGCTCGCTCGAGCTGCGTTCACGGAGCTTGGCCTTGGCCTCGTCCAGGGAGGCGTAGCTCTCCGCCGGCCCGGAAGGCCGGGCGAGAACCCGACGGGCCGCCTCACCCGGCTCGGTGATCATGTGCACCTTGAGCGCGTCGGTGAAGAAGTGCCAGGCCAGCCGGGAGTCCATCACGAGGCGCTCACCGGAGGCGGCGATGTCCCGCTGGAGCTGGTCGACGTATCCGTCCACGGCCTGGTCGAGCTCGGCGTGCAGGTTGAGCTGCAGGGCGGTCATCTGCCGCTGCTGCGCCATCTCCCGGTAGAGGTCCCCCACGCTGACCCGGCGCATGCCGAGCCGCTTGGCGATCTCGACCGACACGGTGCTCTTGCCGCTGCCGAGGTCGCCGTTGAAGACGATCGATTGTCCAACGGTCACGACTGGTCCACCCCTGATCACCGGCTCATTGACATCATCGACCTCGCGCGCGGCTGACGCTCCGTGGCGACCTGGAGCCCGTCGTACGCCTCGGCATGACGGGCGATGCTACCACTCGGACGCCACCGCTCTGCCGGACGCGGTGTGCGAGGACCACCCCAGCGGGAGAGGTCCGTCACCGCCGGCACCGGCCGAAACTCCTCAGAACAGGCTCAGCGGATCGACCTGGAGACGAACCGGATCGGCGGCCTTGCGGGCGGCCCGAGCGCCGGCGGCCGAGTGCAACGCCTCGGCGAGCGCGGCAGCCCGGGCCCGGGGCACCCGAACCAACATCCGCTCCCGACCCTCCTCTGCCGGCACCGGCCCGAGCACCTCGGCGTCGTCCGGCAGCCGGGCCGCGGCCAGCAGGTCCGCCACCGCCTCGGCCGCGCCGGTGACGCTCGCCATCCGTACGGCCGGGGGGAAGCCCAGCTCGCGGCGCTCGGCCAACTCCCGACCGGCGAACCAGCCGGCGTCCCAGCGCAGCAGCGCCTGCACCGGGGCGAGCGCGCCGTCGGCGACCACCACCACCCGACCGGCCGGCGCCGGGCGGGCCAGCGCCGCAGCCGCCAGCCAGCGGCGCAGCGCCTCCTCGCCGGCGCGCAGGTCGGCTCGCGTCAGCAGGGCCCACGAGTCGAGCAGCAGCACCGCGCCGTAGCCGCCCTCGGCGACCGGCTCGGCGCCCGGGGTGGCCACCACCAGGGCCGCGCCGCCGGGCACGTCGGTCAGCACCTCCTCGCGCCCGGAGGTGCGCACCGGGACGCCGGGGAACGCCCGGCCCAGCTCCTCGGCGGTCCGCCGGGCGCCGGTCACCGCGGCCCGCAGCCGTCGCCCACCGCACTCCGGACAGGCGTACGCGGCGTCCACCCGGGCGCACCACCGGCAGGACGGGGTGCCGCCGGCCGAGGGCAGCGCGAGCGGGCCGGCGCAGTGCGCGCAGCGGGCCGGGGTGCGGCACTCGGCGCAGGAGATCGACGGCAGGTAGCCGCGTCGGGGCACCTGCACCAGCACCGGCAGGTCCTGCCGGAGCGCGTCACGGGCGGCCGTCCAGGCCAGGCTGGGCAGCCGGGCGGTGGCGGCCCCGGGGTCACGGGCCAGTTGCGGGTCGTCTCCGGTCGGTGCGATGGCCGGGATCCGCGCCCGCACGGTGGCCCGGTCGGCGACCACCTCCGGGGCCCAGCCGGTCTCCACCAGCAGCTGCGCCTCGGCCGTCCGGGCGTACCCGCCGACCAGCGCGCCGGCCTCGGCGAGGTGGGCGCGGGTGAGCAGCACGTCGCGGGCGTGCGGGTAGGGCGCCCGGGGTTCGGAGTGCAGGTCGTCGCCGTCGTCCCAGACGGCGACCAGGCCGAGACTGCCCACCGGGGCGAACATCGCCGCCCGGGTGCCGATCACCACCGGCACCTGTCCACGGCGAGCGGCGAGGAACGCCCGGTACCGCCGGGCCGGGCCGAGCGCGGCGGAGAGGCTGACGTGTCGCCCCGGGCCGAGCACGCCGGTGAGCGCGGCGTCGAGGCGGTCGAGGTCACGCGCGTCGGGCACCACGACCACCGCGCCGCGCCCACCGGCGACGGTGGCCGCCACCGCGTCGGCGTAGCGGGCCGCCCAGTCCTCGCCGGGCAGCGCCGACCAGACCGCGCGGGGCGCCCGGCCGTCGGCGAGCGCCCGCAGCAGGGCCGGGCCGGTGGGGTAGTCGCGCCACCCGCGCGGGTCGACCGCCCCGGTGGGGACGGCCGGCGTGGGCTGGTCGTCCTGGGGCTCCTTCTCCACCCGCGCGTGCCGGGGCGGCACGGCGAGCCGGAGCACGTCGGCGAGGCTGCCCGCGTACCGGTCGGCGACCGCCCGGGCCAGCCGGGCGATCTCGGGGGCCAGCACCGGCTCCGGCGAGACCACCTTCTCCAGGTACGCGAGGCGGCCGGTGTGGCCGGAGTCGTCGGCGCGCGACAGCAACCACCCGTCGACGAGCTGCCCGGCGAAGCGCACCTTCACCCGGGTACCGGGGACCGCCACCTCGTCCAGCTCCGCCGGCACCAGGTAGTCGAACGGCCGGTCCAGGTGCGCCAGTCCGACATCCACGCAGACGCGCGCGACCGGCGACCCGTCCGCGGGTCGCCGGTCGCTGCGCTTGGTGGCGGTCAGGCTCCCGCGGCCGACTTGAGGTCGGCGGCCCGGTCGGTGCTCTCCCAGGTCAGGTCCGGCAGTTCCCGGCCGAAGTGGCCGTACGCGGCGGTCTGCTGGTAGATCGGGCGGAGCAGGTTGAGGTCCCGGATGATCGCGGCCGGACGCAGGTCGAACACCTCGGTGACGGCCTTCTCGATCGAGGAGACGGGCACGGTCTCGGTGCCGAACGTCTCGATGAACAGGCTCACCGGGTGCGCCTTGCCGATGGCGTAGGCGACCTGCGCCTCGCACCGCTCGGCCAGGCCGGCGGCGACCACGTTCTTGGCCACCCAGCGCATCGCGTACGCGGCCGAGCGATCCACCTTGGACGGGTCCTTGCCGGAGAACGCGCCACCACCGTGGCGGGCGTACCCACCGTAGGTGTCAACGATGATCTTGCGGCCGGTCAGCCCGGCGTCACCCATCGGGCCGCCGATCTCGAACCGGCCGGTCGGGTTGACCAGCAGCCGGTAGCCGTCGGTGTCCAGACCGAGGCCCTCCAGCTCCGGGGCGATCACGTGGTCGCGCACGTCCGGGGTGAGCAGCGAGTCCAGTGAGATGTCGGCGGCGTGCTGGCTGGACACGACAACGGTGTTCAGCCGGACCGGGCGCAGCCCCTCGTACTCGATGGTGACCTGGGTCTTGCCGTCCGGCCGCAGGTACGGGATCGTGCCGTCCTTGCGCACCGCCGAGAGGCGGCGGGCCAGCCGGTGGGCGAGCGCGATCGGCAGCGGCATCAGCTCGGGCGTCTCCGAGCAGGCGAAGCCGAACATCATGCCCTGGTCACCGGCGCCCTGTGCGTCGAGCGCGCTCTCCGACGCCCCGGTCCGCAGCTCGAAGGCGTTGTCGACACCCTGCGCGATGTCCTCGGACTGCGCGCCGATGGACACGCTGACCCCGCAGGAGGCGCCGTCGAAGCCCTTCTTCGACGAGTCGTAGCCGATGTCGAGGATGGTCCGGCGGACGATCGTCGGGATGTCGGCGTACGCCTTGGTGGTCACCTCACCGGCGATGTGCACCTGACCGGTGGTGATCATGGTCTCCACCGCCACGCGGCTGTGGGGATCCTCGGTCAGCAGCGCGTCGAGGATGCCATCGCTGATCTGGTCAGCGATCTTGTCCGGGTGGCCTTCCGTGACCGATTCGGACGTGAAGAGACGGCGTGTCACGGCACTCCTAAGCGTGTGAGGTCGTTCCGCGGCAGTCTAATCACCACTGCGGCCGGTGTCGGGATCGGTCGCGCCCTGTTCCACCCGTCAGGAGCGGCCGGGCAGCCGCGCCACGACGAGATCCCAGACGGCGTCGGCCACGGCCTCCTTGGCCTGCTCGGGCAGCCGGCTGACCGAACCGTCCGCGCCGATGACCGTCACCGTGTTGGTGTCGGCGCCGAAGACCAGGTCCGGACCGACCTCGTTGACCACGACCAGGTCGGCCCGCTTCCGGGCGAGTTTCGCCCGACCGTTGGCCTCGGCATCGCCGGTCTCGGCGGCGAACACCACCAGCACCTGTTCTGGTCGCTTGCGCTGGCCGAGCTCCGCCGCGATGTCCGGGTTCGTGACGAGCTCGATGGTGGGCGCGACACCGTCGTCCGACTTCTTGATTTTGCCAGGCGCGTACGTCGCAGGCCGGAAATCGGCCGGAGCCGCCGCCATCACCACCGCGTCGGCCTCGACGGCGGCCTTGACCGTCGCCTCCCGCAGCTCGGCGGTGGTGCCCACCCGGATCAGGTCGACGCCGGCCGGGTCGGCGAGGCCGACGTTGGCCGCGATCACTGTGACCCGGGCGCCCCGGGCCACCGCCGCGCGGGCGAACGCGTACCCCTGCTTGCCCGACGAGCGGTTACCGAGGAAGCGGACCGGGTCCAGGGGCTCGCGGGTGCCACCGGCGGTGACGACCACCCGGCGACCGGTCAGGTCGGCGGGGGCAGAGTCGCCGCGGGCCAGGAGCCGACCGGCGACGGCGAAGATCTCCGCCGGATCGGGCAGCCGACCCTTGCCGGTGTCGGCGCCGGTGAGCCGGCCGACCGCGGGCTCGATGACCCGGACACCCCGGGAGCGCAGCGTGGCGACGTTGGCCACGGTGGCCGGGTGCTCCCACATCTCGGTGTGCATGGCCGGGGCCAGCAGGACCGGGCAGCGGGCGGTCAGCAGGGTGTTGGTCAGCAGGTCGTCGGCGAGGCCGTGCGCGGCCTTGGCGAGCAGGTCGGTGGTGGTCGGCGCGACCACCACCAGGTCGGCCTGCTTACCGAGCCGGACGTGCGGCACCTCGTGGACGTCGGTCCAGACGTCGTCGGCGACCGGTTGACCGGAGAGCGCGGCCCAGGTCGGCGCTCCAACGAACCGGAGCGCCGACGCGGTCGGCACGACCCGAACCCGGTGACCCGATTCGGTGAAGAGTCGCAGCAGCTCGCACGCCTTGTAGGCGGCGATGCCGCCGCCGACCCCGAGGACGATCGAGGCGGACATCGGCCAGCGGGGGCTTACGGCTGGTCGGTCGGCTCGGCGGTGAGCAGGCCCGAGTTGATCTCGCGCATGGCGATCGAGAGGGGCTTCTCCTGCGGGGTGGTCTCGACGAGCGGACCGACGTACTCCAGCAGACCCTCACCGAGCTGGCTGTAGTAGGCGTTGACCTGGCGCGCGCGCTTGGCGGCGAAGATGACCAGCGCGTACTTCGACGTCGTCTTCTCGAGGAGCTCGTCGATCGGCGGGTTGGTGATGCCTTCGGGGTTGGCGATGGATCCCACGAATTAACCTCTGCGTCTTTCGAGCCGCGCGGACGCGGTGCTGAGTCTCAACGGCGGCCGGCTGTCAGCCACGCAGGCGTGACCAGGCCGGATCCGGATAAGAAGAACCGAGTAAGCCTACCAGCTCGTCGACCACCCGTTCGGTGTGGTCGTGCGTCAGCGTGTGCTCGACGATGGCGACCACCGTGGCGTCCGGCGCGTACCCGGGTGGGCTCAGCAGCACCAGCCGGGCATCGGGCAGGCGCGCCCGGACCAGTGGGGCGCCGCGCAGGTCGAGCGGGAGCAGCACCGGCTGCCCGGCGTCGAGCCGAGCGCGCAGTGGTGGGTACGGGGTGCCCCGGCGGTACGAACCGATCCGGGACCACTCCAGCAGCTCGCCGTCGACGATCCGTCGATCGAACTCGGCGGGGGCGAGGAAGACGCGGTCCACCCCGTCGATCTCCGACACCCGGCGCGGCCTGCTGGTCGCCGCGACCGGGATCCACACGGACGGAGAACGCGCCCGGACGAGCTCGACGACACTCTCCCTGCCGGAACCCGAAGGTCCAGCCAGGACAGTGAGCCGAGCCGCCGGGCGCGCCTCGTCATCCGTGCTCACTGCTTGTTTCTACACGCTGCCAGGTTCAGTTGGCGGCGAACTCTCCAAGCAGTGCCTTGCGCTGCTGCTCGCCGAGGCCGCGCAGGCGACGGCTGTCGGCGATCTTGAGCTTCTCCATGATCTGGGTAGCCCGGATCTTGCCGATGCCCGGCATCGCCTGCAGGACGGCCGACACCTTGAGCTTGCCGACGACGTCGTCGCTCTCGGCCCGCTCGAGGACAGCACCGAGGGTGGTCTTGCCCTGCTTGAGCTGCTCCTTCAGCTGAGCACGGGCCTTGCGGATCTCCGCGGCCTTCTCGAGCGCGGCAGCGCGTTGTTCGGGGGTCAGTGACGGGAGCGGCACCAGTTCTCCTCAGGTCCCTATCGCGGCGGGCGGGGCGCACCGCCGCATCTGTGAAACGTGGTGTCGCTGTGAACCAAGGGGTCCATGGTTCCCAGCGCGGGGAAAACTAGCGGCCAACGGAGCTTTCGGCAACGTGGGGGCCGCATGATCACCGTAGAGTGACCGACCCGTCAGTCAGTCACCGGGCAGGCAGGACGGCCCGGCAGTCGACCAACACGCGGTCCGCGGCGGCCCGCAGCGCGGCCACGTCGGGGCCGGCCGAGAGCACTTCCCGGGAGTACGACGGGAGCACCGAGGCGAGGCTCGAACCGAAGACGGTACGCAGATCGGCTGCGCCGGCACCCTGCGCGCCGAGCCCCGGAGCGAGCAGTGGGCCCCCCACACCGGAGAGGTCGTGACCGGTGTCACCGATGGTCGCGCCGACCACCAGACCGAAGCTCCCGAGCGGAGACGCACCCATGTTGAGCTGGGAAATCTCGTCGATCACGGTCTGCGCCACGGTGCGACCGTCGGCCGTGACGGCCCGCTGCACGGCCGCGCCCTCGGGGTTGGAGGTGAGGGCCAGCACGAACACCCCGCCGCCGTGCTCGGCGGCCAGCTCGAACATCGGCGCCAGCGAACCGACCCCGAGGTAGGGGCTCGCGGTGACCGCGTCGACATACATGGGGCTGGATGGGTCGAGATACGCGGCGGCGTACGCGCTCACCGTCGAGCCGATGTCGCCGCGCTTGACGTCGAGCAGAACGAGCGAACCGGCATCGCGTAACTGTCGGATAGTTGACTCAAGAATCGCCACACCTCGGGATCCGAACCGCTCGAAAAAGGCCGACTGAGGCTTGACTACCGCAACCCGGTCACCGAGGGCTTCCACGACGGTCCGGCTGAACCGGTCGAGCCCGTGAACGTCGTCCGGGAGGCCCCACTGAGCCAGCAGACCGGGATGTGGGTCGATGCCCACACAGAGCGGGCCCCGCTCAATGACCGCCCGGTGCAGCCGGGTACCGAAGCTCTCCATCGGAGTGTTCCCCTCTTCTCGTCCGGGCGGCTGCCCCGCCCGGGTAACCCGTCGACCCGGTGACCGGACCGACTCAGCCAGCCGCCACCGCCGCCGCCACCCCGCTCGTGATCCGGGCCAGGTCGACGTCGTCGGTGACGTACGGCGGCATCGTGTAGATCAGGTCGCGGAACGGACGCAGCCACACCCCCTGGGCGACCGCGGCCGCGGTCGCGGCCCCGAGGTCGACCTCGTGATCGAGCTGGACCACGCCGATCGCACCGAGCACCCGTACGTCGACCACGCCCGGGGTGCCACGCAGCGGCTCCAGGCCGGTTCGCAGGCCGGCGCCGACCCTGGCGACCTGGCCGGCCCAGTCCCCGGCCCGCAACAGCCCGATGGAGGCGTTCGCCACCGCGCAGGCCAGGGGGTTGCCCATGAACGTGGGACCGTGCGCCAGCACGCCGGTCGCCGAGATGCCCCGGGCGACCTGCGGGGTGCACAGGGTCGCCGCGAGGGTCAGGTACCCGCCGGTCAGCGCCTTGCCCACGCACAGCACGTCCGGCGTCACCCCGGCGTGCTCGGCGGCGAACATCTCACCGGTACGGCCGAACCCGGTGGCGATCTCGTCGAAGATCAGCAGAATCCCGTGCGCGCGGGTCACCTCGCGCAGCACCCGCAGGTAACCCGGGTGGTGGAAGCGCATCCCGCCGGCGCCTTGGACGACCGGCTCGACGATCACGGCGGCCAGCTCGTCGGCGTGCCGCTCGACCGTCTCCACAAGCGCCGCCACGTACGCGTCGTCGGGCGGATCGGTGAAGCCGCCCGGCGGCACCGGGGCGAACACCTGCCGGGGCAGCACGTCGCCCCACAGGTGGTGCATCCCGCCCTCCGGGTCGCAGACGCTCATCGGGTGGAACGTGTCGCCGTGGTAGCCACCCCGCCAGGTCGCCAGCCGGCGCCGCTGGGGCCGCCCGACGGCCCGCTGGTACTGCAGGCACATCTTCACCGCCACCTCGACGCTGACCGAGCCCGAGTCGGCCAGGAACACGTGCTCCAGGCCGTCCGGGGTCAGCTCGACGAGGGTCCGGGCGAGCCGCACCGCCGGCTCGTGGGTGAGCCCGCCGAACATCACGTGACTCATCCGGCCGAGCTGGTCGGTCACCGCCGCGTCCAGCACCGGGTGCCGGTACCCGTGGATGGCCGCCCACCAGGACGACATCCCGTCCACCAACTCCCGGCCGTCGGCCAGGGTCAGTCGTACCCCCTCGGCGCCGCGCACCACGTACGGCGGGTTGGCCGGCGGCAGCGCGGCGTACGGATGCCAGACGTGCGCCCGGTCAGCGGCCAGAATCTCCTCGGGTGTCACGCGTACTCCTCTGCGCCTCAAGCGGTCCGGACGGCGGACGTCCTGCGGCCGGGTCGAACCTCTCCGCCGCCGCCTTTGCTCTGCACCCGCGGATGCGACACCCGTCGGCCGGGTGTCGCGCTCCGGGTGGTGGTGCACCCTGGGGTGCAGAGCAAAGGGGCAACAACGGGCGTGGGCTGCTCGACGCGGAGCGGGCTCGGCACCCGGTTGGGCCGGGCCAACACCGGGCCGAGGGCGGTCACCGGCCGGCGACCGCGTCCGGTGCCGCCGTTGTGGCCACCGCGCGGGCGGCGGCGCGGACCAGGGCCGGTCCTCGGTAGATGAAGCCGGTGTAGAGCTGCACCAGGGCGGCGCCGGCGTCGAACATCCGCGCCGCGTCGTCCGGGTCCAACACGCCGCCGACGCCGACGATCGGCAGCCGGCCCTCGGTCTCCCGGTGCACGAAGGCGACCACGTCGCGGGCCCGCCCGGTGAGGGGCCGACCGGAGAGGCCACCGGCCTGCGCGCCACGCTCGACGTCGACGTCGGCGAGCCCGTCCCGGGACAGGGTGGTGTTGGTGGCGATCACCCCGGCGGCGCCTCGGGCCAGGCAGACCTCCAGCAGTTCGGCGATCGCCGCCTCGGTCAGGTCCGGTGCGATCTTGACCAGCACCGGCTTCTCCCCCACCAGGGCGCCGAGCAGCGCGTCCAGGTGGCTGCGGTCCTGCAACGACCGCAGACCCGGGGTGTTCGGTGAGGAGACGTTCACGGCGAAGTAGTCGCCGTGCCCGCGCAGCGCCCGGTACGAGGCGAGGTAGTCCTCGACCGCCTCGTCGAGCGGCGTCACCTTGGACTTGCCGAGCGAGATGCCCAGCGGCACCCCGAGCGGACGTGGCAGCGCGGCCAGCCGGGCGGCCAGCGCGGCGGCCCCGGCGTTGTTGAAGCCCATCCGGTTGACCACCGCCTCGCTGGCCGGCAGGCGAAACAGCCGGGGCCGGGGGTTGCCCGGCTGCGCGTGCGCGGTGACCGTGCCGACCTCCACGAAGCCGAAGCCGAGCGCCGGCCAGGCCGGCAGCGCCGCGCCGTCCTTGTCCATCCCCGCGGCCAACCCGACCGGATTGGGGAACCGCACACCGAACACCGTGCGCGGCGCGTCGACCGCGTACCGGGCCCGCAGCGCGGCCAGCGCGGCCGGCCGCCGCGACAGGGCCGCCAACCGCCGCAGCGTCCACTCGTGCGCCGCCTCGGCGTCCCCGCCCCCGAGCCGGAACAACAACGGCCGTACCGCCTGCTCGAACACTGTCACTGGGCCGCCCGCAGGATGGCGTGCAGGTCCTGCAGGGGGCGGACCTGCATGTCGCCGCGGATCCGCGCCTCGATGCCCATGACCGCCGCCGCCGCGCCGGGGACCGTGGTGATGCAGGGGATGTCCGCGGTGACCGCCGCGCTGCGGATCTCGTAGCCGTCGGAACGGGCGCTGGCGCCCGAGCCCTGCGGCGTGTTGATCACCAGCGCCACGTGGCCGCCGCCGATCAGCGACACCGCGTCGTCGCCCGCACCGGCCTGGTAGTGCTTACGGATCTGCTCGCAGGCGATGCCGTGCCGGCGCAGCACCTCCGCCGTGCCGGCGGTGGCGACGATCTCGAAGCCCAGATCGGCGAGCCGCTTGATCGGGAAGATCATGCCGCGCTTGTCCCGGTTGGCCACCGAGACGAAGATCTTCCCGGCGGTCGGCAGCGACCCGTACGCGGCCGACTGGCTCTTGGCGAAGGCGTGCCCGAAGTTGGTGTCGATGCCCATCACCTCGCCTGTCGACTTCATCTCCGGCCCGAGCAGCGAGTCGATCCCCTTGCCCGCGCGGGTCCGGAAACGCTTGAACGGCAGCACCGCCTCCTTGACCGCGACCGGCGCGTCCGCGGGCATCGTGCCCCCGTCACCCGTCGCCGGCAGCAGGCCCTCGGCGCGCAACTCGGCGATGCTCGCCCCGAGCGCGATCCGGGCCGCCGCCTTGGCCAGCGGCACCGCCGTGGCCTTGGAGACGAACGGGACGGTCCGCGACGCGCGCGGATTGGCCTCCAACACGTAGAGCACGTCGTCCTTGAGGGCGTACTGCACGTTGAGCAGGCCGCGGACGCCGACGCCACGCGCGATGGCCTCGGTGTAGCGGCGCACCTCGACCAGGTGCGAGCCCGCCAGGGTGATCGGCGGGAGCGCGCAGGACGAGTCGCCGGAGTGGATGCCCGCCTCCTCGATGTGCTCCATCACGCCGCCGATGTAGACCTCACCGTCGGCGTCGCACAGCGCGTCCACGTCGATCTCGATGGCGTCGTCGAGGAACCGGTCCACCAGCACCGGGTGGTCCGGGGAGATGTCGGTGGCCCGGCCGATGTAGTCGCGCAGCGTCGGGTCGTCGTAGACGATCTCCATGCCCCGCCCGCCCAACACGTACGACGGCCGGACCAGCACCGGGTAACCGATCTCGTCGGCGATCGTCTTGGCCTCGTCGTACGAGGTGGCCATGCCGTGCGCCGGCGCGCGCAGCCCGGCGCGGGCCAGCACCGCGCCGAACGCACCCCGCTCCTCGGCCAGGTGGATCGACTCCGGGGAGGTGCCGACGATCGGCACACCGGCGTTCTTGAGCCGCTGCGCCAGCCCCAGCGGGGTCTGCCCGCCGAGCTGCACGACCACCCCGACCACGCCCGGCCCACCGGCCGCCCGGCCGGACGAGTCCTCCGCGTGCCAGACCTCCAGGACGTCCTCGAAGGTCAGCGGCTCGAAGTAGAGCCGGTCGGCGGTGTCGTAGTCGGTGGAGACCGTCTCCGGGTTGCAGTTGACCATGACGGTCTCGTAACCGGCCGACCGCAAAGCCTGGACCGCGTGCACGCAGGAGTAGTCGAACTCGATGCCCTGCCCGATCCGGTTCGGGCCGGAGCCCAGGATCAGCACCTTCGGCTGGTCCGACGGCACGACCTCGGTCTCCAGGTCGTACGTCGAGTAGTGGTACGGCGTGGTCGCCTCGAACTCGGCCGCGCAGGTGTCCACGGTCTTGTAGACCGGGCGCACGTCGAGGCGGTGCCGCAGCGTCCGTACGCCGTCCTCGGCGGCCAGCTCCGGGCGCAGCGCGGCGAGCTGCCGGTCGGACAGACCGGCCCGCTTGGCGCGGCGCAACAGATCGGCGTCGAGCACCGGCGCGTCGACGATCTCGGCGCGCAGCTCGACCAGCGCGGCGATCTGGTCCAGGAACCACGGGTCGATCCCGCCGGACGCCTCGGCGACCTCGGCGATCGACGCGCCGAGGCGCAGCGCCCGCTCGACGGTGTACAGCCGGCCGTCGTGCGGGATCCGCAGCGCGGCGAGGGTTTCCGCCAGGGTGACGCCCGCCGGGTCCGGCACACTCCAGAAACCGGCTGACTTGGTTTCCATCGAGCGCATCGCCTTGTTCAGCGCCTCGGTGAAGTTGCGCCCGAGGCTCATCGCCTCGCCCACCGACTTCATCGTGGTGGTCAGCTCCGGGTCCGCGCCGGGGAACTTCTCGAACGCGAACCGCGGGATCTTCACCACCACGTAGTCGAGGGACGGCTCGAACGCCGCCGGGGTCTTCAGGGTGATGTCGTTGGGGATCTCGTCGAGGGTGTAGCCGATGGCCAGCTTCGCGGCGATCTTCGCGATCGGGAAGCCTGTCGCCTTGGAGGCCAGCGCCGAGGACCGCGACACCCGGGGGTTCATCTCGATCACGACGATGCGGCCGTCGACCGGGTTGACCGCGAACTGGATGTTGCAGCCGCCGGTGTCCACCCCGACCTCGCGCAGCACGGCGATGCCCAGGTCACGCAGGCGCTGGTACTCCCGGTCGGTGAGCGTCATGGCCGGGGCCACTGTGACGCTGTCGCCGGTGTGCACGCCCATCGGGTCGATGTTCTCGATCGAGCAGACCACCACCACGTTGTCGTGCCGGTCGCGCATCAGCTCGAGCTCGTACTCCTTCCAGCCGAGCACGCTCTCCTCGATGAGCACCTCGTGCACCGGGCTGGCGGACAGGCCGTCGCCGGCGATGCGGGCCAGGTCCTCCGGGGTGTGCGCCATGCCGGAGCCCAGGCCGCCCATGGTGAACGACGGCCGGATCACCACCGGCAGGCCCAGCTCGGCGACTGTCGCCTCGACCTCGTCCATCGAGTGGCAGACCCGCGAGCGGGGCACCAGCCCGGTCGGGTCGTCGACGCCGAGCCGTACGCCGGCCTTCGCCACGATCTCCTTGAACAGCTGCCGGTCCTCGCCCCGGTTGATGGCGTCGATGTTCGCGCCGATCAGCTCCACGCCGTACTTGTCCAGGACGCCGGCCTCGTGCAGGGCGACGGCCGTGTTCAGCGCGGTCTGCCCGCCGAGGGTCGCGAGGATCGCGTCCGGGCGCTCCTTGGCGATGACCAGTTCCACGAACTCCGGGGTGATCGGCTCGACGTAGGTCGCGTCGGCGAACTCCGGGTCCGTCATGATCGTCGCCGGGTTGGAGTTGACCAGGCTGACCCGGATCCCCTCACTGCGCAGGACCCGGCACGCCTGGGTGCCGGAGTAGTCGAACTCGCAGGCCTGCCCGATGACGATCGGCCCGGAGCCGATCACGAGAATGTGCTTGAGATCGGTCCGCTTAGGCATTGCTGCGCCCCTTGCTGTGGGTCCGACCCTCGATCAAGTCGGCGAATCGGTCGAAGAGGTAGTCCGCGTCGTGCGGGCCGGCCGCCGCCTCCGGGTGGTACTGGACGGTGAACGCGGGCAGGTCGACGGCCCGCAGCCCCTCGACCACGTTGTCATTGAGGCAGACGTGCGACACCCGTACGCCACCGAAGTCGGTGTCGATCACCTGGTCGGGGACGACAGCGCCGTTGCCCGAACCGGGGACCTGCACGGCGAAGCCGTGGTTGTGGCTGGTCACCTCGACCTTGCCGGTGACCCGGTCGAGCACCGGCTGGTTGATCCCCCGGTGGCCGTAGCCCAGCTTGTAGGTGCCGAAGCCGAGCGCCCGACCGAGGATCTGACTGCCGAAGCAGATGCCGAACAGCGGCACCTCCCGCCGCAGCGCCTCCCGGGCCAGCTCAACCGGGGCGTCGGCGGTGGCCGGGTCACCCGGGCCGGGCGACAGGAAGATCGCGTCGGCGCCGGTGGCGAGCATCTGCTCGATGCTCGACGACGCCGGCAGCACGTGGGTGGTCACCCCACGGGTCGCCAGCCGGCGCGGGACGTTGCGCTTGATGCCCAGGTCCAGGGCGGCCACTGTGAACCGGTGCTCACCCACGGCCTCGACGACGTACGGCTCGGCGGTGCTCACCTCGGCGGACAGGTCCGCGCCGACCATCTGCGGCGCCTGGCGGACCCGGGCCAGCAGGCTCTGCGGGTCGTTGTCGATGCTGGAGATGCCCACCCGCATGGCGCCCCGCTCGCGCAGGTGCCGGGTCAGCGCCCGGGTGTCCACCCCGCTGATGCCCACCACACCCTCGGTGGCGAGGCGGTCCTCCAGGCCACCGGTGGCCCGCCAGTTCGAGCCGATCCGGGCCGGGTCGCGCACGACGTAGCCCGCCACCCAGATCCGGCCGGACTCGTCGTCCTCGCCGTTGACACCTGTGTTACCGATGTGCGGCGCGGTCTGCACCACCACCTGACGGTGGTAGGACGGGTCGGTCAGCGTCTCCTGGTAACCGGTCATGCCGGTGTTGAAGACCGCCTCGCCGAAGGTCTCCCCGACACTGCCGTACGCCTCACCGGGAAACGTGCGCCCGTCCTCGAGCACCAGGATTGCGGGTCTGCGCTTGACCATTACTTGACAGCCTTTCCGTCCAGGACCGTCGGCTCGCCGCGCAGGAAGGTCGCCACGATGCGACCCGGCAGCGTCATGCGGGCGTACGGGGTGTTGCGACTGCGACTGGCCA
Source organism: Micromonospora ureilytica (assembly GCF_015751765.1). Taxonomy (NCBI): domain Bacteria; kingdom Bacillati; phylum Actinomycetota; class Actinomycetes; order Micromonosporales; family Micromonosporaceae; genus Micromonospora; species Micromonospora ureilytica. Next base: position 3,045,336 of record NZ_JADOTX010000001.1, read on the forward strand.
ACTCCGCCGGCTCGATGGTGCGGCGGGCGGCCGGGTCGATCAGGGTCAGGTTGGCCGGCACACCCGGCGCGGGGTCGACGCCGTGCCCGGTGAGGCCGGCGATCCGTGCGGGGGTGCGCGACATCCGCTCGGCGATCAGGTCCCACTCGGGGCCGAGCACGTCCAGCGCGATGGAGAGGGCCGTCTCCAGACCGAGCATCCCCGGCCGGGCGTACGCCCACTCGCACTCCTTGTCCTCCACCGAGTGCGGGGCGTGGTCGGTGGCGATCACGTCGATCACCCCGTCGGCGAGCGCGGCGCGCAGCGCGGCGACGTCCGAGGCGGTGCGCAGCGGCGGGTTCACCTTGAAGACCGGGTCGTAAACTCCGGCTGGGCTCCAGTTGTTCGCGAGTGCGGGGCTCGCAAGCTCACTCCTCCCGCTCACGACTTCGTCGGTGAGCAGCAGGTGGTGCGGGGTCACCTCGGCGGTCACGCGTACCCCGCGTGCCTTTGCCTGGCGCAGCACCTCGACGCTGCCGGCTGTGGAGACGTGGCAGACGTGTAGTCGACTGCCCACGTGCTCGGTGAGCAGCACGTCCCGGGCGATGATCGCCTCCTCGGCGACCGCCGGCCAACCGATCAGGCCGAGCCGGGTGGAGACCTCGCCCTCGTGCATCTGGGCGCCCTCGGTGAGCCGGGGCTCCTCGGCGTGCTGGGCGATGATCCCGTCGAACGCCTTGACGTACTCCAGGGCCCGGCGCATCAACTTCGGGTCGGCGACGCAGTGCCCGTCGTCGGAGAAGATCCGAACCCGGGCCGCCGAGTCGGCCATCGCGCCCAGTTCGGCCAGCCGCTCGCCGGCCAGCCCGACGGTGACCGCGCCGATCGGCTGGACGTCGACCAGGCTGGCCTCGCGGCCGAGCCGCCAGACCTGCTCGACCACGCCGGCGGTGTCCGCCACCGGGGAGGTGTTGGCCATCGCGCAGACCGCCGTGTAGCCGCCCAGCGCCGCCGCCCGGGAACCGGACTCGACGGTCTCGGCGTCCTCCCGGCCGGGCTCGCGCAGGTGGGTGTGCAGGTCGACGAGGCCGGGCAGGGCGACCAGGCCGGTGCCGTCGACGACTGTGGCGTCCGGCGCGTTCAGGCCGGAACCGACCTCGGCGACCACGCCGTCGCGGATCAGCAGGTCGGTCGGCGCGGCGCCGACGACACTCACGCTGGTGATCAGGTACGCGGTCACCGGTTGTTCCCTCCGAGCAGCAGGTAAAGGACAGCCATCCGCACGGAGACCCCGTTGGTGACCTGTTCGACGATTGTGGAGCGGGGTGAGTCGGCGACCTCGGGGGTGATCTCCATCCCCCGGTTCATCGGGCCGGGGTGCATGACGATCGCGTGCTCGGGCAGCCGGCGCATCCGCGGCCCGTCCAGCCCGTAGCGGCGGGCGTACTCGCGCGCGGAGGGGAAGTAGGAGTCGTTCATCCGCTCCCGCTGCACGCGCAGCATCATCACCACGTCCACGTTGGGCAGGACGGAGTCGAGGTCGTAGGAGACGTCGGTGGCGGGGGCGAGGGCGCCCGCGATGTCGACCGGGATGAGGGTCGGCGGGCCGACCAGGGTGACCTTGGCGCCGAGAGTGGAGAGCAGCAGCACGTTGGAACGGGCCACCCGGGAGTGCAGCACGTCCCCGACCACCGCGACCGACAGGCCGGCGAGCCGGCCCAGCCGGGCCCGCATGGTGTACGCGTCCAGCAACGCCTGGGTGGGGTGCTCGTGGGTGCCGTCACCGGCGTTGACCACCGACCCGTCCACCCAGTTGGCCAGGCGGTGCGGCGCGCCGGAGGCGGGGTGTCGGACGACCACGGCGTCCGCGCCCATGGCCTGCAGGGTCAACGCGGTGTCCTTCAGGCTCTCACCCTTGGTGACGCTGGACCCCTTCGCGGAAAAGTTGATCACGTCGGCGCTGAGCCGCTTCGCCGCCGCCTCGAAGGAGATCCGGGTACGCGTGGAGTCCTCGTAGAAGAGGTTGACCACGGTCCGTCCGCGCAGTGCGGGAAGCTTCTTGATCTCCCGGCCGGCGACGGTGGCCATCTCGGCGGCGGTGTCCAGGATCTCGGTGGCGGTGTCGGCGTCCAGGTCCCCGCCGGAGAGCAGATGCTTGATCATGAGTGGGTTCCCCCGTAGAGCTTGACCTCGTCCGTCCCGTCGATCTCGGCGAGCGTCACCTTGACGCTCTCGGCGAGCGCCGTCGGGATGTTCTTGCCGACGTAGTCGGCGCGGATCGGCAACTCCCGGTGGCCCCGGTCGACCAGGACGGCGAGCTGCACCGACGCCGGACGGCCCACATCGTTGAGCGCGTCGAGCGCGGCCCGGACGGTGCGGCCGGAGAAAAGCACGTCGTCGACCAGGATGACCCGTTTGCCGTCGATCCCGCCGGACGGCAGCTCGGTCGGTCCCACCGCGCGGGTGGCGTGCCGACGGAGATCGTCGCGGTACAGGGTGATGTCGAGCACACCGACCGGGACGGAGACGTCCTCGAAGGTGCTGATCCGGTCGGCGAGCCGCCGGGCGAGGGGGGTGCCCCGGGTCGGGATCCCCAGGAGCACCGTGTTCGCGGCGCCCTGGGTCTTTTCCAGGATCTGGTGGGCGATGCGGTCGACCACGCGTTGCACGTCGGCGCTGGCGAGGATCACCTTCACCGAGGGTTGTCGCGGTGGTGACGAGCGGGCAGCCGGTGGGTATGCCACGGCGGACCTCCTTCCCCGCCTCACGGGACGGGTCGTTAAAGGATGTCGGGCACCTCCGGCCGGACCGCTCAGCGGACCTGGGCCGGGGCTTCCGCCACGTTACCAGTGGTCACCGGGCCGATGGACGGCGGCCGCTGACCACCCGATCAGGCGCCGGAAAAGGGGATAACTTCCCGGACGCTCCCCAACGGTAGGGTCACGACCACTTGACCACGTGTCGCATTCCCCGTACCGTCACGCTCCGTAGCGATCGACGGGAGAACCCCGAGCAGCACTGGGAGTGTCCGAATGCCCTCTGAATACGCCAAGTCTCTGGGCGCCCGCCTGCGCTCCATCCGCCAGCAGCAGGGTCTTTCCCTGCAGGGTGTGGAGGAGAAGTCGAACGGGCGGTGGAAGGCCGTGGTGGTCGGCTCGTACGAGCGTGGCGACCGGGCCGTGACGGTGTCCCGTCTGGCCGAGTTGGCCGAGTTCTACCGCGTACCCGTCTCGGAGCTGCTGCCTGACGGCAGTGGCGTCCGTCACGAGCCCACCAGCAAGATTGTCCTGGACCTGGAGCGGCTCTACGACGAGGCCTCCGAGGACCTGGCCTACGTCGCCCGCTACGCCCGCGCCATCCAGCAGCAGCGCGGCGACTACAACGGCAGGGTGCTCTCCATCCGCGCCGACGACCTGCGGGCGCTCGCGATCGTCTACGACGCCTCACCGTCGGGTCTGATCGAGCGGCTCACCGAGCACGGCGTGCTGGTGGCCGACCCCCGGGCGTTCTTCGCCTCCTGATCTGCCGTCTCACCTGATCTACCGCTTCACCGAAAGGGCCCGTGCCAACCGGCACGGGCCCTTTCGCGTTGCGGCGTTCGGTGCTGACGCTCAGCGGGTGGCGTACTCGGCGATCCGGCCGAGCACCCCGTTGAGGAAGCGCGGCGAATCGTCTGTCGACATCTGCCGGGCCAGCTCGACGGCCTCGCTGATCGCCACCGCGTCGTCGATCTCGTCGACGTAGAGCAACTCGTAGACGGCGATCCGAGCCAGATTACGGTCGACGACAGGCATCCGCTCCAGCGTCCAACCCTCGGCGTAGCTGGCGATCAGCTCGTCGATCCGGTTGAGGTGCTCGGCGACACCCTCGACCAGGCCCACCGCGTAGCCCAGATGCTCCGGTCGGGGCTGCTCGATCCGCTGCACGTAGCCGGCGAGCACCTCCACCGGAGGCTTGTCCCGTAGGTCGGCCTCGTAAAGGACATCCAGCGCCCGCTTGCGCGCCTTGCGGCGCGCCGGCATCTGCTGCTTGGAACCCTCAGCCATCAGGCGCGGCCGAGGTAACGGCCGTCGCGGGTGTCGACCTTGATCTTCTCGCCGGTGGTGATGAACAGCGGGACCGGCACTGTGGCACCGGTCTCCACGGTCGCCGGCTTGGTGCCGCCGGTCGAACGGTCGCCCTGCAGGCCCGGCTCGGTGTAGGTGACCTCCAGCACGACGCTGGTGGGCAGCTCGATGTAGAGCGGCACACCCTCGTGCTGGGCGACTGTCGCCTCCGCCTCGGGCAGCAGGTAGTTGGCTGCCTCACCGACGGTGCCACCGGGCACGGTGATCTGGTCGAAGGTCTCCAGATCCATGAAGACGAAGTCCTCACCGTCGGCGTACAGGTACTGCATCGTGCGCTTGTCAACGGTCGCGGTTTCGACCTTGGTGCCCGCGTTGAAGGTCTTGTCGACCACCTTCCCGGACAGCACGTTCTTCAGCGTGGTGCGCACGAAGGCACCACCCTTACCGGGCTTGACGTGCTGGAACTCGACGACGGCCCAGAGCTCGCCGTCCAGGTTGAGTACCAGGCCGTTTTTGAGGTCGTTGGTGGAGGCCATTTCCTGCCTTGATCATCAATTGGCGGACAGACCTTACGAGTCTACTAGCTGCGTCGAATCGCCCGGTCCCCGCTCGGGGCGGCCTCTCGACGGGTGGCCAGATGGTGCAGAGCAAGACGATACCCGTCGATGCCCAAACCGCAGATCACCCCGGTCGCCACCGCCGACACCACCGAGTGGTGCCGGAACTCCTCGCGGGTGTGGATGTTGGAGATGTGCACCTCGACAAGCGGCCCGCGCAGCATGGCGCAGGCGTCCCGCACCGCGTACGAGTAGTGCGACCAGGCGGCCGGGTTGAGCACCACCGGGGCGCCCTCGTCGGCCGCCGTGTGCAGCCAGCCGAGCAGCTCGTGCTCCGCGTCCGTCTGCCGGACCGTCACCTCCAGCCCCAGCTCCCGACCGGTCGTCTCGCAGAGCGCCACCAGGTCCGCGTAGGTGGTCGCGCCGTACACGTCGGGCTCGCGGGTGCCCAGCCGACCCAGGTTCGGCCCGTTCAGGACGTAGACCTTCATGAGCTGGTCACCTCGCCGTAGGCGGCCTCCAGCAACGCGTCGTCCGGGCCCTCCAGCATCGCCGGACGGGCCAGCCCGTCGAGCACCACGAAGCGCAGCCGGCTGCCCCGGGTCTTCTTGTCCACCCGCATCGCCGCCAACAGCTGCGGCCAGGCGTCGGCCGGGTAGCTCACCGGCAGGCCCAGCGCGCTCAACGTGACCCGGTGCCGCTCGGCGGTCGGCGCGTCCAGCCGCCCGGCGAGGCGGGCCAGCGTGGCGGCGTACACCAGACCGACGGCGACGGCGTGGCCGTGCCGCCAGCGGTAGCCCTCGTTCTGCTCGATGGCGTGGGCCAGGGTGTGACCGTAGTTGAGCACCTCCCGCACGCCCGACTCGCGCAGGTCGCCGGCGACCACGTCGGCCTTGACCCGGATCGCCCGCTCGATCAGCTCCCGGCTCACCGGCCCACGGGGGTCGGTGGCGGCCTCCGGGTCGTTCTCGATGAGATCCAGGATCGTCGGGTCGGCGATGAACCCGCACTTCACGACCTCGGCCAGACCGGCCGCCAGGTCGACCGCGGGCAGGCTGTCCAGTGTGGCCAGGTCGGCCAACACCCCGACCGGCGGGTGGAACGCGCCCACCAGGTTCTTGCCGGCGGCCGTGTTGATGCCCGTCTTGCCGCCCACCGCGGCGTCGACCATGCCCAGCAGCGAGGTCGCCACCGGCACCCAGCGCACCCCCCGCAACCAGCAGGCCGCGACGAAGCCGGCCAGGTCGGTCACCGCGCCGCCGCCCACCCCGACCACCGCGTCGGTACGGGTGAAGCCCGCCGCCCCGAGCCGGTCCCAGCAGGCGGAGGCCACGTCGATGTGCTTGCCCGACTCGGCGTCGGGCACCTCGATCGGCAATGGCTCGACGCCGGCGGCGCGCAGGCGCTCACCGAGCGCGTCCGCGAGGGCCTTGAGCGGAGGCGCGTGCAGCACCGCCACCCGCGTCGCGCCGGGCAGCAGGCCAGGCAGCGCGCCCAGCAGGTCACGTCCCACCAAGACGTCGTACGGCCGCTCGCCGCCGACCGGAATCCGGGTCACCTCGTCCATCGCCGGCAGCCTAGTCCAGCGGGACCCGCGGCGAGGGCGGCTGTCCACCTGCTGGCCGGGCGGCCCAGCCCGCCAACCGGCGAGCGTGCTCGGCCACCGCGGCGCGCAGCGCGTCCGGATGTCGCACGGTGAAGGGGCAGCCCAGCCCGGCGAGCAGCGCCGCCATACCGGGCAGGCTCTCCGCCCGGGCCCGCAGCAGCACCCCGTCGGAGGTGGCGGTCAACTCGGCCACGCTGGGCGGGATGCGGCGGCGGGCGGCGACCATGTCGGTCTCCAGCACGACCTCCACCTCGTGCGCGTACGGCACGCCGGCCAGCGACCTGGTCACCCAGGCCACCGCCTCGAAGCCGTCCGGCACGGTGAACGTCGCCACGCCGGGCGTCACCGCGCCGATCCGGTCCAGTCGGAAGGTGCGGATCTCCCCGCGCCGGTGGTCGTGGCCTGTGACATACCAACGGCCGGAGTGGAAGACCAGCCCGTACGGGTCGAGCTCGCGGTGCGACTGCTCGCCCCGCCAGGAGCGGTAGTCCAGTGCCACCCGCTGCCGGTGCCGGGTGGCCGAGGCCAGCGCGAGCAGGGTGCCCGACGTCGGTCCGCGCTCCGGCTCCGGGCGACGCAGGGTGAAGCCCAGGTGCTCCTGAACGGCGGCGAGCCGGTCGGCGAGCGCCGCCGGCAGCACCCGGCGGATCTTCGCCAACGCGGTGGCGGTGGCGGGTTGCTCGGTGGCGAGCCCGACCCGTTCGGCGACGACGAGGCCGAGCAGCACGGCCACCGCCTCGTCGTCGGTGAGCATCAGCGGTGGCAGCTTGTAGCCGGAGTGCAGCCGGTAGCCGCCGTGGCGGCCCCGGTCGGCGGTGACGGGGATGCCCAGCTCGACAAGCGTGGTCGCGTACCGGCGCACGGTCCGCTCGTCCACCCCGAGCCGGCCGGCGAGTTCGGCGGCGGTCGACCGGTGCCGGGTCTGCAGCAGTTCGAGCAGGGCCAGCACCCGCCCTGCGGGATGTGACACGGGCCACTCCTCCAAACCGGGCGGATCCTGTCCGGTTTCGATCGTACGGTCTGTCGGTAACCGAGAGAAGGAGCGACAGATGGCGACATTCGTGCTGGTGCCGGGATTCTGGCTGGGTGCCTGGGCGTGGCGGGACGTGACCGTCGCGCTGCGGTCGCAGGGGCACGAGGTCCACCCGATGACACTGACCGGGGTGGCCGAGCGCGACCACCTCGCCGGTCCGAACGTCAGCCTGGACACGCACACCACCGACATCATCCGGCTGCTCGAGGTCGAGGACCTGCGCGACGTGCTGCTGGTCGGGCACTCCGGCGGCGGCATGCCGGCCGCCCAGGCGGCGGACCGCGTTCCGGACCGGATCGCCCGGATCGTCTACGTGGAGAGTGGGCCGTTGCCGGACGGCACGGCGCAGTTCGACACGGTGCCGCCGGAGGAGCAGGAGCGGCTACGCGCCGCGATCGGCACCGGGCACCTGCTGCCGCCGCCGGCCTGGGACCCGGCCGCCGACCCGACCAACCTGGCCGGCCTGGACGAGCCGACGCTCGCGCTGCTGCGCTCCCGGGCCACCCCGCAGCCGCTGCGGGCCGCCACCGACCCGGTCCGACGCGCCGGTGGGCGCCCGGTGCCGACCGCGCTGGTCGCCAGCACCTTCCCGCTCAGCGTGGTGCGGCAGATGATCAGGGAGGAGCATCCGTTCTTCACCGGTCTGGCCGACGGCCAGCTGCACGAGCTGCCCACCGGGCACTGGCCGATGCTCAGCGAGCCGAAGGCGCTGTCCGACGTCCTGGACCTGATCGCCCGCGGCTGAGGACCACCCACCGCGCCGATCTTGCAGCCTCGGTTGCCGAGATGCGGTGAATGCCCCTTAGAGACAGCAAGTGCAAGATCGGCGCGGCAGGGTGGTGGCGTCAGCGCGGGAGCAGGGCGGCGATATCGGCGACTACCTGCGCCGGCGGCCGGCCGTCGGTGACCACCGTCTCGGTCGCCACCTCGGCGTAGAGCGGCCGACGCTGGTCCAGCAGGTGCTTGAGGGTGGCCCGCGGGTTGATCGCCAGCAGCGGCCGGCCGGCGCCGAGCCCGACCCGCCGCACCGCGTCGGGCAGCTCGACCGAGAGGTGCACCACCCGGTGCCCGATCAGGGCCGCCCGGGTTTCCTCGGCCAACACCGCGCCGCCGCCGAGGGCGAGCACGCCCGTGCCGGCGGCAAGCGCCGCGGCCACGGCGGCCCGTTCCAGGGTACGGAAGTGCGCCTCACCCTCGTCGATGAAGATCTCCGGGATCGGCTTACCGGCCATCTGCTCGATGTCGGCGTCGGTGTCGCGGAACTCCACGCCGAGGGTGGCGGCGAGCGCCCGCCCGACGGTGGTCTTGCCGCAGCCGGGCGCGCCGACGAGCACGACGACCGGTGCCATCAGCGGATGACCAGCGCGTCGAGGTAACCAGCGAGGTTGCGACGGATCTCGGCGATCGAGTCTCCGCCGAACTTCTCGGTGGCCGCCTCGGCGAGCACCAGCGCCACCATCGCCTCGGCGACCACCGCCGCGGCGGGCACCGCGCAGACGTCGGAGCGCTGGTTGATCGCGGTGGCCGCCTCGCCGGTGGTGACGTCCACGGTGGCGAGCGCCCGGTTCAGCGAGGAGATCGGCTTCATCGCGGCGCGGACCCGCAACGGCTCACCGGTGGTGATGCCACCCTCCAGCCCGCCGGCCCGGTCGGTGACCCGGCGGACGCCGGTGGCCGACGGGATGATCTCGTCGTGCGCCTCCGAGCCGCGGGACCGGGCCTGCTGCCAGCCGTCGCCGATCTCCACGCCCTTGATGGCCTGAATGGACATCAGCGCGGTGGCCAGGCGGGCGTCGAGCTTGCGGTCCCACTGCACGTGGCTGCCCAGCCCCGGTGGCACCCCGTACGCCAGCACCTCGACCACGCCGCCGAGGGTGTCGGCGGCCTTCTTCGCGGCGTCGACCTCGGCGACCATCAGGGCGCTGGCCTCGGGGTCGAGGCAGCGCAGCGGGTCGGCGTCGATCCGGGCGGCGTCGGACGGCGTGGGACGCAGCCCGGGCTTGGCGGCCACCGGGCCCAACTCGATGACGTGCGAGACGATCTCGATGCCGAGCGCCTGACGGATCAGTGCCTTGGCGACCGTGCCGACGGCCACCCGGGCGGCGGTCTCCCGTGCGCTGGCGCGTTCCAGGATCGGCCGGGCGTCGGTGTGGCCGTACTTCTGCATGCCGGCCAGGTCCGCGTGGCCGGGCCGGGGGCGGGTCAGCGGGGCGTTGCGGGCCTGCCGGGCCAGCTCGTCGGGGTCGACCGGGTCGGCGGCCATCACGGTCTGCCACTTCGGCCACTCGGAGTTGCCGACCCGGATCGCCACCGGGCTGCCCAGGGTGACACCGTGCCGCAGGCCGCCGAGCAGCTCGACCTCGTCCCGTTCGAACGCCATCCGGGCGCCCCGGCCATAGCCCAGCCGCCGACGGGCCAGCTCGTCGGCGATCTCGGTGGTGGTCACCTCAATGCCGGCCGGCACCCCCTCCAACATCGCGACGAGGGCGGGACCGTGCGATTCACCTGCAGTCAGCCAGCGCAACACAGCGATCAGTCTGTCACGGCGGGCCACCGCCCCGGCGCGCTCCCCGGGGCGTCCCGCCCAGCGGACGCCGCCGCCCGCTCACGCGGGCGGCGGCTCAGATCCCGCGACCGCGCTTGTGCAGGGTGCGCAGCACCGCGTCGGCCCGGACCACCCGACCGGCGACGGCGAGGGCCAGGTAGGCGCGCGGCTCGCGGGGGTTGCTCCGCAGGGTGCGCCGGGCCCAGCGCAGCGCGCCCCGACGGTCGCCGGAGGCGGCCTGGGCGAACGCGATCTGCCCGGCCACCCGGGCCTCGCCGGCCGGTTGACTGGCGAACTCCGGGTAGCGCCGCAGCAACCACTGCAACGCCTCGGAGATGGTGTCCCAGCGCTGCGCGAAGTACGAGCGCTTGTGCCAGCGGACCAGCACCGACGGCGTCCGCAGGTTGATCAGGGGCGCGCTGCGCGCGGCCCGGAGCAGGAACTCGTAGTCCTCCGCGTAGCTGCCTGGGATCTCCTCGTCGACCAACCCGAACCCGTTGCGCAGCGCGCTGGCGCGGATCAGGAAGGTCGACGGGTGCAGCTCCGTCATCCGGTCGCGGAGCAGGTCGTCCAGGGTGATCCGGTCCTTGTCGAGCACCCGGTCGACGCTGTGCCCGTCGTAAATGACGCGGATGCCGCAGCAGACGAACTCGGCGGCCGGATCGCCGGCCAGCGCGTCGACCTGGGCGACCAGCTTGGCGGGCAGCCACTCGTCGTCGTCGTCGCAGAACGCGACAAGCTCACCCTCCGCCGCGAGGGTGCCGCTGTTGCGGGCGCCGGCCAACCCGGGGGTACGGGCGTTGCGGATCACCCGTACCGCGCGGGTCGGGCCGTCCCCCAGCTCGGTCAGCGACTCGTCCGGCTCGGACTGGTCGAACACCACGACGACCTCGATCGGGCCCGGGTAGTCCTGCGCCAGGATCGCGCGCACCGCGGCCCGCAGCAGCTCGGGGCGGTCCCGGGTGGGCACCACGACGCTGACGCTCGGCTGCTCGGTCATCGAGTCTCCTTCGTACCCGGACGCGTCCGGGACCAGGCCCGCCACCGGGATGGGCGCGGGGTCGAGCGGGCCACCAGGTCGTCGACGATCTGCCCGACCCGGGCCACCGCCGCCCGTCGTGCCTCGTGGGCCTCCGGGTCGGCGGCCACCGCGTACCGGGACGGGTCGGCCACCCCGGCGGCCAACGCGTCGTGCAGCGCCTCCCGGGTCTCGCAGAGCGCCACCAGCCCGGCGGCGCCGAGCCGGCGGGCGAAGAGAAGCTGGTGGTTGTCGACGTGCTCGCCGCGAGCCGGATCGCGGGGCACCACGATCGGCAGGTGGCCGTGCCGGCGGGCCTCCAGGATGGTCGCCGGACCACCGTGGCAGACCACCAGGTCCGCATCGATCATCGCCTGTTGCAACGTGTCGTGGCCGAGGAACGGCACCGCGCCGGGCAGTTGGGGCGCGTTCGTGTGCCCGTGCTGCACGGTCAGCCCGATCGGGCCGGCGGCCTGCGCGTGCCAGTGCGCCAACCAGTCGACGAGCCGGTCGAAGGGGTGCTTGTCGGTGCCCACCGCGACCAGCAGTCGGAGCTGGGCGACCGCCGAGCTGTCGCGCTGGCGAGGCAGCCGGGCCGCCTCGGTGCTCGGCCAGGGCTGCGGACGTCGGGCGGTGCCCGTCTCCCCCGTCACAGCAGCGTCCCGACGACTGTCGCCTCGGGGTACTGCCGGCGCTGCTCGTCCCACTGCACGAGCATCGCGGACAGGAACGGCCGGCAGAGCCGAGCGGTCAACGTCGGGGTGTCGATCCGGTCGTACACCTCGATGTAGACGGTCGGGATGCGCCGCAGCCGGGCCAGCACCACGAACGGCACCGCCACCCCGGCGCCGGTGGTGACCACGGCGGCGACCCGCCGTGCCCGCAGCACCCGCCAGGCCAGCAGCGCGTTGCGCAGCAGGTTCGGCACGTTGCGGGTGGTCGGGTGGTGCGCCGGAACCAGGTCCTCGCCGGCCAGCAGCGACACCGCCTCCGGGGTGTCGAAGGTGACCCAGCAGCGCCGCCACTGTTCGTACCAGGGCCGCAGGGCCAGTAGTTGGGCCAGATGGCCGCCGCTGGAGCCGACCAGCAGAAGCACCGGCGCCCCACTGTCGTCGTTGTTCGTGTCCACGCGACTCCCCACAAGTTCGCTTGGAATTCCGGTTCACGCCAGGCAGAAGCAGATCACACGATTCACGGTCGTTGAATAGCGCGACCGGCCGATATGACGATCTCCTCGGCGGGCGGTTCGGTTCGCCGAACGTCCGAGGCCCATCGATCGTCATCACCACCTGCGATTTTGTCGTTACTCTGCGGCGCGCCTTCGCCGCCGCGATTCCTCCCGATCAGCCGCTATGTCTTTTCTCGATGACGTCCAAAAGTGCGGGATGCAGTGCGGCGTTCCAGCCCGCGCCCGCGTCGGCCAGCCGCCAGGTCCGCAACCACATCTCCACCAGGTACGCGTCGGCGACGAGCCGGCGCTGGGCCGCGTCGAGGCCGAGCCGCTCGCCGTGCCGGCTCAGATACCCGTCCACGGCCGACGCGGCGGCGTCGGCCGGCTCCCCCCGCAGCACGAGTGCCCGCTGGAACGCGTCGTGCGCCAGATCGAACCCGACGGGCACGTCCGGCCCGCTGTGCTCCCAGTCCCAGGCGACCAACCGACCGGCGTGCCAGCCCAGGTTCCAGGGCACCCAGTCACCATGCCAGTGACCGAACTCGACACTGGTGTCGCCATGCCGGCTGGCCAGCGCGGAGACCGCGGCGACCGCCCGCGCACCGGCCGGCTCGGTCGCCGCGGCCCGGCCGGCCTGATCGGCCAGCCGGTGCAGGAAGGTCGAGTCGACAAGCTGTCGAGGTGTACCCGCCGGACCGCCACGCCGGGCGACCGCTAGCAGCGCGGCGATCCGTGGTGGGTCGTCCACCGGCACACCGCGTACCGCCGGGGGCAACGGCTCGATCACCGCGACCACCTGGCCCGCCCACGACGTCTCGGTGAGCAGCCTCGGCGGCGTCGGGTGGTCGGCGACGCCGACCACCGCGCGCAACGCCCGCAGCGCCGCCGCCTCCGCGCTGACCAGCGCCCGGGTCGCGTCGTTCCAGCCGATCTTCGCGTAGCCACGCGGGCGCCCGTCGGCGCTGAAGAGTTGCAGGGTGGGCTTGCCGTTCGGGTCGGGTGGACGGACCCCGAACGCGGCCAGCAGCGGCGTGTCACCCAGGTCGGCGGAGAGCCGCTCGCTCAGCAACAGCTCCGCGGCCGGCACGCCGGCCGGCACCGAGACGGTCAACGTCGGAAAGGGCGCGAGCCCCACCCGACCGAACCGGGCCAGCCCGCCGAGCACCGCCCGCAGCGCGCGCACCTTCGGTGGCCGCAGGGCGTTGTACGCCAACAGGGACGCCGCCCCGGCCCGGGGCGCGCCCAACGGCACCAGGAACCGGGCCCGGGCGACCGACGGCACCACCGCGTACCGGGCCACCACCTGGTGACCGGCCGGCGGGGCCCCGTCCACGGTCAGGCCGACCCGGTCGTCCGGGAAGACCGCACGACTCACCCAACCGAGGCCGTCCACCCGGGAACGCGGGTCGGTGGCCGGGCCCACCCGGGTCGTCACGCCGCCCGGTCCGCCCAGTCGAGGTCCAGCCCGAGCCGCTCGCGCAACGCGTCGTTGTACGGCCGGTAGTAGTCGGTCAGCTCGGCGCGCACCGCCGGCTCCAGCGGTGCCGAACGCCGATCGTTGTAGACCTTGAAGTTGGGCAGGTCGTACGCCGGCAGACCGAGGAAGTCCAGGGTGCGCCGGTAGGTCGCGCGGGAGTCGCGGTACAGATCCTCGCTGGGCAGGAAGAGAATCTGCTCGCGGTCGAAGCGCTCCAGCCACGGCTCCAGATGCTCCAGATAGCGTCCCCGGGCCCGGTACGTGTACCAGTCGTACGGCTCGCTGAACGCCTCCGGTTCGGCGATCAACCGCTCCCGCTCCCCCGCCGTGCGCTCCGGCTCGGCCGCCAGCGCGGCGGCGAAGTCCAGTGGTTCGATGCCGTGGGTGCGGCGTTCCTTCCAGTGCGAGTACGCCCGCTCCACCGGGTCCCGCAGCAGCACGATGAGCTTCACCGTCGGCATCAGCGCGGCGACGCGCTGCGCGGCGAGCGGGTGGAACATGTACAGCGGGGCGGCCTCACCGACGCGGGCCGGCCCCCCGTGCCGCTTGGCCAGGGCCTCGCGGTGCCGCTCGGTCGGGAAGTGCGAGCGGTACCAGGATTCGCCGCGACCCCAGTGCTCCTCGAAGTAGTGCGCCGACTTGGTGTTCCACGCGGGGAAGAGCCGGGGCACCAACGGGTGCTGGATGAGGTAGTTCCACAGGGAGGTGGTGCCACCCCGTTTGGTCCCGATGATCAGGAAGTCCGGCAGCGGCCGGCGATCGCTCGTGCGAACGCCGTAGTCGACAAGCGACTCCTTCACCCGGGTGGTCACCTGGGTCGGAACCAACTGCTTGACCCGGTCACGGATGGACGCCACGACGGACCTCACCTACCTCTCGTCGATGCCGAGGTGGTCTCGGCGGCCGCGGCCGCGTTGTCCCCTCCACGGATCTGCCTCATGGTCCCCCGGATGCCGGCGCGCACCCGGGGCAACGTCAACATGCCGACGCAGCCGGTCAGCAGCACCACAAGCGCCACCGCGAGGCCGGGCAGGCCGCGACCGCCCACCAGCACGCCGGCGCCGGCGGCCAGGCCCACACCGGCGATCGTGGCCGCCGCGGCACGCGCCATCGTGGCGTCGAACAGCGGCTCCCGCACCACCGACCGGGCGAACCCGGCGGCGGTGAGGTTCTCGGTGGCGATACCGGCCGCCCAGGCCACCGCCGCGCCCGTCGCGCCGTAGCGGGGGATCAGCCACAGACCCAGCGAGACGGTCACCGTCAACCCGGCCACGGTGGCGACCAGGTGCAACCCACTGCGCCCGCCCATCAGGAGCAGGCTCTGCACGTTGCCCACGCCGGTGTTGACCAACATCGCCAGCGCGAGCACTGTCATCGCCGGCACACCGGCGGTGAACTCCGGCCCGAACAGTTGGAGGAAGGCCAGCGCGAAGACCGCCAGCAGCAGGTACACCGGCCAGGACAGCACCAGCCCCCAGGTGGTCAACTGCCGGTGCACGGCCGCCGCCGCGGCCCGCTCGCCCCGCCCCAGCAGCCGGGACAACTGGGGAGACACCGCCACCCGCAGCCCCTGCATGGCCAACTGACCGGCCAGCACGTACCGGCCGACGGCGCCGAACACGCCGGCGTCCGCCGGCCCGGCCAGCACCGAGGTGAGCAGCACACCCACCCACATGCTGCCGGCGTCGATGGCCGCCGAGGCAGCCCGGGGCAGCGCGAAGCGCCAGAACGTCGACCAGTCGGCGCGGCGCGGACGCAGCGGCGCGCCCCGGCCCAGCCCGAGCGGGCCGGCGACCAGGGTGAGGCAGGCCAGCAGCGCCAACGCCGCCGGCACCAACCAACCGGTCATGCCGGCGAGCAGGCCACCACCCGCCAGCGCGGCGGCGCCGACCAGCACCGGGCGGGCAACCGGCAGCAGCAGGAACTGCACCCCGACGTACGCCCGGATGGGCCGCACGCAGCGCAGCGCGGCCAGCAGCAGGGTCATCGCGACCACCACCGGAACCGCGGCGAACGTGACGGTGAGCAGCGCGTCCCCGCTCGCGCCGGAGCCGCGCAGCAGCCGGGGCGCGAGCGTGTCGGCGGCCAGCACTCCCGCGCCGGCGACCAGCAGCCCGGTCAGCAGCGGCGGGATCAGCGCCACCGGGAGCACCCGGGCCGCGTCACCGCGCACCCCGAGGCTGCGGCGGGGCAGCGCCCACATCAGACCGGTCTCCGCGCCGAGCGTGCAGATCGCGGTGGCCACTGTGACGACCCCGATCGCGGCGAAGAACGCGCCCGCGCCGGCCGTGCCGTACCCCCGGGTGATCACGACGGCCAGCACGAACCCGAACAGGCCACTGGTGGCCGCGCCGAGCAGTCCGGCCACGCCGCTACGCGCGCTGCGGCGGGTCTCGGCCGAGCCGGCCTCCCCGGCGGGCGACAGCGTGGCCTGGTCCTCGGGCGTCGACCGGCCCCCGCCGGCGCCGGCCGGCGGTCGGGTGGCGGCGGTCACGCGGGCACCGGCGCTCTCCGCGCGGCCGTCGGCGACGACCCGGCCAACCGGGTCAGCCGTTCACGCTCGGTCAGCGCCATCGCGAAGGCGACCGCGAAGAACGCGACAGCCAGGTTCTGGTTCGCCATGCCGTAGAACGGGACCTGCACGAGGCAGACCACAGGCACCACAGCCAGCCACTGCCCGGCCGCCGAGGTCGCCCGCGCGCAGATCACCGCGGCGGCGACGAACCACGCCAGGAAACAGATGAGCGCGGGTACGCCATGGCTGAACAGCACCATCCACAGCTGCCCCTGGGTGCCGATCGGCGCGGCCGCCGACACGGTGTCGACGTTCACCGGAGCGCCGTAGCCCAACCACGGCGACTCCTGCACCCGGCGGATCACCTCCGTGTAGAGCGAGAGCCGGTCGGTGTTGGTGTCGCTGGAGTCGACCCGTCTGCTGATCAGCTCGGTGATCGGAATGAACAGCGTGGCCAACGCGCCGATCACCACCACCCCGACGATGGACGCGGCCACCCGGACGTTGCCGCGCAGGCTGGCCCGCACCCCGAGCACCGCCAGCCCGGCGCCGAGGCTGAGGAACATCGCCCGGTTGAGGGTGAGGAACGCCGGCGCCAGCGACAGCGGCAGCGACGCCAGCAGCGCCCAGCGCAGCAACCCGCGCCGGCGCAGCATCGCGAAGGCCACCACGCAGGGCAGGGTCATGGCGTACGCGCTGCCGTAGTTGTTGGTGTACGCGAACGGCGCGGCCGGTCGGTAGATCGGGTTGAGCGAACGGGCGCTGAACTCAGCGGTGGTGAGGTGCACCATGTCCTGGATGAACGGGGTGCCGGCCACCCCGCCGGGCAGCAGCACCTCCATCGGGGTCGTCATGGCCAGCCGGGGCACCAGCACCCCGAGCCAGCCCAGCGCCACGAGCCCGAACCAGAACGCGCAGAGCGGGGTGAGCACCGCCACCAGGCTGGCGCGTTCCCGGGCGGCGGCGTAGACGTAGACGCCGACCACCAGCGCGGTCAGGTAGAACGCCAGCCGCAGGGCGAACGTGAGCAGCGACGCGGGCGACGACAGTTGGGTGGCGCTGACCACCACGATGGCGAGGAACAGCAGCCAGATGCCGGCCGCCGGGGGCAGCGGCACGCGCCCCCGGGTGAGCAGCAACGCGAGCAGCAGCGCACCCAGCAGCGGCCAGCCGAGGTAGAACGCACCGAGCAGCCACCAGAGCGGCACCAGGCCGAACATCATCGACAGCGGCCAGAGCGGCAGTTGCGGCGGCGCGAGCGCCGGCACCGGCGCGACCTCCTGCGGAGCGCCTCCGGGCGGTGGTTCGGTCGCCGGGGCGCGGGTCACCGACACGCTCAGGCCCGGCCGTTTCGCGTGAGCACGAAGCCCAGCGGGGTGACCCCGGCGGCACGCAGCCTCTCCACCAGGCGTCGCAGGTCGCTCTGCCGGGTGCGGTCCCGCTCGACGACCACCACCGCGCTGCCCTGCCGGGCCACGGCCACGCCACGCTCGTCGGACTCCGCCGGAGGGGCGTTGAACAGGACCAGCCCGTGATCCGCACCCTGCCGCCAGGTGCCGAACCGGACGCTGCCCACGCCCACGGCAACCTCGTCCGGGGTGACGACGCGACTGTTCTCCGGGCGCGCGGACGACACCCGCGGCAGCGTCAGCGTGGCGTCCGGGTCGGTGGACGGGCGGGCGCCGGGCGGGTGCGGGGAGGGTCGGCGGGCGGCCGTGCTGTCCGTGGTGGCGGCATCGACGGCCGCTGTGCTGCCGGCCGGCCGGGGCTTGGGCACCAGCGGTCGGGACGGGTCGATGGGCAACCGTCCCCGGTCGGCGAGCACGCTGGCGCGCAGCCGCTCGATCCGTCCGCTGTCGTCGGCGACGAAGACCTCCCGGCCGTCGACGGCGAGCGCCACCGCGAGCCCGGCGGTGAGCGCTGTGGCGTCCTCCCGGGCGGTGACCAGCGCGACCCGGGCAGGCTGCCGGACCCGCTCGGCGACCGCCATCGCCACGTACCGGACGTCGGCGTCGACCGCCCGGGGGCTACCCCGGAACGCCGGTCGGCGCACCGTGCCGAGCAGCGGAAGGCCGGAGGCCTCCCGACCGTCGGCGACCGAGCGGACCCGCCGGTCGGTCGACTCCCACAGGTACGCCAGCACGACGCCGACCAGCGCGCCACCGAGCAGGCCGGCGACCAGGTACAACGGCCGGTGCCCGGCGGAGGTGACAAGCGCCTTCTCGGCGGTCTGGGTCACCCAGCCGGGGTTGACGTCGACCGCCGCGATCTCGGTACGGGCGGCGTTGAGCTGGGTGAGCTGGTTGTTGATGCCGGCCAGCTCGGCCACCAACGCGTCACCCGCGGCGGTGTCCTTGGCGGTGTTCGCCCGCTTCTGCAACGCGACCTGCTGGGCGACGACCTTGGTGATGCTGGCGTCGTAGGAGCGCAGCATCTCGGCGCGCTGCTGCTCGTACATGGTCCGACGCACGTTCAGGTATGCCTCGGCGGCCATGTTGGCGCTCTGCACGGCCCGGTGCGCGTCGCCCGCCTGGTAGGTGAAGCGCAGGATCTGCCCACCGGTGGGCACCTCGACCTCGAGCGCGTTGCGGATGTCACGCGGGTCACCGCCGGCCGAGTCGGCGAGCCGCTGGACCACCTCGGTGCCGGTGGCGATGCCGCTCTCCACGTTCATGTTGACCGCACGGTCGGCGCCCGCGCCGCTGGGGGTGAAGGCGTCGGTCACCACCGGCCGGACCGCGACCACGGCGCTCGCGCTCATCGCCGCCGGCACCAGCAGCACGTAGCCGAGCGCGAGCAGCAGACCGACCGTGGCGACCGCCCCCACCAACCGCAACCGGTGCATCGGCACCCGCAGCAGGTCGGTCAGTGTCACGGCACGCGAGGTGCCGGAGGACGGGCCGTCCGTGGGCCAGGGAGCGGGCGCTGCATCAGTCATGGAACTTCTTCACCGTCTGTTGAGGATTGCCGACGACCACGACGCCGGGTGGTACGTCCGTGCGGACCACCGTCGCCGCGCCGACGACGCTGTCCCGGCCGACCCGTACGCCCTTCAGGACCAGGGCGTGCGCGCCGACCCAGACGTTGTCCTCGAGGACGATCGGGGCCCGGGTGAGCGGGCTGGGCGGCGCGTGCCGCTGCTCCGGGGGCAGGTTGTGGAAGTCGTTGTCGAGCAGCTCGCAGTCCGACAGGAGGCACCGGTCCCCCACCGTCACCGACGTCCAGGTGCCGATCCAGGTGGCGTTGAGCAGGCAGTCGGCGCCGACGCGGACCTCGCCGGGGCCGGCGAAGCGGACGAGCTTGTTCAACCGGGTGCGGTCACCGATGGTCACGCGCACCCCGCGCCGCAACCGGATCCGACCCCGGATCTCCACGTCCCGACCGAGCGTCAACCGTCGGTAACGGAGCTTGTACCAGCCGCGTTTGACCGCGAAGACCAGACGCACCACGCGTCCCGTTCGGATGCCAGCGGCGCCGAGCAACGACCCTCCCCCACCGTCGCGGGCCGGCGGCGGTGGTGCCCGCCACCGGCCCAACGTGAACAATCTACCGATGCTCCGTCACGAACGGTTGACCCTTACTGTACGGAGAAGAACGTCGATGGAGTAGACCAGGACAACTCGGGCGTCGCGGTGCTGACGACTGTCGCCGTGGTGCCGTTGACCACCACGGTTGGCGCGGCCGTCGGGTCGAACGGCACGCTGCGCAACGAGCCGTCGGTTGCGCCGTAGACGATCCGGCCGCCCACCCAGGCCATGCCCCGCACCGCGGACCAGGTCACACCCGTCGTCGGCAGGGTGAACTCGGTGGCACCCAGGTAGTTGCCGTCGATCTCGAAGTAGCGGTAGTAGAGGTTGTTGGCCCCGGTACGGGTGTAGTAGAGCCGGCCATCGAGGAAGAAGGCGCCGGTCAGCAACGCCGGGTTGTACCAGTCGTTGTAGCCGGACGCCTCCCACGGCGAGCCGATCGCGCCCCCGCCGAAGAGCGAGATGTCGATCCGGCTACCGGTGGGCGTGCCGGCCACCGTGTGCGACCAGTAGATCCGGTCGTCCACCCGCCAGGTCGCGCCGGCCGCCGTGTACGCGGGCTGGCTGACGCTGGTCGCGGTGCCCAGCGTGGTGCCGTCGAACGGCACCTTCGCCACGGTGCCCGAGGCGGTGCCCACGTAGAGGTTGCCGGTGGTGGCCGACGGCGGGTTCTTCGCGGTGAAGGTGCGTCCGCCGGCGAGCGGGAACATGCCGAGCCGCCCGTGGTACTCCTCGCCCATGCCGTCGGAGTTGTGCCCGAAGTAGAGGCCGTCCGAGCCGCGCCAGAGCACCGGCACCGACGAACCCCAGTTGCTGGTGCCCGACGGCATCGAGGCGCTGCCGCTACGGCGCGGGTTCCAGTTCACCGGCATGCCGGTCGCCGGACTGACGGCCGCGATGCCGAGCCGGTCGACAGCGCCCGGGCCGGCGTTGTCGCTGGCGTTCGGGTTGTTGACCCAGCGGAAGTGCCCGCCCAGGTAGATGACATTGTCCGCCACCTCGACCGAGGTGATGGTGTCGTTGCCGGTGAAGTCGACCCAGGTGGCGAGCTGGCCAGTGCCCCGCGCGGCGGTCTCGAAGCGGACCAGGGCGTCGCAGTACGCGGTCGGCCAGCCGGCGCCGCCGTTGGTGCCGACCACGAACCAGCTGCCGTCGGCACCGAACTTCACGTCCTGCACGTAGTGCACGAAGGTCGTCGGCGACGCGCACGGCGGGACGAACTTGTCGGTGCTCCAGTCGAGCACCGTCGGGGTCCCGGAGACGTCCACCAACGCCATCTGGTTGCGCGGCAGGTCGTTGACGAGCGTGAAGTTACCGCCGACGACAAGGGTGTCGCCGTCCGGCGCCACGTCGATGGTCCAGACGTACGACGTGGTGCTGTGCCGCCCCACTGTCGCGTCGATGCTGAAGCTCGGGTCGATCGCGCCGGTGGTCGCGTTGAGCCGGCCCAGACCAGCGTGCGCGGTGCCGTTGAGCCAGTTGAACGCGCCGGCCACGTACAGCCAGTTGCCGTGCAGCGCCAGGTCACGCACCGTGCCGCCGTCGGAGCGCCCGACCCAGCTGTCGATGATCGCGCCGGTCGACGGGTTGAGCGCCACCAGGTTCTTCCGGGAGACGCCGTTGACGTTCTTGAAGGCGCCGCCGACGATCAGCGTGCCGCCGGGGCCGGCGAGGAGGGTGTTGACCGCGCCGTCGAGCACCGGCAGGAAGGTGGTCGACATGGTGCCGGTGGTCCGGTCGTACGCGAAGAGGTACCGCTGTGTGATCCACGCGGAACTGGCGGTCTGCCGGAGCTGGGTGAAGCTGCCGCCGACGAAGACCGTGTTGCCCACCTGCGCGAAGGCACGGGTCTCACCGTCTCGCGCGTGCGGGGTCGCGTCGGCGGGGTTCGCCGACACCAGGGTCGCCGTCACCGGGACCGGAACCACCGCGGCCGACGCGGTCGTGGGCACACCCAGAGCGGCGGCGATGATCGCCAACGCGACCATCCCCGCCCGAGTACGACGTCGTCGTGCGGAACGCCACAAGTGCGAGAGTTTGGGCACGCTGCGCCTCCAGATTGGATAAGAACCCGAGGTAGCGTGCCTCGTCCAGCCTGGTTAACAAAATCCGCCGATTGGGCGGTGCATGAATCCGCAAGCCGACAGAACGCCGGAGGATCGGGTGTCCGACCCCCGGCGAACGCCGTTTTGTCAGTTCATTTGGGTCCTCAGCGGCTACCCCCGGTGGGTTGCCGCAGGTACGAGTCCTTGCCAGCCTGCGCGAAGCCGGCCACCGCCGAGGCGTCGTGGTTCATCGTCATGTCACAGGTCGACGTGCGGCTGGTCATGCCTGCCGAGTTGAAGTAGATCGCCGCCTTGATCTTCGGGTGCGCCTTCAGCGCCGCCGGGAACTCCTGGAACCAGCGCTGCTTGGCACCGGGATCGCTGGAGTCGAAGTTGGTGCCGAACTCGGCGAGCATCCGGGGCTTGCCGGCACCGATGCCGTTGTCGTCCAGCCACCGGTAGAAGCCACCGACAGTCGTGCTCGGGCTCTTCCACACCGTGCTGCCGTTGCAGACGTGGAAGTTGTACGGGTCGTAGGCGACCCAGTCGACGTACCGGTCACCGGGGTACAGGCCGGCGTACCGCGAGTAGTGCCCGGACCAGCCCATCATCGTCCAGACCCAGACCGCGTTGGTCGCGCCGGCGCTGGCGAACCGCTCGTGCACATAGCGCCAGGCGCGGACGAAGTCGGCGTCGCTGCCCTTGTTCGGCTCGTCCTCCGGCTCGTGGTCGAAGCCGATGAACACCGGCACCCCGGCGGCCCGGATCCGGCCCGCGACCGCGTCGATGGTCTCGTCCTGCTTGCCGCCGTAGACATCGGACCACTTGAGGGTGGTGCCGGCGGAGAAGTCACGGGACTCCCAGGCGAAGAACATCAGCCGGCCTTCGCGCATCTGCTGCGACTCGTACGTGTCGGGGAAGGCGCCGTTGCTGCCGGAGTTGGAGAAGTCGTGGTAACGGTGCACGATGTCGAACTTGCGCCCGACCTGCGACTCCACGTCGGTGACGGCCTTGCCGTGGTCCCAGCCGCCGGCCGCCCCGGCGGGCGAGTACATGCCCCACCAGGCGCCACAGGACGGGACGAGCTTGTCCGAGACGGACCCGCACTTGCCGGACGGCAGGGTGCCGCTGGCGCTCGGCGTCGCCGTCCGGGTCGGGGCGATGGTCGGCGACGGCTTCGGTGCGGCGGTGGTCGGCGACGCGCTGGGCGACGGCGGGGGCGCCGGCCGGGTGGTCGTCACCGGCGAAGGCTTGGCCCCGAGGTCGTAGCTGATCAGCAGGCTGGGCCGCAGGTCCGGGTTGCGGTTCTCGGCCGACGCCCAGTAGATCCGGCTCTCCAGCCCGCTTTGCGCCAGGGACACCGTCCAGCTGCCGTTGCCGGTGACCAGCTTGGAGACGTCCCACTCGTTGAGGCCCTTGGACACACTCGTCACGCTGTCCAGTGCGGCGCCGGCCGACGTCAGGGGAGGCCGCGACTCGCGGGCGCTCAGCGGCGAGGCGTGCGCGGTCACCGTGGCCGCGAACTGCTGCCAGGCGTGCACCCGCAGCGTCGCCCGAATGTTGACCGCAGCAGCCGGAACCGTGGTCACCGCGAACTCGATGACCGCCTCGCGGCCACCACGCGGGTTGCCGTCGCAGCGCGTCGCGCAGGTGGCCAGCGTCGTCTTGGCCGCGTTGTCACCGTCCTGCGACACAGCGGTCGCGGTGGTGTCCGCCGCCGCCCGCATCGACAGATCGTCGCTGGCCAGCAGCGGCATCATGGTCGCCACGATGCCGGCCACCACCGAGCCACCGACCACGCCGATGGCAATCGCCTTACGCCGGGGTCCGGAACGGAACCGGGTGATGCGGTGCAGTCCGTGCCTGGTCAAGGAAACTCCCTGTGTCTGCGTCCATAACGGTGAGCAGCGTATCGATGACCAGGGCACGTCGCAGGTAGGACAGTTTCCCGTAAGCGCGTCTTAACCGTCAGCTAAGAAAGCCGCGACTCTGGACTGTCCGTCCGGCGGGTCAGCCGGCGCGCGCCGCCGCCAGCGCGGCAGCCATCGCCGCCCTCGGCGCGGTAACGCCTGTGAACTGCTCGAACTGCCCGATCGCCTGGGCCAGCAGCAGGTCCAGACCGGAGACGATGCGGCAGCCGGCCGCGTCGGCGGCCGTCGCCAACGGTGTCGGCCACGGGTCGTAGAGGGCGTCGAAGAACACCGCGCCCGGCCGCCAGGCAACCGCGCCGGCCAGTGGGTCGGCGACCCCCTTCGGCACCGTGGAGACGACCACGTCGGCGGTGGAGAACCGCCGGGGCGCGTCGGCCCATGGTGCGGGCGCCAGCGCGACACCCAGGGCGTCGGCCACCGGGAGCAGCTCGTCGACCGCCTCCGGTCGGCGGGCCACCACGGTCACCGACGAGCAGGCCAACTGCGCGGCGGCGGCGAGCGCGGCGCGGGCCGTCCCGCCGGCACCGAGCACCGTCACGGCGGCACCGGCGCTCACGCCGGCGTCGGTGAGCACCCGCACCATGCCGGCGACGTCGGTGTTGTCCGCGTACCAGGAGCCGTCCGGACGGCGTACCAACGTGTTGGCCGCGCCGACGGCGGCGGCGACCGGCGACGCGGCGTCGGCCACGGCGAGCGCCGCCTCCTTGCCCGGCATGGTCACCGACAACCCGGCCCACTCCGGGCCCAGGCCGGCGACCAGATCCGGCAGCTCCGCCGCCGCGCACTCGATCCGGGTGTACGACCACCCGGTCAGCCCGGCGGCGACGTAACCCGCGGTGTGGATCACCGGGGAAAGGGAGTGCGCGATCGGCTTGCCCAGCACTGCGGCCCTACGCGTCGCCACGATCACCGCCGGTCAAGGTCGACATCATTTCTCCGCTCTCCCCCACACGCCGGGATCGACTCCAACCAGCAATGGGAGGGGAGCCCTTACGCGGCACCCGGCCGGTCAGATGATGCCGGCCTCCCGAGCCTTGTTCTCGTTGCGCTTCTGCTGCTCGTACGTCTCGGCGAACTCCGAGTGGCCCTGCTTGTCGATCGCCACGAAGTAGAGCCACTTGCCGGGCGGCGGGTCCATCGCCCCCTCCAGGGCCTGCTTGCCGGGGTTGTTGATCGGGGTGGGGATCATGCCGCGCAGCTTGCGGTTGTACGGGTTCTTCTGGTCGTCCAGCTCGGCCGCCGTCATCTGCTTGGACGACTTGGTCGGCTTGCCGATCGACTCCAGGTAGTAGTTGACAGTGACGTCCATCTCCAGGCAGTTACAGTTGAACTCGCCGTACACCCGGTTGTAGGCCACCCGGGCGACCTTGCCCAGGTCGTCCTTGTTGCCGGCCTCGGCCTGGGCCAGCGAGGCCACGATCAGCGCCTCGTACGGGCTGACCTTGCGCTCCTCCTGCACCCGGTCGGCGAACTTCATCTCTCCGCTCACCGAGAGGAAACGGTTCACCATCAGCTTGAGGATGCTCTCGGCCGTGGACTTCGGCGGGATCTCGTACGTGTCCGGGTAGAGGAAACCCTCAATGGACTTGACGACCTTCTTGCCGTCGTCGCGCTTGAACCACCAGTCCGGGACGCCGAGCGCCTCCGGGTCCTTCGCGGCGGCCTGGAAGTCCTTGACCGGGATCTTGGTCTTCTCGGAGAGCAGCTTGTAGATGTTGAAGCTCGTGCGGCCCTCGGGGATGGTCAGCCCGTTGACGATCTTGTTCTTCAGGTCGAGCATCGCGGTCACGGCGTTCGCGCCGCTCATCTGCTTGCGCAGCTTGTACGTGCCCGGCTGGATGTTCTTGCTGCGCGAGTTGGCCTCGGCCGCCTCGATGAAAGCCTTCTGGCTCTTCACCACGTCGGCCGCCACCAGGGCGTCGGCCATGTCGGCGATCAGCGCGCCGCTCTTGATCTCGACGGTGATCTCACCGGCCCCGCTGCCGTCGTAGTCGGGGGTGACGAAGTAGTTCTGGATGCGGTCGAAGCCGTAGAACGCGCCGCCGCCGATGCCGCCCAGCAGGAACAGGGCCATCAGCAGGGCCAGGAATGTCTTGCCCCGGCTGCTGCCGCCGGAACCGCTCTTGCGCTTGCGGAAGCCGCGCCGGTGCCGACCCTTCTCCCCCCGCTCCGGCTCGTCGAACCCAAGATCCAGATCGTCGATCATTACGTCCGCCTCCGCTGCGCGTCCAGCCAGCTCTGCAGGATCTCCACCGCGGCCGCCTGATCGACAACCGCACGTTGACGTTTACCTCGGACGCCACGCTCGGCAAGCCTACGAGAAGCGACCACGGTCGACATCCTCTCGTCAGTGAGCGTTACCGGGACAGGCGCTATCACATCGACCAGTCGGTCAGCGTACGCCTTCACGTGGACGGCCGCAGGGCCGTGCTTGCCGGCGAGATTGACCGGAAGACCGACGACAACCCCGACGGCCTCGTGCTCGGCCACCAACGCGGCAAGCTCGGCGAGGTCGCTCGGCACCGCGTCCGGCGCCGCCGTGAGATCGCGGGCCAGGGTGACCAGCGGCGTTGCCAAGATCCCGTCCGGATCCGAGCGAGAGATACCCACTCGCACCTGACCGACATCCACGCCGATCCGCACGCCGCGCGTCAACTCAGCCACCGACGGTCACCGCCGGCCGGGTACGAGTCAGGGCGGACCACATGGCCCGCCCTGACTCACAGTGATGGTCACTCACGCCTCAGTGATCGCCTTCTCGACGGTGAGCAGCAGGTTCGGCGCCTCGGCCGCGGGCAGACCGCCGCCCTGGGCCAGGTCGGGGCTGCCACCGCCGCGCCCGGAGAACGCCGCCTTCACCAGGTCCGACGCGGCCAGGCCGCGACCCCGCGCCGCCGCGTTGACCGCCACCACCAGGGACGCCTTACCGTTCGACCGCGCGGCCACCGCCACGACCGCCGGTCGCGCCGGGTCGATCTTGCCGCGGATCTCCTGGGCAAGCGTGCGCACATCGTTGCCGGCCGCGCCCTCCGGCGCCTCGGTGCCCACGTACGCGACTCCGCGCACGTCCTTGGCCTGCGCCGCGAGCGCCGCCGCGCCACCCAGCACCAGCTGGGCGCGCAGCTTCTCCAGCTCCTTCTCGGCGTCCCGCAGCTGGGTGACTGTCTGCTCCACCCGGTCGGCGACCTGATCGTTGGGCACCCGGTACAACTCGGCCAGCCGGGACACCAACAGGTGCTCCTTGGCCAGGAAGCCGAAGGCGTCCATGCCGACCAGCGCCTCGACCCGACGGACACCGGAGCCGATCGACGACTCGGAGAGGATCTTCACGAGGCCGAGCTGGGCGGAGCGGGCCACGTGCGTGCCGCCGCACAGCTCCCGGGCGTAGTCACCCACCTCGACGACCCGCACCTCCTCGCCGTACTTCTCGCCGAAGAGCGCCATCGCGCCGATCCGCCGCGCCTCGTCCAACGAGGTGATGAAGGCGTGCACCTCCAGGTCGGCCAGGAGCACCTCGTTGACCTGCTGCTCCACGTCACGCAGGACGCTCGGCGACACCCCGGTCGGGGTGTTGAAGTCGAACCGGAGCCGACCGGGGGCGTTCAGCGACCCGGCCTGTGTGGCCGACTCGCCGAGGAAGTTGCGCATGGTCTGGTGCACCAGGTGCGTCGCGGTGTGCGACCGGGAGATCGCCCGACGCCGGGTCGTGTCGATCTCGGCGAAGCCGGCCTCACCGGCGCGTACCTCGCCCCGGATCACCCGGGCGCGGTGCACGATCAGGCCCGGCACCGGCTGCTGCACGTCGAGCACCTCGACCTGCCCGCCACCAACCGTGATCATGCCCTGGTCGGGCTGCTGACCACCGCCCTCGGCGTAGAACGGTGTGGTGTCCAACACCAGCTCGATGGTGTCGCCCTCGGTCGCCGCCTGGCGCGGGCCGTCGGCGCCGAGCAACGCCCGGACCGTCGACTCGCGGGACACCTCGCTGTACCCGGTGAACGTCACCGGCCCGCCCGCGTCCAGCACCGACCGGTACGCCGACAGGTCGACGTGCCCCGTCTTGCGGGCCTGCGCGTCCGCCTTCGCCCGGGTCCGCTGGTCGGCCATCAGCCGCCGGAAACCCTCGTCGTCGACCGTGAGGCCCTGCTCCGCGGCGATCTCCAGGGTCAGATCGATCGGGAAGCCGTACGTGTCGTGCAGCTGGAACGCCTTCGCCCCGGACAGCGCGGAGCCACCCGCCGTGCGGGTCTCCGCGATCGCGGTGTCCAGGATCGTCGTCCCGGCACGCAGCGTCGACAGGAAGGCTTCCTCCTCCGCGTACGCGTAGTCCGCGATCCGGTCGAAGTCGGTCGCCAGCTCCGGGTACGACGGCGCCATGCAGTCCCGGGCCACCGGCAGCAACTCGGGCAGCGCCCGGTCCTGCCAGCCCAGCAGCCGGATCGACCGGATCGCCCGACGCATGATCCGGCGCAGCACGTACCCGCGACCCTCGTTCGACGGGGTCACCCCGTCGCCGATCAGCATCAGCGCGGTCCGCACGTGATCCGCGATCACCCGCAGCCGGACGTCGTCCGGGTGCGACTCGCTGGCCACGTGCCCGGAGTGCGCGCCGTACCGCTTGCCGGTCAACTCGGCCGCGCGGGCCAGGATCGGCCGGACCTCGTCGATCTCGTACAGGTTGTCCACACCCTGCAGGATCGAGGCCATCCGCTCCAGGCCCATGCCGGTGTCGATGTTCTTCGCCGGCAGGTCACCCAGGATCGGGTAGTCCTCCTTGGTCGTGCCCGGACCCCGCTCGAACTGCATGAAGACGAGGTTCCAGTACTCCATGTACCGGTCCTCGTCGACCGCCGGGCCGCCCTCGCGGCCGTACTCCGGGCCCCGGTCGTAGAACAGCTCCGACGACGGACCGCACGGCCCGGGAATGCCCATCGACCAGAAGTTGTCCGCCTTGCCCCGGCGGACGATCCGCTCGGCGGGCACCCCCACCGACCGCCAGATCTCGTACGCCTCGTCGTCGTCGAGGTAGATCGTCGGCCAGATCCGCTCCGGATCCAGCCCGTAACCACCCTCGGCGATCGGCTTCGTGGACAACTCCCAGGCCAGCGGAATCGCGCCGGCCTTGAAGTAGTCACCGAAGGAGAAGTTGCCGTTCATCTGGAAGAACGTGCCGTGCCGGCTGGTCTTGCCGACCTCGTCGATGTCCGGGGTGCGCAGGCACTTCTGCACGCTGACCGCCCGCTGGTACGGGGGCGTCTGCTGACCCAGGAAGTACGGGACGAACTGCACCATGCCGGCGTTGACGAACAGCAGGTTCGGGTCGCTGATGGCGGGCAGCGGAGCGGACGGCACCACGGTGTGGCCATTCGCCTCGAAGTGCGCGAGGTACCGCCGCTTGATCTCCGCCGTCTTCATCGCTGGTGTTCCTCCGGAAAGATTTCTCGATCGCCGATGCGCGGGTCTTCCCGCAGGTCGGCGAACTTGTCGTCGAACGCCTCGCCCTGGGCGAACGCGTGGTGAATCTCCTGCTCGCGTTCGGCCATCCCGACCCGGACGTCCTCCACGAAACTACGCAGCGACTCGACGAGCCCGCCAGCGGATTCCGTCAGCGAGCTGGCGATGCCCGCCGGCGTGTACGACTGCGCGGTCCGGGTCGCCTTGCGGACCACGACCACACCGACGGCCACCCCGATACCGAGCCAGAACAAGCGCCTCATGTCCCGCTACCCCCTGGTACGCCGGTCGGTCAGCTGTTGCCGCGTCGCGCGGCCCGTCGCTGCTGCTTGATGGTGTCGCGTACCTCACGCTCGGTCTCGGCGTGCCGGCGGCCGGCGGCGGCCTTACGCACGCCGTAGCCGAACGCGGCCACCTTGACCAACGGGTTGGCGGCCGCGGCGGAGACGACGGTGGCCAGGTTCGCGACGTTGGCGGTGACGTTCTGCGCGTGGCTGGTCATGGTGTCGACCTTCGCCAACTGGAGGTTCACACCGTCGAGCGAGGTCTGCACCTGCTCCAGCGCGATGTTGACGTTCTTCACAGTGGTGTTCACGTCGCCGAGCAGCGGTGCGGTCCGATCATTGAGGTCGTTGATCATGCGGGTGGTGGCGTCAACCGTGTGCCGCAGCCGCAGGATGGGCAGCGTCAGGATGAGCACCAGCACCGCGAACGCGGATGCCGCGACCAGCGCCGCGATCGCTAAAATGTCGCCCACGCCTGTCCTCCTCAAGCAGAGTTCCGCAGGACCCGACGTCCCCGGAACGCACAACCATGGCACCCGTACCGGTCGCCGAGCCGTCGGCAGTCACCGGTGGCGGGCGTGCCCGCCAGCCCCAGACCCTACCGTCCGTGATGGAGGCCGCCTCAGGACGGTGAGGGTGTCAGCTCACCCAGCGGGTCCGCACTGACCGTCGGGAACGGATCCTCACCGGTCAGTGACGGGTCGGTGGTCGGCTGCGGCCTGGTCCGCTCGTCGTCGATCGCATTGCGCACCTTCACCGACACCAACGAGCCGGTGCACTCGGTCGCAGCGGCCGACGGGTCGGCGGACGGGTCGGCTGCCGGGTCGGCGGACGGCACGACTGCCGGCTCCCCGTCGACCGGCGGCGGCACGCAGGTCGGCTCGCGTACCCACAGGTCGAGGGTCAACTCGTCGCGACGCCAGCAGGTGTAGCTGCCCTTCGTTTGCTGCTCCGGGCAGCGGCTCACCTTCCACGGCCGCCACCCGTCCTGGCGCAGCGCGTCCTCGTAGGCCTGCGCCGTCTCCTTGGGCGCCTTCTCCGAGGTCACGGTGCGTTCACGCAGCCGGCAGTCGAGCAGGCACCAGCGACTGCCACTGACGTCGTCGACAGTCTTCGCGGCCGCCCAGCCGGGCACGCCGAGCTGGTCCAGGTTGTCGAAGACCGGGTCACGGCTCAGCGTCCGGATGCCGAAGAAGAGCGGCACCGCACCGAGCAGCACGACGCTGACCAGCACCAACACCGCCGCGCGCAGGCGGCGTCGTTCACGGGTCTGCCGGCGTTCCTCGGAACGGGCACCCGGCGTGGCGTCGTCGTCCGGCACGTCCTGACCGGCCGAACGCAGCGCCGGTCCGTCGGAGGGCTCCGGTGCCGGCCGGTCGACCGGGCCGGACGCGGACGGCACCACGGCTGCGGCGCGGGCCACGCCGACGGGCTCGCCGGCGCGTCCGGGCGGCGGCACGGGCGCGACACCGCTCGGCTCGGCACGACCGGGCTCCCGATTCGGAGGCAGGGCACGTCCGGCGGCACGGTCGGCCGGCGCGGGTCGACCGACCGGCGCACCACCACGGGCCGGACCGGCCGGCCCCGGTTCACCGACCGCCCGGTCGTCGGTGGGCGGCTGCGCGCCGGGCGGGCGGACGGCGGCACGAGCCGGACCGTCCGGACGTGAACGTGGCGGACCATCCACACCCGGCGGCACCGCCGCACGAGCCGGGCCGTCCGGACGGGTCGCGTCCCGGGGTGCCGCCTCGACACCGGGGCCGGGACGCGGTGGGCCGTCAACGCCACGGCGCACGGCGCCGGGTGCGGGCGCGTCGCCGGGGATGGGTCGGGCCCGGCCGGGTGGGGCGGAGCGGACGGCCCCCCGAGCCGCGGGACCGGCGGCGGGTCGCCCACCGGTGTAGGGGTCGTCGCCGTGGTCGCCGGCCGGCCCGGGTCGACCGGAGCCGGCCGTACCCTCCTGGCCGGGCTCGGCTGGTGGGCGACGTCGTCGGCCGGCCGGATCCGGGGTGGGCGGTGCGTCCGGGCCGGGCCCCTCCACGGCACGGCCGCGCCGACCGGTGGGGTCCGGAGTGGGTACCGCCGCGGCGCCCCGCCCACGGGCGGGCCGTTCACCGGGCGCCGGCGGATAGGGCAGTGCCTGCTCTCCGGTGGATCCCGACGCGTCGGGCCGGACGGCGCGACGACCGGTCGGTGCGTCCGCGCCCGGGTCGACCGGCGGGCCGGCGGGCCGGCGGGCGGCGGTGCGCTCGGCGGCCGGGTCCGGCACGGCGAGTCGACCGGACGCCTGGTCGGCGAGGTCCCCCGGCCCGGCGGCCGGCGCCGGGTGGCGACCCCCGGCCGGCGGGCTGCCGTCTCGACGGTTGACCACCGGCAGGCCGGGGTCGGTGTGTGGCAGGCGGCCGGCCTGCCGGAGCCAGTCCGCGGGCCGCTCCGGGCGGTCCCGGTCCAGGCGGGGTTCGCCAGCGGGTGGCGTTCGGCGTTCCTGCTCGTCGGAGACGACCCGGCGGCGACCGGTGCCGTCGGCGGGGCCGACGGTGGGGCCGACGGTGGGCAGTGCGCCGCTGTGCGCGCCGGTCGCCTCGGGCACCGACGACGCGTTGCCCGAGCGGGGCACGGGTGGCGCGTTGCCCGAACGGGGCACCGGTGGGGCGTTACCCGAACGGGGCACGACCGGCTCGTCCGGTTCCGCGGCGCGGCGACGCCCGCCGGCTGCCGGACGGGCCCGCTCGGCGGCGCGCTGCCCGGTGGGCTCGGGAGCACCGGGGTCGGCCGGTCCCGGGCGACGCCGGGCGGTACGCGGGTCACGATCGATGGCGGGGTCGGGCCGCAGGCCGTCCTCGGTCGGCGGCACGACGCCAGCCGGCGCGCCGTCGAAGCGGGCCGGGCCGGGGGCGGCCGCTGCTCCGGCGGCCCGCGCGGGGTCGGGTGCCGGGCCGGCGGCGCGTCGACCGCCGGGCGTGCCGTCGGCGGGCGGCCGGGCACGGCCGGGCTCGACCGGCTGCTCCGGGCCGGGTCGGCGACCCGGCGGGCCAGCGTCCGGACGGCGCAGCGGCG
The DNA here is from genome assembly GCF_015751765.1 of Micromonospora ureilytica. NCBI lineage: Bacteria > Bacillati > Actinomycetota > Actinomycetes > Micromonosporales > Micromonosporaceae > Micromonospora > Micromonospora ureilytica. The sequence continues at coordinate 3,077,602 of NZ_JADOTX010000001.1, forward strand.
GCATCGCGTCGGCATGCCCACCGGGTGCGGCGGGGTCCTGGTGACGGCCCGGCGGAACAGCGGCGTCCGGGCGACGGCCCGGTGCAGCGGCGGCGTCCGGGCGACGACCGGCCGGGGCGCCCGCGGCCGGTGGGCCCGAGGGTGGGCCGGGAGGGGCCGCCGCACCGCGAGCGCGGACCGGGCCGCCGGGGGCGTCCGGTGCCGGGCGAGGCCCCTGCGGGCCGGCCGGGTCACCCCCGCCCGGGCGAGCGGGGGGTGACGACTGTGGTACGGCAGCGCGGGCGCCGGGCACCTGTTGCACGCCGCGGCGCGGCGGCTGCCCGGGTGCGCCGGGGCCCCCGGCGGGTGGCCGGTCATCCGGGCGGCGGCCCACTGGCGGCGTCTCCCCCGGCCAGGGGCCGTCGACCGGCCGACGGGCGGCGGCACCCGGGTCACCCTGGCGCGGGGCCGGCGGCGTCGAGGACTCCGGCGCACTGCCGCGCGCGCCGGCCGGCTCTGCCGGCGAACGGGGGGTGGGCTGTGCCGGCGGCCCGGAAGGGTCCGCCGGCGGCATGCCCCCGCGGGGCCGGTTCGGCTCCGCCGGTGCGCCGTCCGGGCCCAGCTCGGTGCGTTGCTCCTTGGCTGAGCGTAGGTCGTCGATCCAGCCGAACTCCTCGCCGGCGACCGGCTCCGCCGGCTCGGGCTCAGCCGCCCGGCCGCGACCCCAACGGCGGGTCTTGGCGCGGGGATCGCGCCGCTCGTCCGGGCCCTCGTCGTCCGGGCGGTCCCCACCACGCGATCTCACTGTTGACCCTCTCCTGCGGCGTCGGTGCCGCTGTCCTGCATCGTGCCGGGGGCACCCTTGCCGGTCGTCGGACGGACGGCCCCCGGGGATAGCGCTGGCGCGGTCTGCGCCGTTACGGACGGCTCGGATGTCGACGTCTCCGGGCGGGCGGCCGGGGCCGGCAGACCACGCACGATCCGGCGTAGCAGCGGCAGCCGACTGGCCACCGACCGCTCCGCGCCGTGTGGGCTGGGCTGGTAGTAGTCGGTGCCGACCAGGTCGTCCGGGACGTACTGCTGGGTGACCACGCCGCGCTGGTCGTCGTGCGGGTAGCGGTAGCCGGTCCCGTGGCCCAACCCTCGGGCGCCGGAGTAGTGCGCGTCGCGCAGCCCCCGCGGCACCGACCCACCGCGACCGGCCCGGACGTCGGCGATCGCGGCGCCGATGGCGGTGGTGGCCGAGTTCGACTTTGGCGCGGTGGCCAGGTGGATCACCGCCTGGGCGAGGTTGAGCTGCGCCTCGGGCAGCCCGACGTACTCGACCGCGTGCGCGGCGGCGGTCGCGACGCTCAGCGCCCCGGGATCGGCCATGCCCACGTCCTCGCTGGCGAAGATGACCAGACGACGGGCGATGAACCGGGCGTCCTCACCGGCGACCAGCATCCGGGCCAGCCAGTGCACGGCCGCGTCCACGTCCGAGCCACGCATGCTCTTGATGAAGGCGCTGACCACGTCGTAGTGGGCGTCGCCGTCGCGGTCGTAACGCACCGCCGCCACGTCGACCGCCTGCTCGGCGGTGGCGAGGTCGATCCGCCCGCTGCCGAGGGCCGTGGCGGAGGCCGCCGCCGCCTCCAGGGCGGTGAGTGCCTTACGGACGTCACCGGCGGCCAGTCGGACCAGGTGGTCCTCGGCCTCGGTGGTCAGGGCGAGTGCGCCGTCCAGGCCACGCTTGTCGGCGACCGCGCGGCGCAGCAGGCCCCGCACCGCCTCGTCGTCCAACGGTTGCAGGGTGAGCAGCACGCACCGCGACAGCAGCGGTGAGATGACCGAGAAGTACGGGTTCTCGGTGGTCGCCGCCAGCAGGGTGACCGTACGGTCCTCGACGGCGGCGAGCAGCGAATCCTGTTGGGTCTTGCTGAACCGGTGCACCTCGTCGATGAAGAGCACTGTCTGCGGGCCGCCGGAACGGCGCTGGCGGCGAGCCGCCTCGATCACCGCCCGGACGTCCTTCACACCTGCGGAGAGCGCCGACATGGCGACGAAGCGGCGATCGGTCGCCCCGGCCACCAGGTGCGCGACGGTGGTCTTGCCGCTGCCCGGCGGGCCCCAGAGGATCACCGACATCGGAGCCCCGCCGGAGACGAGCTGCCGCAGGGGTGCGCCGGGAGCGAGCAGGTGCTCCTGCCCGACCAACTCGTCGAGGGTCACCGGGCGCATCCGGACGGGCAGGGGCGAATCGTCGGCCACCGCGGTGAAGCCGTCGACACCGGCGGGACCGGCGGGCGCGCTGCGCGACCCGGCGGGTTCACCGAGGGAGAAGAGGGCGTCGGACTCCATCACGAAGACAGTACCGGGCCGGGCCCACGACGCCTGAATCGCGCCGCGGGCCCGCCACCGGTGATCGGTTCCGGTCAGCCACGCCCGGGGCGACGGCCCCGGTACCAGCGGCCGCCGCCACCGCTGCCACCGCCGCGCGGGCCGCTGCCCACGCCGCCCAGGTAGAGCGAGAGGAGAAGCAACCCGATGAGCACGAGGGTGTTCCAGTTGAACAGGTCGGGTGCGCCGAAGTCGGTGTCGAGCAGGTCGAGCAGCAGGGCAAAGCCAAAAACGATGGCCGCGAGAATGGCGAGCATGTCGGTCCTCCGGTGGGGGTTCCCAGTAGGTCGGCGCGTGATGTACCCAATCGGTCGACTCGCCAATCTCCACGGTGGAGGTGGCCACGCCGCGACGGCCCGGCGGCGGCGTTCGACAGTCGGCTCCTAGGCTGGCTGCCATGATCATCAATGATCAGGTGCTCCCGGACCGGAGCGCCATCCTGGCCGTGACCGGCCACCACCCGTTCGTCCGGCACATGCTCTGGCACGGAGTGCCCGCGCGCGCCTACCAACGCGATGACGCGGTGCTCTTTCTGTTGCCGCCCGAGCACGTCCCCGCCGGCGGTGCGATCGGCCCGGCCGGAACGGCGCTGGAGATCTGCGTCGCGCTGGCCGCCGACGGGGTGCTGCGCACCGGGCAGGCACTGCACCTGCCGCGGCTGGAGCCCGACGTGGTGTCGCAGCGACTGGCGGTGGTCGAGCACGCCGACTGGGACTTTCACTGGACCGGCACGGCTCCGCCGATCCAGCCGGACGAGGAACGGGTGGTCCGGCTGACCGAAGCCGATCACCCGGCGCTGGCGACGCTGATCGACGAGGCGTTCCCGAGCACCACCTCCCGGCCGGGCGACCCCAGAGTGGTCGACTGGTACGGGATCTGGGCCGGCGGTCGGCTAGTGGCGTGCGGCGCGGACCGCAGTCGGGGCGACATCGGCTTCCTTGCCGGCCTGACCGTCGGCCCCGACCAGCGGGGTCAGGGGTTGGGTGCGGCGCTGACCGCCGGAATGACCCGGGCACTGCTGGCCCGATACGACACCGTCGGGCTCGGCGTCTACCCGAGCAATGTCGGGGCGGTGCGGCTCTACCGCCGGCTCGGCTTCACCAACATCCACCCGATCAGCACGCTCCGCCTCGCCTGATGTTCTACTGGGTGGCTTGCCGCTCGGCGGGTGCGAGGACCGCGGTCGGCTCGACGGCGGGGGCGGATCGCCGGCCGGCCAACCAGGCGGGCAGGTAGAGCGGGGCGGCGACGGCCAACACCACAGCGCCGACCACCATCGCGGTGCTGACGCTGGTGGCGGCGGCGAGCGCGGTCAGCACCACCCCACCGAGCGCGCCGGCCGGCTGCGCCATCATCGAGTTCAGCGAGAGCACGCTGGTCCGGTACGGGCCGTCGACCTGCCGGTGCAGCAGCCCACTGTGCAACGGGTTGGACGCGCCGTGCACGGCGTAGCAGGCCAGGTAGGCCACCAGCACGCCGATCGGCCCGGCGAACAACCCCATCCCGACCACCGTCACGCCCTGGAGGATGCGCAGCAGGGCCGCACCCGGCGCGGCGCCGAACCAGCGCAGCAGCAGTGGGGTCAGTGCCGCACCGGCGGCCGAGGCGATCCAGGCGGCCGAGTTCGCCGGCCCGAGCAGCGCCGCCGCGCGTTCCGGGTTACCGATCACCTCGGCAAGCCGGACCGGCAGGAGCGACTCGAAGGTGACCATGCCGAAGCCCCAGAACAGTTCGACGGCCACCAACGCCAGCAGCACCCGGGAGCGGCGCAGCAGCCCGACGGCCTGGCCGATCATCCGGGGCGCCTGGACCACCGAGGCCCGCAGCGCCGCGGCCCCGCTCGCCGGCCGCTCTTCGGCGAGCAGCACGACCAGCGCGACGAGCGCTCCCGCCTGCGCGACGATGGCGGCCAGCACGGGCACCGTGAGCGCGGTGACCGGGCCGATCGGGCCGAGCGCGATGAGACCGCCGCTGAGCAGGGCGCCCGCGCCGATGGCCCCACCGACGACGGTGCCGGCGTACCCGAGGCCGCGCTCGTACTCGGCCTCCGGATCGGCGGCCAGGGTGGCGTCGACGTACCAGGACTCCAACGGGCCGCTGTCCAACGCTCGATAGACGCCCTGCAGGGCCCAGACCACGAAGAACAGCCAGAACGAGTCGGCCACCGCGAACAGCGCCAGCGAGGCGAGGTTGAGCACTCCGGCGGCGAGCAGCACCGGTCGGCGGCCGAGCGCGTCGGCGAGCCCGCCGGTGGGCAACTCCAGGGCCAACACCAGCAGCCCCTGCGCCGTGCCGACCAGCCCGATCTGCGGCAGCGACAGGCCGCGCTCCTGCATCAGCAGGATCATCACCGGGATCATCAGACCCGTGGGCAGCCAACGCAGACCGTAGAGCGTGAGGTAACGACGCCGGACCTGACGTACGGTCAGCGCGCTCATGCCAGACCCTCGCGCAACGGGTAGGCCGCCATGAACACCTGTACCGGCTTGGCCTCCGGGTCGACGGCGTCGGTGGAGTCGGCCTCGCGGTGGTAGCGCTCCAGCACCTGCCACATCTCCGTCTTGAGTTCCTCCAACCGGGCCGGCGGGATGGTCATGAAGATGTCGCTCATGCCGAAGCCGTCCCGCCAGGCCGGGGACCACTCGTGCTGGGTCGCGAACCAGCGCTCGGCGGTCTCGACGAGGAGCCGCACCTGGTCGCCCTGGATCCACTCGATCGCGGCCCGTGCGTCGGGGTCGTCGTCGAAGTCGGTCGGCTCCCAGTTGGTGACGTCGTGAGCCGCCTGCCACCAGCGCTGCCGCCCACCGCCCCGGTCGGGGTCCTCGATGACCAGCCCGACCTCGGCGAGTTGCCGCAGGTGGTAACTGGTGGCGCCGGTGTTGGTGCCGAGCAGTTCCGCGAGGGTGGTGGCGGTGGCGGGCCCCTTCACACGCAGGGCGCCCACCAGCCGCATCCGTAGCGGATGTGCCAGTACCCGGACCTGCCGCTTGTCGATCCGCACCTCGCGCGGTGCCGGCCGCGGGGTCGCTTCATCGTTCGCCATGACCGCACACTATCTCTGCACACTTTCTATGCACAAGAGTTGTGCATAGAAAGTGTGCATGATTCTCAGGGTGCCAGGAGTTCGCGTACCCCCCGCAGTCGGGTCCGCAGCAGGCCGGCGGCGCGAGAGCTGTCGAGGCGTACGTCGAGGGGGCGGACCAGGCCGGTGGCCGCGCTGGTGGTGGTCTTCAACCCGGTCGGGTCCAGGCCATCCCGCTCGGCGACCAACAGGCCCAGTTCCGCCCGGCTGACCGCGTCCGGGCCGGCCACGTTGAGCAGACCGGCGTACGACGAGGCGACCAATTCCAGCACGGCGTCGGCCAGGTCGGCGACGTCGACCGGGCAGCGCAGTTCGTCGCTGAACAGGGTGGCCCGGCCGGCGAGCGCGTCCCGGCAGAGCTGGATCTGCTTGCTGCCCTCCCCCATGATCAGGGAGGTCCGCACCACGGCCGCGCCCGGATCGATCGCCCGCACGGCGGTCTCGGCGGCGGCCTTCGCGGCACCGTACGCGTGCACCGGCGTGGGTGGTTCGTCGTCGGCGTACGGCACCTGTCGACCGGCGTGCAGCGCGTCACTGGACACGTGCACCAGCCGGGCACCCACCTCGGCGGCGGCGAGCGCCACGTGGGCGGCACCGTCGGCGGTGACCGCCCAGTCCCCGTACCGATAGGGGGTGCCGACCACGGCGTCCGGCCGCACCTCGGCGACCAGCGCGCGCACGGCGGCCCGGTCGGTCACGTCCAGCCGACGTGCCGCAACCCCCGGCACGGCGATCTCACCGGAGTGAAAGGTCCCGACAACCGACCACCCGGCCCCGACGCCCCGGAGACAGACCGACCGCCCGAGTAACCCACTACCCCCGACAACAAGCACCCGCATCCCAGCCCACTCCCCTACCACCGCCGCCGTCGATCATGAGGTTAACGAGCGACACGCCGAGGCGTGGGCCCGTCAACCTCATGATCGACGGCGCGAAGGGGGGTCAGACTGGGTCTGCTACCGGGGCTGCGGGGCCTGCCGTTCCTGCGTGGGCGGCGGGCGCTGGCTTGGGCTTGGCGTCGATGCCGGCCTCGGTGCGCTGCTGGGCGGTGATCGGGGTGGGGGCGCTGGTCAGCGGGTCGAAGCCACCACGGGTCTTCGGGAAGGCGATGACCTCACGGATGGAGTCGGCACCGGCGAGCAGCATGCAGACCCGGTCCCAGCCGAAGGCGATGCCGCCGTGCGGCGGGGCGCCGTACTTGAACGCCTCCAGCAGGAAGCCGAACTTGTCCTGCGCCTCCTCGGGAGTGATGCCGAGCAGGTCGAAGACCCGCTTCTGCACGTCACCCCTGTGGATACGGATCGACCCGCCGCCGATCTCGTTGCCGTTGCAGACGATGTCGTACGCGTACGCCAGGGCCCGGTCCGGAGCCTCCTCGAACCGGTCGACCCACTCCGAGTTCGGCGAGGTGAACGGGTGGTGCACAGCCGTCCATCCGCCCTCGTCCGTGCGTTCGAACATCGGCGCGTCGACCACCCAGCAGAACGCCCAGGCGCTCTCGTCGATCAGACCGGACCGCTTGGCGATCTCGACGCGGGCCGCCCCGAGCAGCTCCTGTGCCTCCCGGGTGGTGGCGCTCGCCGCGAAGAAGACCGCGTCACCCGGCTTGGCGCCGACCGCGTCGGCGAGCCCGCCCAGGTGCTCGGCGGAGAGGTTCTTCGCCACCGGGCCGCGCGCCTCGCCGGTCTCGGCGTCCAACACCACGTACGCCAGGCCGCGGGCGCCACGCGCCTTCGCCCAGTCCTGCCAGCCGTCCAACTCCTTGCGGCTCTGCGCCGCGCCGCCCGGCATCACCACCGCGCCGACGTAGCCGCCGGCGTCGATCGCCCCGGCGAAGACCCGGAACTCGGTGCCGCGCAGGTACTCGGTCAGCTCGGTCAGCTCGACGCCGTAGCGCAGGTCCGGCTTGTCCGAGCCGTACCGGGCCATCGCGTCGTGCCAGGTGATCCGCGGGATCGGTCGGGTGATCTCGTGCCCGGCCAGGTCCTTCCAGAGTGACGAGACGATCGCCTCGCCAAGGTCGATCACGTCGTCCTCGGTGACGAACGACATCTCGATGTCGAGCTGGGTGAACTCCGGCTGCCGGTCGGCGCGGAAGTCCTCGTCGCGGTAGCAGCGGGCGATCTGGTAGTACCGCTCCATGCCGCCGACCATCAGTAGCTGCTTGAACAGCTGCGGCGACTGCGGCAGCGCATACCAGCTGCCGGGCTGCAGGCGCACCGGCACCAGGAAGTCGCGGGCGCCCTCCGGCGTCGAGCGGGTCAGCGTCGGCGTCTCGATCTCCAGGAAGTCC